>JACPVA010000132.1 GCA_016191995.1 Burkholderiales bacterium | reverse complement strand
TCGCGCTCGCGCTCGCCGACTCGCTCGCCGCATCCACCGGGCTGGCCTGCACCGCGGTGCCCGAGTGGCTGCGCGCGTGGTGCGAGCGCGAGGGGCGCACGCCGCGGCCCGACGAGCAGGCGGCGATCGCGGCCGAGCAGCACGCGCGCATCGAGTCCGCCGCCGCGGCGCACGATATCGTCGTCGCCGACACGACGGCGCTGATGACCGCGGTCTACAGCCGGCTGCTGTTCGGCGACCGCTCGCTGGAGGCGATGGCGATCGCGTGGCAACGCACGATGTCGATCACGTTGCTGACGGCGGTCGACCTGCCCTGGCAGGCCGACGGCCACCAGCGCGACGGCCCGCATGTGCAGGCGCCGGTCGACGTCCTCGTCGGCGAGCTGCTGGCCGCGCATCGCCTGCCGTGGGTGCGCGTGGGCGGACAGGGCCCGGCGCGGCTGCGGTCGGCGCTCGACGCGGTGGCGCCGCTGCTGCCACCGCGGCAAGCGCGCTGACGCGAGCCCCACGCCCGGCACCTGGCCCGCCCGAAGCCCACCCGACTCCGGGCGCGACTTGACCTGCATCAGGTGACGCCCGGGGCTGCGGCGCATCATCAACGCCACCATGGACGCAGACGAACCGCGCGCGGCGCCACGGCCCGCGTCGACGAGACCCGAGCGATGAAGCACCTCAGCGGCGTCGATGCGGCCTTCCTGCACCTGGAGACGCCGCAGACCCCGATGCATGTCGCATCGCTGAGCCTGTTCGACCTCCCCGCCGGCTACCGGCGCGACTTCTTCGCCAGCGTCAAGCGCGAGCTCGGGCGGCGGCTGCACATGGCACCCGTCCTGCGGCGCCGGCTGGCGCCGATGCCGCTGCAGCTGGCCGACCCGGTCTGGGTGCAGGACGACGCGGTCGACCTGGACCACCATGTGCAGCGCGTGACGCTGCCGCCGCCCGGCACCCTGCGCCAGTTCGAGGACTGCGCTGCCGCGCTGCACGCCGAGCTGCTGGACCGCAGCCGGCCGCTGTGGCGGCTGCACGTGATCGAGGGGCTGGCCAGCGGCCAGGTCGGCTACTACTTCAAGGCGCATCACGCGGCGCTCGACGGGCTGGCCGGCGTGCAGCTCGCGCGCACGCTGTTCGACACCACGCCGCGGCCTTCGCCGACGCGGCCGCCCCGGTCCGCCGCCGCCGCCGCGTCCGAGCACCCGGGGCCGATCGAGCTCGGCGCGGCGGCGCTGCGCCACGACGGCGCGCAGTACATCAAGCTGCTGCGCCACCTGCCGGAGGTCGTGCGCACGCTAGGCGGGATGTTCGGCGCGCCGGCGCCGGCGGGCGCAGGCCGGCTGCGGCAGAACTTCGTCTTCGGCCCGCGGACGCCGCTGAACGTGCCGATCACCGCCGAGCGCGGCTTCGCCGGCCTGTCGCTGCCGCTGGCGGACTTGCAGTCGATCGCGGCGGCGCACGACGCCAAGCTCAACGACATCGTGCTGGCGTTGTGCAGCGGCACGCTGCGGCGCTACCTCGCGCAGCACGGCGGCATCCCGGCGCGGCCGCTGACGGCGGCGATGCCGATCTCGCTGCGCGAGACCGGCGACATCGAGTACACGACCCAGGCCACGATGCCGCTGGTCAACCTGCAGACGCATATCGCCGACCCGCTGCGCCGGCTGCGCGCGATCCGCGACGCCGCCGGCGCGGTGAAGTCGATGGTGCGGCAGGCGCGCGGCATCGTGCCGATGGACTTCCCGTCGATCGGGGTGCCCTGGGTGCTGCACGGGCTGGCCGAGCTCTACGGCCGTTCGCAGGTCACGAGCGTGATGCCGCCGCTGGCCAACGTCGTCGTCTCCAACATCCCCGGCCCGCGCGTGCCGCTGTATGCGGCCGGGGCGCGGATGCGCTGCTACTGGCCGATGTCGATCGTCGAGCATGGCCTGGGGCTGAATATCACGGTCATGAGCTACGCCGACAGCATGGGCTTCGGCTTCACGACCGCGCGCGCCGCCGTGCCCGATGCCGAACCCCTGTCCCGCGCGCTCGCGGCGGCCTTCGACGAGCTGGTCGCCCGGTCGGTGCCGCGGCGGGCGCGCAAGGCGGCGGCCACGGCAACTGCGGCAACCACGGCCGCCCCGGCGGCGACGCCTCCCCGGCCCCACCGCGCACGGAGATCGCGCCCATGAGCCACGCCGAATCGCACCCCCGCCGCCGCGCCACCCTGGTCGGCGGCGGCATCGCCGGCCTGGCCGCGGCGGTCACCCTGATCCGCCACGGCGGGTTTGCCGGCAGCGACATCCGCATCCTCGAGGAGGCCACGCCCGGCGGCAGCCTGGACGCCGGCGGGTCGGCCGCAGCGGGTTATTCGATGCGCGGCAGCCGCATGTACGGCGCGGCCTATGTGCTGATGCATGAGCTGCTCGGCCATATCCCGTCGCTCGACGATCCGGCCAAGTCGGTGGCGCAGGACACGCTCGACTTCTGGACCGAGTCGCCCTGGGACGCGCATGCGCGGCTGGTCGGGCGCGGCGGCCGGATCGTCGATGCGTCGTCGTTCGGGCTGAACGACAAGGGCCGCGTCGACCTGATCGGGATGATGCTGCGCGGCGAGGAGGAGCTCGGCGCGCGTCGCATCGACGAATCTTTCGATGCCGAGTTCTTCGGCAGCCGCTTCTGGCTCATGTGGTCCAGCATGTTCGGCTTCGAGACCTGGCACAGCGCGGCCGAGCTGCGGCGCTACCTGCTGCGATTCCTGCGCCTGTTTCCCGACCTGGCGACGATGAAGATCGTGCAGTCGACGCGCTACAACGCGCGCGACTCGATCGTGCGGCCGATCGAGCGCTGGCTGGCGCAGCAGGGGGTGCAGTTCGACACCGGGGTGCAGGTGACCGACCTCGAGTTCGACGAGGCGCCCGGCGGGCTGCGCGCGGTGCGCCGGCTCCGCGCGCGGCGCGGGGATGCCGCCGCCGATATCGACGTCGCGCCGGGCGACTTCGTCATCGTCACCCTCGGCTCGATGACCGCCGACTCGACGCTCGGATCGATGGACGCGCCGCCGCCCGCGCCCACGTACCGCGGCGGCGCCTGGCCACTGTGGCAGCGGCTCGCCGCGCGCGACGCCGCCTTCGGCCGGCCGCAGGCCTTCTGCGGCGATATCACGCGCAGCCAGTGGGTGACCTTCACCGTCACGCACGCCGACGACCGCTTCGTGCGCCGCATGACGGCCTTCAGCGGCGACGAGCCCGGACGCGGCGGGCTGCTGACGCTGGTGGACTCGAGCTGGCGGCTGACCTTCCACCTGTTCCACCCGCCGGCCTATCCCGACCAGCCGCCCGGCACCCATGTCTGGTGGGGTTATGGCCTGTTCGCCGACCGGCCCGGCGACTTCGTCGCCAAGTCCATGCCCGCGTGCAGCGGGCGCGAGATCCTGACCGAGGTCATCGGCCAGCTCGGCTGGCAGGACGAGCTGCCGGCGCTGCTCGACGGCGCGAACTGCGTGCCCTGCCTGCTGCCCTACACCACGAGCCAGTTCATGCCGCGCTCGCCCGGCGACCGGCCGCCGGTCGTCCCGCCCGGCTTCAGCGGCCTGGCGCTGGTCGGCCAGTACTGCGAGATCCCGGACAACGTCGTCTACACGGTCGAATACTCGATCCACTCGGCGGCGCTGGCGGTGGCATCGCTGCTCGGCGCGCCGGGGGCAGTGCCGCCGGCCTACCACGGGCTGGACCATCCGCACGCGCTGGTCGGGGCGATCCGGCGCGTGCTCGATTGACCCAGCCGGCGGCCCCCGGGGTCGCGGCAATCGTTTCACTCGACGAAGGAGCTCGCCGACATGGCACTGCACAGGATGGCCCCGGTCGACGCGGCCTGGTTCCACATGGACGGACGCGCCAACCTGGCGATGGTCACCAGCGTCGCGCTGACGCGCGAGCCGCTGGACTTCGACCGCGTCGCGGCCTTGTACGCGGCGCGCCTGGCCGACTTCCCGCGCTTTCGCCAGCGCGTGGTCGAGCGCGGGCTGCCGATCCCGCTGCCGCACTGGGAAGACGTGCCGGACTTCGACATCGGCCAGCACCTGCACCATGTGGCGCTGCCGGCCCCGGGCGGGCAGCAGCAACTCGAGCGGCTGCTGGGCGACCTCGCCAGCACGCCGCTGGACCGCCTGCAGCCGCTTTGGCAGGTGCACGTGATCGACAACGTCGACGGCGGCAGCGCGCTGGTCACGCGATTCCACCACTGCATCGGCGACGGCACGGCGATGACGGCGGTCTCGATGCGGCTGTACGACACCGCGCCGGACGCGCCGCTGCACCGCGAGGGCCCGCCGCCGCACGATCAAGTCGACCACGGCGACCAAGGCGACCAAGGCGACCACGGCGAGCGCGGCGAACGCGGTGACGAACGCGACGAGCCCTGGCTGGAGGCCGCGCTGCGGACCTTGGCGGCGCCGGTGCGCGCGGCCGCCTCGGCGGCGAATACGGCGCTGGACGCCGTGCGCCACCCGCAGGCGCTGGTCGACAAGGCGGCGGCGGTGGTCGGCGGCGCCGGCATGCTGCTGAGCGAGCTGCTGAAGACCGACGACCCGCCGTCGCCGTTCAAGGGCACGTTCTCGCTGCCCAAGCGCGTCGCCTGGTCGGCGCCGGTGGCGATCGCCGACGTGAAGGCGATCGGCGCGCTGGCAGACGCCAAGGTCAACGATGTCCTCGTCGCCGGCATGACCGGCGCGCTGCGCGCCTACCTGCAGCGGCGAGGCGTCGACGCCGCGCACACCACGCTGCGCGCGCTGGTGCCGGTCGACCTGCGGCCGCGCGAGCGCGCGCTGGAGCTCGGCAACGACTTCGGCCTCGTGCTGCTCGAGCTCGCGGTCGCGCGCTCGACGCCGCTGGCGCGGCTGCGCGCGACCAAGGCGGCGATGGACGCGCTCAAGCGCTCGCTCGAACCGGTGGCGATGCGCGTGCTGTTCGACATCTTCGGCCGCGCGCCGAAGGCGGTCTCGGACATCCCGGAAGCGATGTTCAGCCGCAAGGCCAGCGTCGTCATGACCAACGTCGTCGGTGCCCCGGGCACGCTGTACGTGGCCGGGGTGCCGATCGAGCGCGTCATGTTCTGGGTGCCGCATCCGGGCGACCAGCTCGGCATGGGCATCAGCATCCTCAGCTACCGCGGCCAGGCGACGCTGGCGATCGTCGCCGACGCCCACCTGGTGCCCGATCCGGACACGATCACGCGCGGCTTCGAGCGCGAGTTCGGGGCGCTGCTGGCGGCGGCCCGGCGTGCCGCCGGCAAGACGTCGGCGAAGGCGCCGCCCGGCAGTCCTGCATCGCGGTCGGCGCCGAAAGACGCGGCGGCCGGCAAGGTCGCGGCGACGAAGCCGCCCGCGAACAGGACAAGCGCCACGAAGACCGGCGCGAGGCCGGCCCCGGCGAAGAAGGTCGCCGCGAAGAAGGTCCCCGCGAAGAAGGCGCCGGCGAAGAAGGCCCCCGCGGGCAAGTCGCCGGCCAGGAAGGCGGCGGCGAAGAAGGCCGCGCCGAAGCGTGCTAGACGTTCAGCAGCAGGAAGCGGCGCTCCCAGGGGCTGACGACCTCGAAGTACTCGCGGTACTCGACATCCTTGATCGCGCGGTAGGTCTGCACGAAGTGCTCGCCGAACAGCTCGACCAGCGGCTCGCACGCGACCAGCAGTTCGACCGCATCGTCGAGGTGGCGCGGCAACTGGTGCGGCTGCTCGTAGGCGCTGCCGACCAGCGGCTGGGTCGGCTGCAGGCGCTGCTTCATGCCCAGCCAGCCGCAGGCCAGGCTGGCGGCGAAGACCAGGTAGGGGTTGGCGTCCACGCCCGCGAGCCGGTTCTCGACCCGGCGCGCCTCGGGCCCGGAGCGCGGCACGCGCAGCCCGCAGGTGCGGTTGTCATGCCCCCAGCTCAGGTTGATCGGCGCCGCCGTGAAGCGGCTCAGCCGCCGGTAGCTGTTGACGTAGGGCGCGAAGAAGGCGGCGGCCGCCGGCAGATAGGTCTGCAGCCCGCCGATGAAGTGCAGGAAGTGCTCGGAGGCCTCGCCATCGGGACGGCTGAACAGGTTGGCGCCGCGTGACAGGTCGATCACGCTCTGGTGCAGGTGCATCGCGCTGCCGGGCTGGCCCTGCATCGGCTTGGCCATGAAGGTCGCATACATCTGGTTGCGGATCGCGACCTCGCGCACCGTGCGCTTGAAGCGGAAGACCTGGTCGGCGCGCGACAGCGCCTCGCCGTGGTCGAGGTTGATCTCCATCTGCGCCGTGCCCATCTCGTGCACCAGCGTATCCAGCGCGATCCCCTGCGCCTCGCACCAGTCGTACATGACGTCGAAGATATCGCCGTACTCGTCGACCGACTCGATCGAGTAGCTCTGCATCCCGGCCTCGCTGCGCCGCGTGCGGCCGGTCGGCGGCTTCAGCGGGATATCCTCGTCGGCCTCGAGCTGGACCAGGTAGAACTCCATCTCGGGCGCGACGACCGGGCGCCAGCCCTCGCCCTCGTACAGCGCCAGGACGCGGCGCAGCACGTTGCGCGGCGACAGGTCGATCGGCTGGTCGTCGAAGCCGATGCAGTCGTGGATGATCTGCGCGGTGGGCTCCTTGGCCCACGGCACCATGCACAGCGTCGACAGGTCGGGAACCAGCCGCATGTCGGGGTCGGCGACGGCCGTGAAGTCGCGCTCCGGGTAGTCGCCGGTCACCGACATCGTCAGCACCGCCTCGGGCAGGCGCAGCCCGAACGCGGCGTCGTACTTGTGGCGCGGCACGATCTTGCCGCGCGCCTGCCCCGACATGTCGGGCGTCAGGCACTCGATCTCGTCGATGCGTCGTTCGTCCAGCCAGCGCTGGAGGTCGGCATGGTCGGTCATGGGCGGGTCGGGGCGATGGAGGTGGCGCGCATTGTCCACCGGCGCCATGCGCGAAGCGCGGTCAGCACCGTCGCGCAGCGCCTTCAGCGCCCGCACGCGCAGCGCCTGCGAAGCCGACGCGCCGCGTCTTCAGCCCCCGCGTGCCTTCGCCGCCGCGACCGCGCGCGCGAGCTCCTCGCCGCTCTTGTAGTGCGGCACGCGCCAGACCAGGCGCCAGGCGCGCTGCACGAAGCTGTGGCGGCCGGCGACCTCGTCGTCCCAGTAGCGCCTGGCCAGTGCCAGGTTGCCCGCCTGGTCGAGCTCAAACGCCTCGCGCGATGCCCGCCCGCCGAAGATATACAGGCGCCCGTCGATGATCTTCCAGGTGTCGGCGTCGCCGCCCCAGGGGATGCCGTAGGCGATGCCGTTCGTGCAGTAGCCGCCGAACTGCGGCAGGTAGCGCGCGGGCCCGGCGTCGAACATCGCCTTGTGCTCGGCGCTCGCGAAACGGAACGTCACCCCCTCGTGCTCGCTCGTGAACTCGGCGCGCCCGGGCGCGTGGCGGCCGAGCGTGAAGTAGGCGACGACGTCGTGCCCGGCGAGCATCAGGCGCTCGCCGCCCTCGCCCGCCACCGCATTGACCGGGCGCAGCGCGGTCGGCGGATTCTGGGCCTGCATCGCGCTGCAGCCGGCGAGCGCGGCGAGCAGCGCCAGGATCGCGAGCAGGCGCAGCGGGGTCGGTATCGACGGTTCGGTTCGGATTCGCATCGTGGTGAAGGACGGGGGACAACGTGCAATGTGCCCGAGCGTAGCAGCGTGCGCGAGACCGTGCGGCGCGCAGGCCGAAGGCTGCTGCACTCGGCTGCGCGCGCCGATGCCGCTACATCGGCACGCCAACCAGGTCGGGCCGCGGCCAGGCCGGCGCGTGGCCGCTCAGATCGCCCTCCCCGGCCAGCGGCGCCGGCCAGCCGAGCAGCGCAGAGGCCTCGCGGCAGCGCCGGGCCAGGTCGGCAGGGTCGCGCCCACCGAGGTGGACGATGCCGTAGCGATGGCTGCCCAGCCACTTGAAGTCGCGCGCCAGCGCCTGCCCATGCTTGGGGAAGGCGAACAGCAGCGCGTCGGGGAAGGCCTCGCGCAGCGCGGCGCGCGCGGCCGCGCCCGGAGCTGCCGGCACGGCATCCGGCGCGAAGGCGCGGTAGACGAAGCTCGCCGCGGCACCAGCCTCGGGCCGCCCGCGCGGCAGCGCGAGCGGATCGGCGCCGCTGGCCAGCGCCAGCCCGATCGCATGCGGGTCGACGCCGTGCACGCGCCGGTACAGGTCGCCGAACTGCGACGCCAGCCGCGGGTTGAACTCGACCACCGCGATGCGGTCGGTCGCCTCGTCGTGGATGAACTCCATGTTGAACAGGCCATGCTCGAACCCGACCTCGGCCAGGAAGCGGCGCGCGACCTCGGCCGCGCGCGCGGCCACCATCGCCGGCAGGCGGCTCGGCAGCTCGAAGCGCATGAAGGCCTGCGTGCCGGGGTACATCACGGCGTCGACGACGCCCAGCACGTGCAGCCGGCCGCGCCAGACGAATCCGTCCAGGTT
This sequence comes from Burkholderiales bacterium, assembly GCA_016191995.1. Lineage (GTDB taxonomy): Bacteria > Pseudomonadota > Gammaproteobacteria > Burkholderiales > Burkholderiaceae_C > Rubrivivax. The sequence continues at coordinate 69,218 of JACPVA010000132.1, read as the reverse complement.
GCACTGGCGGCCGCGCACCGGCTCCTCGAGGATCAGCCGGTGCGCGCTGCCCGCCTCGGGCAGGCGCCGGCGTGCGACGCGGTCGAAGGGCTCGACGAGGTGGCGGATCACCCACAGCTCGCGCCGGCCGAAGCGCGCATGAGCCTGCAACTCGGCGCGGCTGTCCACGCGGCGCGCCAGGACCGAGAATGCCGCACGCACCGGCTTGACGAAGCGCGGGTAGGCGATGCCCGGCGGGATCGGGTCGCCGTAGCCGGCGTCGAGCAGCTCGAATGCCGGGTTGGCCTCGGGCGCGACGCGCTGCAGCACGCGCCGCGCGTGCAGCTTGTGCTGGCACGCGAGCACCGCCTCGGGCCGGTTGCCCGGCAGGGCGGCGGCCTCGGCGACCAGCGCCGCGGCGAGTGCGCCGAGATGCTCCTGGTGCGACAGCACGCCGGCCCAGCCGCGCCGCAGGGCGCGCCGCGCCTGCCGGGCGGCGAAGCGTTCGACATCGGCCCAGGCCAGGCGGACGTTGCTCGGGAAGCTGAAGAGGTCGAATCCGGCGCGGTCGAAGCGCCAGCCCTGCTCGCGCGCGAGCCGGTCGTGCGCGAGCCGGTCCCAGTCGAAGTCGAACAGCAGCCCGACGCGCGCGCCGCTGCCAGCCGGGCGCGCCGGGTCGGCCTTCGTCGGGTCGGATGACGGCACGCGCGGCATGGGACGGCGCGATTGTGACCGAAAGCGCCGGACGCGGCCTCACACCCCCCAGGGCATGCAGGGTTGGCCCGCCCTGTGCGCCGCTGCCGCCAGACGGCGAGGCCGCCCGCAGGCGGCCTCGCATCGGGCTGGCGTACCGAACGCGTTCAGCGCCGAGCCAGCGGCACGACGTCGCGCCGCACCGCGCCGTCGTAGAGCTGGCGCGGGCGGCCGATCTTGTACTCAGGGTCGCCGATCATCTCGTTGAGCTGGGCGATCCAGCCGACGGTGCGCGCGAGCGCGAAGATCGCGGTGAACAGGCTGACCGGGATGCCGAGCGCGCGCTGCACGATGCCGGAGTAGAAATCGACGTTCGGGTACAGCTTGCGGGCGACGAAGTACTCGTCCTCGAGGGCGATCTTCTCCAGCGCCATCGCGAGCTTGAACAGCGGGTCGTTGCCCAGCCCGAGCTCGCCGAGCACCTCGTGGCAGGTCTCGCGCATCAGCTTGGCGCGCGGGTCGTAGTTCTTGTACACCCGATGCCCGAATCCCATCAGGCGAACGTTCGAGTTCTTGTCCTTGACCTGCTTGATGAACTCGCCGACCTTCTCGACCCCGCCATTGCGCTGGATCTCCTCCAGCATGTTCAGCGCCGCCTCGTTGGCGCCGCCGTGCGCCGGCCCCCAGAGGCAGGCGACGCCGGCGGCGATCGCCGCGAACGGGTTGGTGCCCGAGCTGCCGCACAGCCGCACGGTCGAGGTCGACGCATTCTGCTCGTGGTCGGCGTGCAGGATGAAGATGCGGTCGATCGCGCGCACCAGGACGTCGTTGGGGACGTAGTCCTCGCACGGCGTGCCGAACATCATGCGCATGAAGTTGGCCGCATACGACAGCTCGTTGCGCGGGTAGATGTAGGGCTGACCGACGCCGTACTTGTAGGCCATCGCGACCAGCGTCGGCATCTTGGCGATCAGCCGGATCGCCGAGATCTCGCGGTGGCGCGGGTTGTTGATGTCGGTGCTGTCGTGATAGAAGGCCGACATCCCTCCGACCAGCCCGGTCAGCACCGCCATCGGGTGCGCGTCGCGCCGGAAGCCGCGCAGGAAGAACTGCATCTGCTCGTTGATCATCGAGTGACGCGTCACGAGCGTGTCGAACTCCTTCTGCTGCTGCGCGTTCGGCAGCTCGCCGTACAGCAGCAGGTAGCAGGTGTCGAGGAAGTCGCACTGCTCGGCAAGCTGCTCGATCGGGTAGCCGCGGTACAGCAGCTCGCCCTTGTCGCCGTCGATGTAGGTGATCGTCGACTGGCACGACGCCGTGCTGAGGAAGCCCGGGTCGTAGGTGAACATGCCGGTCTGCGCATACAGCTTGCGGATGTCGATCACCTCCGGGCCGATCGAGCCCTGGTAGATCGGCAACTCCATGCTCGGGCGGCCGTCGGAGAACGACAGGGTGGCTTTGGCGTCGGAGGGGTTCATCTCGGCTTCACCTTTCTTCGGGGTTGGCGGCGCGGGCTGCGGGCTGGCGAAGCAGCGCGATCACTTCGTGCACGTCGGGCCGGTCGAGCTCGCCCGCGGGCTCGCGGCGCGCCAGCAGCAGGTCCAGCAGGTCGTTGTCAGGCAGGTCCATCAGCGCCATCAGCGCATCGGCCTGTCGGGTCGTGATCGCCTGCCCGGCAGCGTCGAGACGGCGGAAGAATCGCTCGAGCAGGAGGTCGTTCTCGAGCAGGCCACGCCGGCAACGCCAGCGCAGCTTGCCCAGCGCGGGGGAGTCGAGCGGCAGGTCCATCGCCGGCGCACGAAGTCAGACGGCCCGGCGGACCATCAGTTCCTTGATCTTGCCGATCGCCTTGGTCGGGTTCAGCCCCTTCGGACAGACGTCGACGCAGTTCATGATCGTGTGGCAGCGGAACAGCCGGTACGGGTCCTCGAGGTTGTCCAGCCGCTCGCCGGTGGCCTGGTCGCGGCTGTCGGCGATGAAGCGGTAGGCCTGCAGCAGCCCCGCGGGGCCGACGAACTTGTCCGGGTTCCACCAGAAGCTCGGGCAGCTCGTCGAGCAGCTCGCGCACAGGATGCACTCGTACAGGCCGTTGAGCTCGTCGCGCTCCTCGGGCGACTGCAGACGCTCCTTCTCCGGCGGCAGCGTGTCGTTGACGAGGTAGGGCTTGATCGAGTGGTACTGGGTGAAGAACTGCGTCATGTCGACGATCAGGTCGCGGATCACCGGCAGCCCGGGAAGCGGCTTGAGGACGATCGTGCCGCCCGGCAGGCTTCGCATGTTGGTCAGGCACGCCAGCCCGTTCTTGCCGTTGATGTTCATCGCATCCGACCCGCACACGCCCTCGCGGCAGCTGCGCCGGAAGCTCAGCGTCGGGTCGACCGACTTGAGCTTGATCAGCGCGTCGAGCAGCATGCGCTCGGAGCCGTCGAGGTCGACGTCGATCGTCTGCATCCTGGGCCGGGCGTCCTGGTCCGGGTCGTAGCGGTAGATCTGGAAGCTGCGCTTGCTCATGACGGGATACGGGCGGGGGGTCAGAAGGTCCGCACCTTGGGCGGGACGGTTTCGGTCGTCAGCGGCTTCATGCGAACCGGCTTGTAGTCGAGCCGGTCGCCGTCGCTGTACCACAGCGTATGCTTGAGCCAGTCGCGGTCGTTGCGGCCGAGCGGGAACTCCGGGTCGTCGGCGCCGCGCTCGTAGTCCTTGACGGTGTGCGCGCCGCGGCATTCGTGGCGTGCGGCCGCCGACACGATGGTCGCGCGCGCGGCCTCGATCAGGTTGTCGACCTCGAGCGCCTCGATGCGCGCGGTGTTGAAGACCTTGGACTTGTCCTTCAGCCCGATCGCCGCGACGCGCTCGGCGATCGCCGCGATCCTGGCCACGCCTTCGTCCAGCGTCGCCTGCGTGCGGAACACCGCTGCGTGGCGCTGCATCGTCTCGCGGATGTCGCCGGCGACGTCCTGCGCATACTCGCCGCTCGTGCTCGCGTCCAGCCGCGCCAGCCGCGCGAGCGAGGCGTCGGCCGCATCCTTCGGCAGCGGCTTGTGCGACTTGTCCGACGTCCTGAACGCGTCGACGATGTGGTTGCCCGCCGCGCGGCCGAAGACGACGAGGTCGAGCAGCGAATTGGTGCCGAGCCGGTTGGCGCCGTGCACGCTGACGCACGCGCACTCGCCGACCGCATACAGCCCGCCGACCACCGAATTCGGTTCGCCGTCCTTCGGCACGGCGACCTGGCCGTGGATGGTGGTCGGCACGCCGCCCATCTGGTAGTGGATCGTCGGCACGACGGGGATCGGCTCGCGCGTGATGTCGACGTTGGCGAAGTTGTGCCCGATCTCGTAGATCGACGGCAGCCGCTTCATGATGGTCTCGACCCCGAGGTGGGTCATGTCCATGTGGATGTAGTCCTTGTTCGGACCGCAGCCGCGACCTTCCTTGATCTCCTGGTCCATGCAGCGGCTGACGCAATCGCGCGGCGCGAGGTCCTTCAGCGTCGGCGCATAACGCTCCATGAAGCGCTCGCCGTGGATGTTGCGCAGGATCGCGCCCTCGCCGCGGCAGCCCTCGGTCAGCAGCACGCCGGCACCGGCCACGCCGGTCGGGTGGAACTGCCAGAACTCCATGTCCTGCAGCGGGATGCCGGCGCGCGCCGCCATGCCGAGGCCGTCGCCGGTATTGATGAAGGCGTTCGTCGACGCGGCATAGATGCGGCCGGCGCCGCCGGTGGCCAGCAGCGTGACCTTGGCCTCCAGGATGTGGACGTCGCCGGTCTCCATCTCGAGCGCGACGACGCCCAGCACGTCGCCGTCGGCGTCTCGGATCAGGTCCAGCGCCATCCACTCGACGAAGAAGTTGGTGCGCGCCTTGACGTTCTGCTGGTACAGCGTGTGCAGCATCGCGTGGCCGGTGCGGTCGGCGGCGGCGCAGGCGCGCTGCACCGGCTTCTCGCCGTAGTTGGCGGTATGGCCGCCGAACGGGCGCTGGTAGATCGTGCCATCCGGGTTGCGGTCGAACGGCATGCCGAAGTGTTCCAGCTCGTAGACGACCTTCGGCGCCTCGCGGCACATGAACTCGATCGCATCCTGGTCGCCGAGCCAGTCGCTACCCTTCACGGTGTCGTAGAAGTGGTAATGCCAGTTGTCCTCGGACATGTTGCCCAGGCTGGCCCCGATCCCTCCCTGCGCCGCCACCGTGTGCGATCGCGTCGGGAAGACCTTGGTGAGGACGGCGACGTTCAGGCCGGCCAGCGCCAGCTGCAGCGACGCGCGCATGCCGGAGCCGCCGGCGCCGACGATGACGACGTCGAACCTGCGACGGGGAAGATTGGCGAGCGACATGTCAGCGCCCGCCCGGCCGCCCGAAGGGCGATGAAGGCCCCCTCGGGGGGCAGCGATCGAAGAGAGCGTGGGGGTAAACCATGATCAGAGCCTCCACAGCACCTGCACGGCCCAGCCCGCGCAGCCCAGCAACCAGACGATCGTGGCGACCTGCAGCACCAGCCGCACGCCCACGGGCTTGATGTAGTCCATCCAGATGTCGCGCATGCCGACCCACGCGTGCCACAGCAGCGCGACGACGACGGTGAAGGTCAGCAGCTTCATCCACTGGGCGGCGAAGATGCCGGCCCACTTGTCGTAGCTGATCGGCCCCGGCAGCAGCACCTGGACGACCAGCGCGAGGGTGAAGATCGCCATCAGCGCCGCGCTGACGCGCTGGCTCAGCCAGTCGCGAAAGCCGTAGTGCGCGCCGACGACGATGCGCTTGGATCCGTAGTTGACGGCCATCGCCCGACTCCTTCAGAACAGGCCGAACAGCCTGGCGCCGAGCGCCAGGGTCAGCAGCAGCGACAGCGCCAGCGTGACGATCGCCGAGTTCGCCCCCTGTGCCTTGCTGACGCTGTGCGTGGCGTCCATCCACAGGTGGCGCACGCCGGCGATCGCATGGTGCAGGTAGGCCCAGATCAGCGCCAGCGAGACCAGCTTCAGGAACCAGCCGGGCAGCGGCCCGGCGCCGGCCGCGAACGCGCTGGCCAGCGCCTCGTACGAGAACTCCGAGCTCAGGCTGGCGTCGAAGATCCACAGCGCGAACGGCAGCAGCAGGAACATCAGCGCGCCGCTGACGCGGTGCAGGATCGACACCATGCCCGCCACCGGCAGCCGGTAGCGCACGATGTCGGTCACGTGGATATTGCGGTAGACGGGGCGTGGCTTGGCGGGGGCGTTCGTCATCGGCATGTCCTGCGTGGTCGACGCTACCGGGCAGGCTTGGCGCCACACCCGGAACCGTCACAGTTTATTGCAATGCAGCAGTCTTACACGGAGCTGTGGGTCTGGGTCGGGCAGCGCACGTCGCGGCTCTCAGCTGAGCTGGTTGCGGTAGTGGTGCGCCGCGGTGTGGTACAGGCCGCGGCGCAGCTCGACCGGCCGGTCGCCGTAGGTGTAGGACAGCCGCTCGACCGACAGCAGCGGCGCGCCTTCGGCCACCTCGAGCAGCCGTGCCGCCTCGGCGTCGGCCGCCACGGCGCGGATCTTCTCGTCGGCGCGGATCATCCGCACGCCGAACTCGGTCTCGAAGAAGGCGTACATCGGCCCGCGCTGGCCGGACAGGCGCTCCGCACTCAGGCCCTTGTACAGCGCCGCCGGCAGCCAGATCTCGTCGAAGACGACCGGCCGCATGCGGCCGCCGACCTCGCCGAGCAGCAGCCGGCGCACCTGCCAGACCGACTCGCTGCCCTTCAGGCCGAGCGCGCTCGAGACCTCGGCCGGCGCGCGCAGGCGGCGGCAGTCCAGGAAGCGCCGGCGCATGCCGGCGGCCGCCCCGTCGTCGGGCTGCAGGCGCAGGAAGCGGTACTGCGTGCGCTCCTCGGCGTGGGTGGCGACGAAGGTGCCCTTGCCCTGGCGGCGCACCAGCAGGTTGTCGGTCGCGAGCTCGTCGATCGCCTTGCGCACCGTGCCCTGGCTGACCTTGTAGCGGGTCGCCAGGTCGACCTCGCTCGGGATGACCTCGCCCGGCTTCCACTCGCCGCCCTGCAGGCTGCGCAGCAGCAGCCCCTTGATCTGCTGGTACAGCGGGCTGAACGACGGCGTCGCCGCGGCCACGGCGGGCGCCGGGGCCGCGGCGGGAGGGGCGGTAACGGTCGGTGCCGTGGGGTCGGCCATGCCCCATTGTCTTACATAAGACATAAGAGTCCAGTCAGCCTCGGCGGCGTACACTCGTGCCATCGCCGCGGCCTGCGTCGTCGGCCAGCCTTTTCACCGCACCCCGAGGAGCTCCCGATGAGCAAGAAGCCCGTCCGCGTGGCCGTCACCGGCGCCGCCGGCCAGATCGGTTACGCCCTGCTGTTCCGCATCGCCTCCGGCGAGATGCTGGGCCGTGATCAGCCCGTCATCCTGCAGCTGCTCGAGATCCCGGACGAAAAGGCGCAGAAGGCGCTCGCGGGCGTCATGATGGAGCTCGAAGACTGCGCCTTCCCGCTGCTGGCCGGCATGCAGGGCCACGCCGACCCGAAGACCGCGTTCAAGGATACCGACTACGCGCTGCTCGTCGGCGCGCGTCCGCGCGGCCCCGGCATGGAGCGTGCCGACCTGCTGGCCGCCAACGCGCAGATCTTCACCGCGCAGGGCAAGGCGCTGGACGCCTCGGCCTCGCGCCAGGTCAAGGTGCTGGTCGTCGGCAACCCGGCCAACACCAACGCCTATATCGCGATGAAGTCCGCGCCCGGGCTGCCGGCGCGCAACTTCACCTCGATGATGCGGCTGGACCACAACCGCGCACTGTCGCAGCTGGCGCTGAAGACCGGCAAGCCGGTGGCCAGCCTGCGCAAGGTCTGCGTCTGGGGCAACCACAGCCCGTCGATGTACGCCGACTACCGCTTCGCGACCGTCGACGGCGCGGGCGTCAAGGACATGATCGCCGACCAGGTCTGGAACAAGGATGTCTTCCTGCCGACCGTCGGCAAGCGCGGCGCCGCGATCATCGAGGCGCGCGGGCTGTCGTCGGCGGCGTCGGCCGCCAACGCCGCGATCGACCACATGCGCGACTGGGCGCTGGGGACGAACGGCGAGTGGGTCACGATGGGGGTGCGCAGCAACGGCGAATACGGCATCCCGAAGGAAGTGATGTTCGGCTACCCGGTCACCTGCGCCGGCGGCGACTACCAGATCGTCGAGGGCCTGCCGATCGACGAGTTCAGCCGGGCCTGCATCGACAAGACGCTGGCCGAGCTGATGGGCGAGCAGGACGGCGTGCGCCACCTGCTCTGACGCGGCGGCGCGACGGCTGCGCCTGCGGCCGCCTCCTGACGATGCGCGAGCCGGCCTGCGGGCCGGCTCTTCGTCTTTCGGCACGGCGCAGCCGGCGGCGGCTGGCGCGGCGCCCCCGGCGCGGGATCCCGGGCGCGGCCTGCGAACGCTCGTAGTGGCCGCGCGGCAGCCTTGGCGCTACGCTAGCCGCTCCAGCCGACCCGAATCGAGCCTGCCATGAGCGACCGCGACCCCCTGCACCCGCGCGATGCGCTGTTCGACCCCGGCGAGCCGGTCGCCGCGCCGCTGCCGGTGTGCGACCACTACGCCGGCGTCGAGGAGCGCATGCGCAAGGCGCTGGCGCTGCAGGCCGAGCGCGGGCCGGTCTTCGACGTCACGCTGGACAACGAGGATGGCGCCCCGGCCGGCGCCGAGGTCGAGCAGGCGCAGCTGATCGCCGAGCTGCTCGCCAGCGCCGACAACCGATTCGGCCGCGTCGGCGTGCGGCTGCTGCCGGTCGAGCATCCGCGTTTCGCCGACGTGCTGGCGACCATCCTCGGCGCGGCGGCCCGGCCCGCGTACCTGATGCTGCCGAAGCCGGCCGGGCTGGCCGACGTGCAGCACGCCGCCGCGGCGGTCGATGCGGGAGGCGGCGCCTCGATCCCGCTGCATGCGCTGGTCGAGACCCACGGCGCGCTGCGCGAGGTGCAGGCGATCGCCGCCCATCCGCGCATCGAGTCGCTGTCCTTCGGGCTGATGGACTTCGTCTCCGCGCACCGCGGCGCGATCCCGCTCGAGGCGATGAGCGTCAAGGGCCAGTTCGAGCACCCGCTGGTCGTGCGCGCCAAGCTCGAGATCGCCGCCGCCTGCCACGCCCACGGCAAGGTGCCGTCGCACTGCGTCGTCACCGAGTTCAAGCATGCCGCCGCGCTGCAGGCCGCCGCCACGCGCGCGGCGCGCGAGTTCGGCTACACGCGGATGTGGAGCATCCACCCGGCGCAGCTGCAGCCGATCCTGGACGCGTTCGCGCCGACCACGGCCGAGGTCGACCAGGCGATCGAGGTCCTGCTCGCGGCGCAGGCCGCGCACTGGGCGCCGATCCGGCACCGCGACACGCTGCACGACCGCGCCAGCTACCGCTACTTCTGGCACGTGCTCGAGCGCGCGCACCGCACCTCGGGCAGCAGCGGCGAGCAGCTGCCGGCCGAGGTGCGCGCCGCCTTCTTCGGCGGCTGAGCGATGGTTACTCAGAGCTGGGTCTCGACCCCCGCGACCCGCACGACGAGGGCGCCGCGCGCCCACGGAAACTTCTCGCGCACCAGGTCGACATATTCGCCCGCGGCGACGATCTCGCCATGGCCGTCGATCACGCAGCCCTGGCCCGGGCTGCGCGTGCCCTGCACCTTGCGCGTCGCGACCATCAGCTGGATGCGGCCGTTCGCGCGCAGGTTCTGCTCGGTGCGCTGGAAGCGGCCGACCGGGAACACGACGACCTCGCCCGGATCGACGATGCGCATGTAGCTGCCCCAGTGCCCGGCGAGGTGCGGGCCGTCGGCGCCGCTCGTCACGATCGTCACATACTCGGTCGCGTCGCAGACCTCGCGGCATACGCCTTCGATCCTGGCCATCGAACCCTCCGAAATGTTGGCGCCGCAACGATACCGCGCCCGGCAGCGGCCGCGGCGCGCGGCGACGCCAGCGCAACCTTGTCCCGAGCGCGGGATCGACCTTGAATATGGCAGCGTCGGTATGTAGAATTCTTGCATACCGAACGTCGCCGCCGCCACCGTCCAGCTGGAGCCGCCATGCAAGCCACCGTCGCCGAGCGCGGCCAGATCACGCTGCCCAAGGCGGTTCGCGATGCGCTGGGACTGACCAAGGGCACCAAGCTCGAGGTCGAGCTCGAAGGCGGGCGCATCGTGCTGCGCAAGGAGGTCAAGGACGCGCTGTCGCGCATGCGCGGGCGCATCAAGCTGCCGCCGGGCGTGACGACCGACGACATCATGCGCGAGCTGCGCGGCCGTGCCCCCGGCGACCCCTACCCGGCCCCGGACGACGGCGCGTGATCGCCGTCGACACCTCCGTCCTCGTCGACTATATCGGCGACGGGCCGCTGGCCGAGGTGGCCGAGGATGCGCTGCGCGCCGCGCTGTCGGTCGGCCCGGTCGTCGCCTGCGAGGTCGTCGTCAGCGAGGTCGTCGCCGGCCTCGGCCACAGCGACGTCGTCATGGAGACGCTGGACGCGGTCGGCATCGGCTACTCGCCGCTCGAGCTGCGCGCGGCCGTGCGGGCCGGCGAGATGCAGCGCCGCTACCGCGAACGCCTGCGCCGCGGTGCCGAGCCCCGCCCCGCGGTGCCGCGCACCGTGCCCGACTTCCTGATCGGCGCCCACGCCCTGCTGCAGTGCCAGGGGCTGATCACGCGCGACGCCGGATTCTTCCGCGACTACTTCAAGGGCCTGAAGCTCATCGTGCCCCAAGCCTGATGCAAGCCTGGGCCCGCACACTGCCCCACGTACCACCCCCGCCATCCGAACGGACCACCATGCTGCAAGCCTACCGCCACCATGCCGCCGAACGCGCCGCGCTCGGCATCCCGCCGCTGCCGCTGTCCGCGCAGCAGGTCGCCGAGCTGATCGAGCTGATCAAGTCCCCGCCCGCGGGCGAGGAGGCCTTCCTCGTCGAGCTGCTCAGCCAGCGCGTTCCGCCGGGCGTCGACGACGCGGCCAAGGTCAAGGCCAGCTTCCTCGCCGCGGTCGCGCACGGCGACATCGAAGTCGGCCTGGTCTCCAGGGCGAAGGCCACCGAGCTGCTCGGCACGATGGTCGGCGGCTACAACGTCAGGCCGCTGATCGAGCTGCTGGACGACGCCGAGGTCGCCGCGGTCGCCGCCGCAGGGCTGAAGAAGACGCTGCTGATGTTCGACGCCTTCCACGACGTGGCGGAGAAGGCCAAGGCCGGCAACGCCAAGGCCCGGGAGGTGATCCAGAGCTGGGCCGACGCCGAGTGGTTCACGAGCCGCCCCGAGGTCCCGCGCAAGATCACCGTCACCGTCTTCAAGGTGCCGGGCGAGACCAACACCGACGACCTGTCGCCGGCCCCCGACGCCTGGAGCCGCCCGGACATCCCGCTGCACTACCTCGCGATGTTGAAGAATACGCGCCCCGACGCCGCCTTCGTGCCCGAGGAGGACGGCAAGCGCGGCCCGATCGCGTTCATCGAGGATCTGAAGAAGAAGGGCCACCTGGTGGCCTATGTCGGCGACGTCGTCGGCACCGGCTCGTCGCGCAAGAGCGCGACCAACAGCGTGATCTGGGCCACCGGCGAGGACATCCCGTTCGTGCCGAACAAGCGCTTCGGCGGCGTCACGCTGGGCGGCAAGATCGCGCCGATCTTCTTCAACACGCAGGAGGACTCGGGCGCGCTGCCGATCGAGGTCGAGGTCTCGGCGCTCGAGATGGGTGACGTCGTCGACATCCATCCCTACGACGGCAAGGTCGAAAAGGCAGGGCGGACAGTCGCCGAGTTCGCGCTCAAGAGCGACGTGCTGCTCGACGAGGTGCGCGCCGGCGGCCGCATCAACCTCATCATCGGCCGCAGCCTGACGGCCAAGGCGCGCGAGTTCCTCGGCCTGCCCGCCAGCACCGCATTCCGCCTGCCGGTGGCGCCGAAGGACACCGGCAAGGGCTACACGCTGGCGCAGAAGATGGTCGGCCGCGCCTGCGGCCTGCCGGAGGTGAACGGGACGCAACAAGGCATCCGCCCCGGCACCTACTGCGAGCCGCACATGACCAGCGTCGGCAGCCAGGACACGACCGGGCCGATGACGCGCGACGAGCTGAAGGACCTGGCCTGCCTGGGCTTCAGCGCGGATCTCGTGATGCAGAGCTTCTGCCACACCGCCGCCTACCCCAAGCCGGTGGACGTGAAGACGCACCGCGAGCTGCCGGCCTTCATCAGCACGCGCGGCGGCATCGCGCTGCGACCGGGCGACGGCGTGATCCACAGCTGGCTCAACCGCATGCTGCTACCCGATACGGTCGGCACCGGCGGCGACAGCCATACGCGATTCCCGATCGGGATCAGCTTCCCGGCCGGCTCGGGGCTGGTGGCCTTCGCCGCCGCCACCGGCGTGATGCCGCTGGACATGCCCGAGAGCGTGCTGGTGCGATTCAAGGGCGCGATGCAGCCCGGCATCACGCTGCGCGACCTGGTGCACGCGGTCCCCTACGCCGCGATCGAGAAGGGCCTGCTGACGGTGGCCAAGGCGGGCAAGAAGAATATCTTCAGCGGCCGCATCCTCGAGATCGAGGGCCTGCCGGACCTGAAGGTCGAGCAGGCCTTCGAGCTGTCCGACGCCAGCGCCGAGCGCAGCGCCGCCGGCTGCACCGTCAAGCTCGACCAGGCGCCGATCGTCGAGTACCTCAACAGCAACATCGTGCTGCTGAAGAACATGATCGCCGACGGTTACCAGGACAAGCGCAGCCTCGAGCGCCGCATCCGCAAGATGCAGGAGTGGCTGGCCGCGCCGACGCTGCTCGAAGCGGACAAGGACGCCGAGTACGCCGCGGTGATCGAGATCGACCTGGCGCAGATCACCGAGCCGCTGCTGTGCTGCCCGAACGACCCGGACGACGTCAAGCCGCTGTCGCAGGTGCAGAACACGAAGATCGACGAGGCCTTCATCGGATCGTGCATGACCAACATCGGCCACTTCCGCGCCGCGAGCAAGCTGCTGGAGGGCAGGCGCGACATCCCGGTCAAGCTCTGGGTCGCGCCGCCGACCAAGATGGACGCCGCGGAGCTGACCAAGGAAGGCCACTACGCCAACTTCGGCAGCGCCGGCGCGCGCACCGAGATGCCGGGCTGCAGCCTGTGCATGGGCAACCAGGCCCAGGTGCGCGAGGGCGCGACGGTGGTGTCGACCAGCACGCGCAACTTCCCGAACCGGCTGGGCAAGAATACCAACGTCTTCCTGGCCTCGGCCGAACTCGCGGCGATCGCGTCGCGCCTGGGCCGCCTGCCGACGGTGGCCGAGTACCACGCCGACATGGGCGTGATCAACGCCGATGCGGGCAAGGTCTACCGCTACATGAACTTCGACCGCATCGAGGAGTACGCGCAGGCGGCGAACTCGGTCGCGGTCTGAAATGAAGCCCCCACGCTCACTTCGTTCGCTGCCCCCCGAGGGGGCGCTTGCTGCGGACCGGCAGAGCCGGATCCGCGCAAGGGCTTGGCTGGGCCGGTTTCAGGCGTCGCGGGTGGCGTGGTCGCGCCATGGACCACTGAGATGGGTCTTCGTCCAGGCGTCCGGCGGCAACCCGCACCCGAGCCGCGCTCAGGCGCGCAGCGCGAGCGTCGCCGGCGCGGTGCTCGCCGGCCGGACTTCCGCCGCGTCGGCCGCGCGCAGCGCGCGAAGCAGCGACTCGGCAGCCTGCGGGCGTCCGATCAGGTAGCCCTGCAGCACATCGCAGCCCAGCCTGGCGAGCAGCTCGTGCTGGGCCGGCGTCTCGACGCCCTCGGCCGTGACCTCGAAGCCCAGGCTGCGCGACATCGACACGATCGCGTGCACGATCGCCAGGCTGTCGCGGTCCGCCGGCAGTCCCTGCACGAAGCTGCGATCGATCTTGATGCAGTCGACCGCGAGCCGCTTGAGGTAGCCCATCGACGAGTAACCGGTGCCGAAGTCGTCCAGCGCGACCCGCACGCCGATCGAGCGCAGCGCATCCAGCATCGCGGTCGTGGCCGCGGTGTCGTCCATCAGCGCGCCCTCGGTCAGCTCGATCTCGAGCAGCGACGGCGGCAGCGCGCAGGCTGCCAGCGCGTCGCGCACGGTCTCGACCAGCCCGGGGTCGCGCAGCTGCAGCGGCGACAGGTTGACCGCGATGCGCAGCGCCAGGCCGGCGCGCCGCCAGCCGGCGGCGGCCTCGCAGGCACGCCGCAGCACCCAGCGGCCGATCGACACGATCAGCCCGTTGGCCTCGGCCAGCGGGATGAACTCCGCCGGCGGCACCACGCCGCGCTGCGGGTGGTTCCAGCGCAGCAGCGCCTCGGCCGCCGTCACGCGGCCGCTGCGCACGTCGAACTGGGGCTGGAAGACGAGGTGGAACTCGCCCTGCTCCAGCGCGCACCGCAGCTCCTTGCCGGCCGTCATGCGCGCCAGCGCACGCTCGGTCAGCGCCGCGCTGTAGAACTGGCAGTTGTCGCGACCGCGCTCCTTGGCGTGGTACATCGCCGTGTCGGCGTGCTTGAGCAGGCTCGCCGCATCGGCGCCATCCTCCGGGCAGACGGCGATGCCGATGCTGCCGGACAGCGACAGCTCGCGCCCGTCGACGATGAAGGGCTCGCGCAGCGCCGCGAGGACGCGCTGCGCCGCCCCCAGCGCGTCGGCCGGGTCGTCCAGGTCGGGCACGATCGCGGTGAACTCGTCGCCGCCCAGGCGCGCCAGTTCCCCCGGCACCGCGCCGCCGTCGGCGCGCGAGACGATGTCGCCCGCGCGCAGCACGGCACGCAGCCGGTCGGCGGCCTGCTGCAGCAGCCGGTCGCCGCAGTCGTGGCCAAGCGTATCGTTGACCGTCTTGAAGCCATCCAGGTCGAGGAACAGCAGCGCCATGCGACGCCCGTCGTGGGCGGCGCGCCGCACCTCGCGCTCGAGCCGCTCCATGAAAGCCAGCCGGTTCGGCATGCCGGTCAGCCCGTCGACATAGGCCAGGCGCGCGATGCGGTACTCGGCCTCCTTGCGCTCGGTGATGTCCTGCACGGTGCCATAGACCGCCAGCAGCGCACCATCGTCGCCGCGCTCGACCTGCGCCTGCTCGACCAGCCAGCGCAGGCCGCCGTCGCCGGCGCGGACCCGGTATTCGCAGGCATAGCCCCGGCCGCCGAGCTGCGCGCCCGCCCACGCCCGGCGCACGCGCTCGGCATCGTCCTCGTGCAGCTGGCGCGCGATGCGTTCGCGCGTGAGCGCCTCGCCTTCGCCGACGCCGAACATCCGGCGCGCCTGCGTCGACCATTCCATCGCGCCGCTACCGGCATGCAGGTACCAGCTGCCCAGCCCGGCGACCTCCTGCGCCTGCGCCAGCCTGCGCTCGCTGCGCTGCAGCGCTGCCTGCGCCTCGGCATGCGCGGTCATGTCGCGCACCAGGCACAAAGCCTGCGCCGCGTCGATGCGGACGATGCTCGCCTCGGCGTGGCGCGTGCGGCCGCCGGCGCGCTCGTGCGCGAAGGCGAGCCGCTGCACGCGGCCGGTGTCGATCGCGCGCGAGGCCTGCTCGCACAGCTGCGCCGCGAGCGCCTCCGGCCAGCGCCGCGCAAGCGGCTCGCCGACGCGCGGCAGGTCCTGCGCGCTGCCATCGTCGCCTTCGGCGGCGCCGCGGCGCAGCTCGCGCACCGTGCCGTCGCGCGCCAGGCACAGCAGCAGGTCCGGGAGCGCGTCGAGCATCGCCGCGCTGTGCGCGTGCAGCCGCGCCAACTCCTCCGCGGCCTTCGCGGCCCGGTGCAGGTACTGGACACGGTAGGCGAACAGCGCCCAGGGGATGGGCTTGGCGATGAAGTCGGTGGCCCCGGCGCGGTAGGCCTCGTCGACCGATCCGACGTCGTCCATGCCGGTGACCATCAGGATCGGCAGCCGATCGCCCGCGCGTGCGCGCACCGCGCGACAGACCTGCAGGCCGTCGAGGTCGGGCATGTCGACATCGAGCGTGAGCATGCCGATGCCGCCCTCGTCGAAGCGCGCCAGCGCCTCGTTCCCGCCGCCGGCGAGCACGACCTCGAAGCCGGCACGCACCAGCGTCGTGCGCATCAGCACGCGCACCGTCGGGTCGTCGTCGACGACCAGCACCCTGCACGGCGGCAACGTCACGCCGTGACCTCCTCCAGCATCGCCGCCAGCGCGGCCTGCGCCCGCGCGTGCTCGCGCCCGAAGCGCGATGCGAGCGCGCGCGCCGCCTCCAGCCTGCCGGCGCGGCCCAGCGCCTCGAGCTCGCGGCACTGCGCCGAAAGCCCCTCGGCGCCGACATTCGCGCTGGCGGACTTCAGCGCATGCGCGGCGCGCGCGAGTGCCGCGGCGTCGCCCGCCGCGAGCGCGGACTCGATGCGCGGCGCGACGTCGCGCGCCATCGCCAGATACTCGCCGACCAGCTCGCGCAGCAGCGCGTCGCCGCCTTCCGGGTCGAGCTCGCGCAGCGCCGCGAGCACCTCCTCGCGGATCGGCGCCGCCTCGTCGGCGCCAGCAGGAGGCCCCGCGTCGGCCTGCACCGCGGGTGCCTTGTCGGCATGCGACGCAGGTGCCGCGTCGACTCGCACCGGCAGTGCCTCGTCGACTCGCGCGGGCGGTGCCTCGTCGGCCTGCGCCGCCGGCGCGACGCCGGCGCGCGCCGCCGGCGCCAGGTCGACGCGCAGCGCCGGCGCATCGGCCACCGGCAGCCAGCGCAGCAGGACCTCGCGCAGCTGCACGAAGCTGTACGGCTTGGCCAGGAAGCCGTCCATGCCGGCGGCGCGGCAGCGCGCCTCGTCGCCCGGCATCGCATTCGCGGTCAGCGCGACGATCGGCAGCGGCGCGCCTGTGCGCGGCGGGTCGCGCCGGATCGCCGCCGCCGCCTCGTAGCCGTCCATGACCGGCATCTGGCAGTCCATCAGCACGAGGTCGACCGCGTGCTCGCGCAGCAGCCGCAGCGCCTCCTGCCCGTTGGCGGCGATGAGCGGCTCGATGCCGATCCGGCGCAGCATCGCGCGCGCGACACCCTGGTTGACCGGGTTGTCCTCGGCCACGAGCACGCTGCCGCGCAGCGCCCGGCCGTCGCTGCGCGCATCGGGCGCGCCGCCGGCGCCGGCGCGCACGAGCCCGCGCGGCGAGTCGCCCGGGGAACTGCGGTCGGGCGCCGCGCCAGCCGGTTCGGGCACTGGTGCATCGAGCGCCCCGACCAGCACGCGCTGCAGGTCGGCACGCCGTATCGGCTTGGTGACGCAGCGCAGGATGCCGGCGCGCCGGCGCTCGTCGGCGTCGGCCGCGGCGTAGGTCGAGGTCAGCATCACGAGCCGCGTCGTGCGCAGTGCCGGATCGTCCTGGATCGCACGCGCGAGCTGCAGCCCGTCCATGCGCGGCATGTGCATGTCCAGCACCGCGATCTGGAACGGCGCACCGCGCCGCACCGCCTCGGTCATCATCCGCAACGCCTGTTCGGCGCCACCGGCGCAGGCGACCTGGACCTGCCAGCCGCCGAGCTGCTGCTCGAGGATCTCGCGATTCGTGCGGTTGTCGTCGACCACCAGCGCACGCAGCCCGGCCAGCGCCGCGGGCGCCAGCTCGCGCGGCGGCGCGCGTTCGGCGCGCGGCAGCACGATCTCGACCCGGAAGCGCGCGCCTCGGCCGGGCTCGCTGTCGACGCCGATCGACCCGCCCATCAGCGTCAGCAGCCGGCGGCAGATCGCCAGCCCGAGCCCGGTGCCGCCGTATTGGCGCGTGGTGCTGCCGTCGGCCTGCGAGAAGTGGTCGAAGATCCGCTGCTGCGCCTCGGGCGCGATGCCGATGCCGGTATCCTCGACGACGATCTGCAGCGCGACGGCGCCGGCCTCGTCGGCCCGGGCGCGCATGCGGACGACGACCTCGCCGACCTCGGTGAACTTGATCGCATTGCCGACCAGGTTGGACAGGATCTGGCGCAACCGGAAGGGATCGCCGCGCAACGCCGGCAGCCCCGGCGCTGGCGGCAGGTCGGCCGCCAGCTCCAGCCCCTTGAGGTCGGCGCCGTGGGCGAACATCGCCAGCGTATCCTCGACCAGGTCCAGCGGGTCGAAGTCGACCGCCTCGAGCTCGAGGTGACCGGACTCGATCTTCGAGAAGTCCAGGATATCGTTGATCACCGCCAGCAGATGCTGCCCCGACGACTGCACCGCCTCGGCCCAGGCGCGCTGTGGCGCGTCCAGCGTGCTGGCGAGCAGCAGCTCGTTCATGCCCAGCACGCCGTTCATCGGCGTGCGGATCTCGTGGCTCATCGTCGCCAGGAACTCGCTCTTGGCCTGGTTGGCGGCCTCGGCGGCATCCTTGGCACGCTGCAGCTCGGCGGTGCGCGCGGCGACCATCTCCTCGAGGTGGTCGCGGTGCGCGGCCAGGCTGGCGTCGCGCAGCTCGATCTGCGCCAGCATGCCGTTGAAGCCGCGCGCCAGCGAGTCGATCTCGGCCACCTCGCAGCCCGGCGCGCGCAGCGTGTAGTCGGCGCGGTCGGAGACGCGGTCCATCAGCCGGTCCAGATCCGCCAGCGGCTGCAGCACCGCACCGCTCAGCCGCGCGACCAGGCGCCGACTCGCCGCCACCGCCAGCAGCGCCGCGGCCAGCAGCGCCGCCGCCTGCCATGCGGTCTGCCACCACAGCGGCGCCGTCGAGACCGCCAGCCTGACGAGGCCGGGTACGCGGCCGTCGAAGTGCACCGTCTGCGCGACCTCGATGCGCGCCAGCCCGAGCGCGTAGCTGTCGGCGGCGAGTGCAGCGGGCGGCACGACCTCGGCCTCGCGCAGGTAGCCCGCCAGCGGAGCGTCGCGGCCCTCGGCGAGCACCGCCGCGGCCTCGACCTGCGGCAGGTTGCGCAGCGTCGCGAGGACCTCCTGCGCCGAGCGCGCGTCGTCGAAGACGATCGCGGCGGCGACGTTGTCGGCCAGCATGCGCGCCTGCACCCGGCTCGTGTCGACCAGCGTCACCAGGCCGTGCGCGAAGCTGCCGGCGAGCACGACGGCGGCGATGATCGCGATCACCGCGGCGAGCAGCGCGCGGTTGATCCGGCCCAGCCTCTGGCCGAGCGTCGGCAGCGGCTGCGACGTCGTCACTGGATCACCTCGGTGGCCAGCCGCAGCAGGCGCGAGCTCAAGCCCAGCCCGGCCTCGCGCGCGGCCGCCAGGCTGGCCTCGAAGCTCACGCGCTGGCGTTCGACATTCATGTTGATGATCGCGCCGCTGCGCAGCGCGCCCGGGCTGTCGGCCACCAGCAGCACGCCCGCGCCGCGCAGCGACTGCGCGATCCGCGGCAGCTCGGCGATCGCCGCCGGCGCGACGAAGACGATGCGGCAGCCCGCGAGCGCGCCCGGCCCGCTGCCGCGCTGCACCGTCAGGCGGCGTGCGCCGACGGCCTTGCCCTCCAGGCCATCGGCCTCGGCACCGAACGGGTCGGCACCGACCAGGCACAGCGGCAGCGTCTCGCCGGCGCCGGCGGGCCACTCGGTAAAGAGCGCGAAGTTGTACAGGAAGGCGGCCTTCAGCCGGTACTCGGGCAGCATCTCGGCGCGCGCCGGCAGCCAGGCCGCGGCGGCCGTCAGCGCCAGCAGCGCCAGCAGCAAGGCGCGCCAGCCGCGCCCGGGCATGGCCCGCTCAGCCGGCATCGCCTGCCCCTTCGGCGGCGAGGGCCGCGGGTGCACCGGCGACGCGGCGCGCGCCGATCTCGAGCTGCAGCAGCCGCTCCAGCGGCAACTGCAGCAGCGCCTGCAGCGTCATCGCCGGCGCCGGCCCGCCAGCCATCAGCGCCAGCGCCAGCAGCAGCTGCGCCGCCGCGCGCGCGGGACGGCGCGGATGCAGGGGGCGGGATCGCGCTGGCATCGTCGGGCCGCAGCAGGCCGTGCTCAGAAGCGCGCGCGCGCGGTCAGCCGCAGGCTGCGGCCGTCCTGCTCGATCGCGTTCTGCCAGTTGGTATCGGCGCCGGGATGCGCATGGCGCTTGTCGAGCAGGTTGCGCAGCGCCAGCGACAGCTCCACCCCCGGCAGCCAGCCGTCGGCAGCCAGGTTCAGGTGCGACAGCGCGAATCCGCCGAGCCGGCTTCCGTCCAGCGCCAGGCGCCCGCTCTCGGCCTGCCACTCCCAGCCCAGCCGCAGCCCGGCCCACGGCAGCGGCGCGCTGAACGCGAGCTTGGCCATGCGTTCGGGCGAGTTGACCAGCGCGCTGCCGTCGGCGTTGCGCACCTGCTGCAGCGAGACGCTGCCGCGCAGGCGGGCGCCGCCACGCCAGGTCTTGTCGGCCGACAGCTCCAGCCCGCGCGCGTCGACGGTCGGGCCGGCGCGGTACTGCGGCAGGCCCGACACCGGGTCGATATCGAGGGTGACGATATCGTGCATCCGCCAGCGGTAGGCCGACGCGCGCAGCGCGAGCTCGGCGTCGAGCCGATGGTCGAGCACGAGCTCGGCGGTATCGATGCTCTCGCGCCCCAGCGCCGGGTTGCCGACCTGCGCGAAGCCGTCGTCGTAGTCGCGCTCGTAGGCATTCGGCGCGCGGTGCGCGCGGCCGAGCAGCGCCTTGACGACGCTGGCCGGCGTCGCACGCCAGATCAGCGCCGCGCGCGGGCTGAGCGCGGTGCCGGTGCGGTCGTTGCGGTCGGCGCGCAGTCCGAGCGTCGCTGCCCAGTCGGTGCCGAGCTGCCACTCGTCCTGCAGGTAGGCGCCGACGCGCCATCCGGGCGAGCGGATCGTGAAGTCGTTCGCCGGCTCGGCGACGTCGAGCACCGACTGGTCGGTGCGGGCGTTGTCCTGCAGCTCGACGCCGGCCATCAGCGTGTGGCCGTCCCAGGCGGTCGACACCGCGCGCAGCTCGCCGCCGCGCCACTGCGAGGTCGCCGGGAAGCGGTAGCCGGATCCCTCGTAGATCAGCATCGAGCGATAGCGCTCCTCGCCGGCGAACAGCCGGGCATGCAGCTCGACCGCCCCGCCTTGCAGGCTCTCGCGCCATTGCCACTGCGCCAGCGCATAGCCGTCCTGCTGGTACTGCCCCGGCACCAGCGGGTCGGAGAAGTAGGCGCCGGTCGGGTCCTCCTTGCGCCAGCGGCCGAGCGTCAGGTCGGCCGACCACGCGCCGCGGCCGATACGCGCGTACAGCTCGAGATCGCGCTCGCCGTCCAGGCCGCGCGCCGTGCCGGCGATGCCGGCGTCGCCGAAGTCCAGCGCCAGGTCCTGACCGCGCGCATCCTGCGCCGTCACCGAGACCAGCAGGTCCAGGCCGCCGCCCAGCGTGCCGCCCCAGCTCGCGCGCGCCTCCGCCAGCCGCTGCGGATGATGCACGCCGCCGGCGATCTCGACCCCGCCGACCTCCGCGCCACGCCGCGTCACCAGGTTGACGACGCCGAACATCGCGTTCTGGCCGTAGACCGCGCCCGCCGGGCCGGGGATGAACTCGATGCGCTCGATCAGGTCGAGGTCGATCGGCAGCTGGCGACCGAGCGGCCCGCCGTCGTAGGCGACATCGTTGAGACGGTTGCCGTCGACCGTCACCAGCACGCGCGTGTTGTAGTCGCCCGGCAGGCCGAAACCGCGCGTGCCGAGGTAGGCGTACTGGCGGTCGTAGCTCAGGTGGATGCCGGGCAGGCTGGCCAGCGCCTCCTCGACCGTGCGCCAACCGAAGGCGCGGACCTGCTCGCGCCCGATCACGCTGACCGCCGCACCGACGCGGTCGGCCGTCTGCTCGTACTTGGACGCGCCGACGATGCGCACGTCGAGCAACTGCTCCAGGCTGAGCCCGGTCAGATCGCCGGCCGCGCGAGCCGGCCAGGCGCAGGCGACCAGCATGGCGCCGGCCAGCGGCCAGCCGGGTCGGCGGGGAATCGGGCGGCGGCGGCTTCGCATCGCGAACGGGTCCGGGGAGTACACCCCCGGGCTATCGGCCGCGTGCCGCGCCGCTTGAGCGCGGCGGCCGCTGACCGTTCAGGCGACCGTGACGCGGTTGCGCCCGCCGTGCTTGGACTGGTACAGCGCGGCGTCGGCGCGCGCGACGAGCGTGGTCGCGTCGTCGCCGGCGCGCGCGACGGTGACGCCGGCGGAGATCGTCACGCCGGCGATCTTGCGGTCGGATTGGCGCTGGCGCACCGGCATCCCCGGCGTCGCCACGCGGATCCGCTCGGCCAGCTCGGCCGCCTCGTCGGCGGTATGGCCGGGCAGCACGAGCGCGAACTCCTCGCCACCGTAGCGCGCCGCCGCCGCGCCCGGCGCCTTGACGGTCTCGCGCAGCACGCGGCCGAGCGCCTCCAGCACGCGGTCGCCCATCAGGTGGCCGTGCTCGTCGTTGATGCGCTTGAAGTGGTCGATGTCGATCATCGCCAGCGCCAGCGACGCCGGCCGCCCGCGCGGCGACTCGAACAGCTCGCGCATGCGCTGCTC
The DNA here is from genome assembly GCA_016191995.1 of Burkholderiales bacterium. Lineage (GTDB taxonomy): Bacteria > Pseudomonadota > Gammaproteobacteria > Burkholderiales > Burkholderiaceae_C > Rubrivivax. Next base: position 47,186 of record JACPVA010000132.1, on the reverse strand, counting down.
GAAACCCTTGCGGTTGAGCACGCCGGTCAGCGCGCACATCACCGCCTCCTCGCGCGTGCGGTCGAGCTCGCCGCGCAGCCGCTCGATCTCCCCGCGGCTGCTCTGGACCTGCTCGCGCAGCACGTCCAGCGCCCCTTGCAGGCGCGAGGTGCTGGCACGCATGCCGTCGACCTCGGCGGCGACGGCGCCGGCGTCGCCGCCGGCCAGCGCGCGGCTGAGCGCCTCGAGCCGCGGCGCGACCTCGCCCGCCGACCCGCCGGCCTCGGACGCGGACTGGCGCAACTCCTCCATCACGCGCTGCATGCTGCCGCTGACGCGGGCCGCGGTCTCGGCGTCGATATCGGCGACATGGTCGCGGTGCAGGCGCGCGATCGCGGCATCGTCGAGCTTGCCGCCGCCGGCCAGGCACTTCTCGACCGCCGCGCTCAGCTTCGCATTGATGCCGGCCAGGTGCTCGTACCAGACCGCGTAGGTCAGCGGGTTGAACGCCGCCGGGTGCTGGCTCATCCGAGGCAGCACCAGGCGCAGCAGCTCGCCGCTGCGGCTCGCGGGCTCGAGATAGCGCGTCACGGGGCTCGGGCAGGTCGGGGGGCGGGACAGAGGCGGGGCATCGAGGCTGGCGAATGATTGTCGGCCCGCGCAGCGCCGGGCTCAACCCATGATCCGGTCGCGGCGCGAAATATGTCGCCACCGCGACACCGGGGCGCGTATCCGGGCCCGGCCTGGCTCCACGCCGGCCGTCCGCCACGTCCGCCACGTCCGCCACGTCCGCCACGTCCGCCAGTTCCGCCGGGTCCGCCGGGTCCGCCACGCCGCCCGGCGCCCGCCGGCGCCGCGGCGCCGGGCGGGTAGCACGCGACACTGGCGCGCGGCACTCCGAGGAACCCGGCGGTCTCCTAGCGGCGCGGCCCCGGGCCCGCGGATCGTGCCAGACCGGGCGCCGTCAGGGCGCCGCGCCGCCCCGAGCCACCGTGCACGCGCCACAGCAGCCAGCCGGCGATCGCCATGTTCAGGGCATTCCATGCGATGCCGTTGACGAACGCGGCGTCGTACGAGCCGGTCAGGTCGTAGACCTTGCCCGACATCCAGCCGCCCAGCGCCATGCCGAACAACGTGGCCATCAGCACCGCGCCGGTGCGCGCGCCGGCCACGCGCAGCGGGAAATGCTCGCGCACGATGATCGCGTAGCTCGGCACGATGCCGCCCTGGAACAACCCGAACAGCGCCGAGACCAGGTACAGCGAGACCAGCCCGTCGAAGGGCAGGAACATCAGCAGCGCGATCGCCTGCAGCGTCGAGCCCAGCAGCAGCGTGCGCAGCCCGCCGATGCGATCGCAGACCGCACCCATCACGAGCCGGCTGACGATGCCGGTGGCGAGCATCAGCGACAGCATCTCGGCCCCGCGTGCCGGGCCGAAGCCCAGGTCGCTGCAGTAGGCGACGATATGCACCTGCGGCATCGCCATCGCCACGCAGCAGGCCACGCCGGCCAGGCACAGCCAGGCGGTGGCGGTATTCAGCGACAGTCCGAAGGGCCGCTCGCCGGCCACCGGCACGCCGGCACGCACCGTCACCGGCACGGCCGCCGGCGCGCGCGGCCGCATCGCCAGCGCGAGCAGCGCCATCGACGCGGCGCAGAACAGCCCGAGCGCGGTGTAGGTGTCGCGCCAGCCCCAGTGCGTGATGCCCCACTGGACGAGCGGCGGCCAGATCGTGCCGGCGACATAGTTGCCGCTGGCGCAGATCGCCACCGCGATGCCGCGCCGACGCACGAACCACTGCGCGGTATCGGCCACCAGCGGCGCAAAGCTGGTGCTGCTGCCGAGCAGCCCCATCAGCAGCCCGTGCACGAGCGCGAAGCCGGTGATGCTCTGCGTCTGCGCCGCCAGCACGAAGCCCGACCCGAGCCCGGCGGCGCCGATCCACAGCACCGGCATCACGCCGAAGCGGTCGACCAGCCGCCCCATCAGCACGCCGCCGAGGCCGAAGCCGACCATCAGCAGCGTATACGGAAGCGAGGCGTCGGCACGCGCGACGCCGAACTCCACCTGCACCGCCGGCAGCACGACCGAGACGACGTACATCGCGCACGAGCCGACGGTCATCGTTGCCAGCGTCGCCGCCAGCCGCCACCAGGCGTAGCGGCTGTCCGGCTCGTGCGCCGTGGTCCGGCCCGCGCGCATGATCATGCCGCGGCGTGCGCCGGGCAGCTTGCGGAGGCGGCGCGCACCGTCAGGCCGCAACCAGTCCGCGCACGCGCGCCATCAGCCGCGTCAGCCCGAACAGCGCGTCCAGAAAGGGCGTGGCCACACCGACCTGCGCGGCGATCTCGCGCACCGCGCCGACGATGCCGTCGAGCTCGATCGCGCGTCCGGCCTCGACGTCCTGCAGCATCGAGGTCTTGAACGCACCCAGCTTGCGCGTGACGGCGTGCCGGTCCTCGGGCGTCTGGTCGATGCCGCAGCCGATGCGCGCGCCGACCGCGGCGACCTCTTCCATCACCGCCGAGCACAGCGCGCGCACCTGCGGGTCGTCGAGGATGGCGTCGGCCGTGGCCCCGGTCAGCGCCGACACCGGGTTCATCGTGATATTGCCCCACAGCTTGTACCAGGTGTCGCGGTGGATAGCCGGCGAGACGGTGACGTCGAATCCCGCGCGCCGCAGCAGCGCCGAGACGGCCTCCAGCCGCGCACTCGTACCACCCAGAGGCTCGCCGACGATCAGCCCCTGCCCCATCTTCAGCAGCACGCGCCCCGGCTCGGCCACCAGCGCCGCCAGATGCACGACGCAGCCGACGACCCGCGCGGTCGGCAGCGCACGCGCGCAGGCCCCGCCCGGGTCGACGGTCGCGAGCTTCATCCCCGCGGCCGACCCCGGCAGCCCGTGGCCGAACCACCACGGCACGCCGTTCATCGCCGGCAGGATCACCGTGTGCGGCCCGACCAGCGGCGCCAGCCGCGGTGCCAGCGCCGGCAGCGCCGGCTGCTTGACGGCGACGACGACCAGGTCCTGCTCGCCCAGCGCCGCCGGGTCCTCGGCCAGACCGTGCACCGGGGACTGCAGCAGTTCGCCGCCGACATCCAGCCGCCAGCCGTGCGCACGCAGCGCCGCCAGCGTCGCGCCGCGCGCGACCGCGCCGACGCGGACATCGTCCAGCGCCGCCAGCCGCGCCCCCAGGCATCCGCCGATGGCCCCCGCACCGACGATGGCGATGCGTTCGATCTTCATGCTTCCCCCCGGTTGCAGTGCCGGCGCGCTGCAGGCGCGTCGCGCGGCCACTGCGGCGATGACGAGCCGCCGCGCCTCAGACCCCGATGCGCGCGATCGCCTCGTAGGCGTGATTCATCCACAGCTTCAGCCGCTGGCGCTCCATCAGCCCGAGCCCCGGGCCGTCGATCGCATGCGCGTCGCGAGCGGCGGCGAAGCTGGCGTTGCGGGCGTCGATCTTCTGCGCGATCGGCTCGTGCAGCCTTCTCAGGTCCATCACCCGCGCGCCCAGGCCGAGCGCGCGATCGAGCTCGCCCGATCGCAGCAGCTGGCCGAAGTCGTCGCCGCGCAGCTGGTTCTTGACGATCACATACTGGACACGCTGGCCGAAGCGGTCGAGCAGCCGCTGCAGCAGGTCGACCGAGTCGCGCCCGGCGTCCATCACATGCCAATAGCTCAGTGCGATGCCCGACACGTCGGCCATGTCGAGCACGCCCGACTCGTCCATCCACTCGACCAGCGGCTCGTGCGTCTGCGCCGCCAGGTCGACGAGCACGCGCCGGCCCGGCTGCTCGCAGGCGGCCTCGACGATCCGGTCCAGCGCCTCGTAGCGGTCGACCAGCACCGGCGACGCCCGCTCGGCGTAGAAGCGCAGCAGTGCGCCGTGCGAGCGGTCGGTGTCGAAGCCGACGAAGTCGATCTCGTGGTCGATGAAATACTGCGCGAGCACGCGCGCCATCATCGACTTGCCTACACCCCCCTTCTCGCCACCGATCAGATGGATGGGTGTGACGGTCTCGTGCTGCAGCGTCGGGACTTCCATGCGGGGGCTCGCTGGCGGGCGGGGAACCATTGTGCAACGCTCGCCGCGCGGCGGCAGGTCGGGCGCCGCGGTCAGCCCGGTGCAGCAGCCGGCGACGGTGCCGTCAGCGTCAGCAGGATGTCGGCATACCAGGCCAGGTTCAGCCCCAGGCTCTCGTCGAGCTCGCGGTCGCGCGTTCGCAGGTCCATGCTGGCCGAGTGCACGCCCAGCAGCCGCCACGGCAGCGCAGCGCCGGCGGCGACCGGGCCGGGCGCGCGCATCACGACCGGCGAGCCGCTGGTACCGCGGTGCGTGCGGCCGTCGGTCAGGAAGTAGCCCTGGCCCTGGAAGCGCAGCCCGAAGGCCGACGCCACGACCGCCTGCCGCACCACCGGCAGGTGGTGCAGCGTATCGTGAAAGCCGAGCGGAAAACCGACGATTGCCACCGGCTGCCCCGGCGGCACCTCGGACGTGTCGACCTGCAGATGCGCCGGCGCGAAGCCGCGCAGCTGCGCGCGCGGCGGCAGCAGCGCGCGGTCGACGCGCAGCACGGCGACGTCGACCTCGCCGCCGGCATCGCGCGCCTGCCGCCACAGGCTGAGGCCGCCAGCGTACAACGGCAGCGACAGCGCCACCGAGCGCCCGAGGTCGTCGGGGTCGCTGTGGATCTCGAGCTCGATGCGGTCCGGGTGGTGGCCGCTGGGCGAGTCGACGAAGACATGCCGGCTCGTGACGAGAAACAGCGCGCCGTCGCGCTCGAAGAAGAAGCCGCTGGCGTTGGTCAGCGCGCGCGCGCCGTCGAAGGTGCCGATGCGGGTGCAGGCGAGCAGCAGCGGGTCGATCATGCGTGGGCCTCCGGGGCGATCGTCGCCGCGTAGTCGTGCAGCGCCTCGAGCAGCGCCTGCGCGCGTTCGTCGTCGTGCTGCAGCGCGGCCTCGGCCAGCTCGTCGACGCGCGCCATGAAGGCCGCCAGCGTCAGCGCGCCGCCGGCACCCGCGTGCAGCCGCTCGGCGCAGTGCTGCTGCCAGCGCGCACGCCCGTCGTCGTCGAGCGTGGCCGGGAAGTTGCGGGCGCGGTAGCGGAACAGGAGCTCGCCCAGCCGCGCATCGTCGAACGCTGGCTGGCGTGCCGCGAGGTCGCCCGGCGGCAGCGCGCGCAGCCGCTGCAGCCGCGCGCGGTCGGCGTCGCCGACGAAGCCGCCATAGAGGTCCTCGTCGACATCCGGCCTGAGCTCGGGCCCGGGCCGCGCATAAACCTCGCCCCACAGGCCGTCGAGCAGCCCGCCGAGCGCCGCCGCGCGCTCGGCGTGGCGCAGCGCCTGGTCGACGTCGATCTGCCAGCGCGCCGTCGCCGTGCCCAGCGCCTTCAGCTTGCCGAAGACGATCGGCGAGCGATTCGCGTGGATCGTCTTGATCGGCAGCCGCTCGACGCCGTCGGGCAGCTCGTCGCGGCGCGTGAAGAGGCGCCGGCGGATCTCGGCCGCGCCCAGCGTCGCGAGCTCGGACGGATCCTGCGCCAGGTCCCAGACGATCAGCTCGTTGCGGTTGGCCGGGTGCATCGCCAGCGGCCAGACGATCGCCAGGCAGCCGCGCTCGACCGGGTAGCGCCCCGAGACGTGGACGAAGGGGCGGCGCGCGCCGAGCGGGCCGATCTCGTCCCACACCGCGCGCTTGTCGCGCAGCTTCAGGCAGAAGTCCCACAGCCGCGGCTGGTGCGCCCGCACCAGCCGCGCCAGCGCGACCGTCGCGCGCACGTCCGACAGCGCATCGTGCGCCGCCTCGTGCGCCAGCCCGTTGGCGGCGCTAAGCCGCTCCAGCCGGAACGTCGGCCGGCCGTCGTCGCCAGTCGGCCAATGGATGCCTTCCGGGCGCAGCGCCCAGGCGGCGCGAACGACGTCGAGCAGGTCCCAGCGGCCGCAGCCGTCGCGCCACTCGCGTGCATACGGATCGACCAGGTTGCGCCAGAACAGGAAGCGCGTGAACTCGTCGTCGAAGCGGATGCTGTTGAAGCCGACACCGATCGTCCCCGGGCGGCCGAGCTCGTGCTCGATGCGGGCGGCGAAGGCGTGCTCGGGCTCGCCTTCGGCAAGACATCGCTGCGGCAGGATGCCGGTCAGCAGGCAGCTCTCGGGGTCGGGCAGGTAGTCGGGCGCCGGCTGGCAGTAGGCCATCACAGGCGCCTCGACCTCGTTCAGCGCGGCGTCGGTGCGAACACCGGCGAACTGCGCCGGCCGGTCGCGCCGCGGGTCGCGGCCGAAGGTCTCGTAATCGTGCCAGAAGAAGGTCGTCTCGGCCATCGGCGGCACGATAGCGCATGCGCCGCCCAGCGCGGCCGCCGCCGGTTCCCGGGCGAGCGGCCAGCGTCCCGCAGCCACCGCGCCAGGCTCAGGCCAACGCCCGCAATTCGCGCAGCAGCACCGACAGCATCGGCCCGTCGAGCGCCGCCAGCGGGCGCAGTTCGGCCAGCAGCTGCCGGCAGCGCGCGAGCTGGTGCGCGCGGCGCTCCTGCCAGCGCGCGATCAGCTGCTCGGGATCGCGCTCGCCCTGGGCGTCGCCGAGCACCGACGCGGCGAGCTCGCGCGCCAGCGCCGACAGGTCGTTGCGCATCGCCAGCCGCGCCAGCGCCTGCCAGTGGCCATGCGCCGGCAGCGCGGCGATCTGCTGCGACACCCAGCCGAGGTCGAGCCGCCCGCCGATGCCGAAATAGACCCCGGCCACGACCTCGATCGGCATGCCCTGCGCCGCGCCGACCTCGACGACGTCGAGCCCCGCGAGCTGCCCGTCCAGCCGCGCGACACGCTGCGCCAGCGTCGCCGGCAGCCCCTCGGCGACCAGCGCCGCCTCGCGCGCCTGCAGCGCGTCGCGCTCGGCGTCGACCAGCCAGCGCGGCAGGCCGGCGCCGACCTCGGCCACGCCGGGTGCATGACGCCGGATCGCCGCCGCCAGGTCGGCCAGCGCGTCGCGGTGCTGCAGCATCCACAGCGTCCCGCGTTCGAGCAGCTGCAGCGACGCCAGCACGACGCGCTGCCGCGCCGCCTGCTCGACCCCGGCGCCCAGCGCGTCGTTGTCCTGCCACAGCGACACCAGCTCGAAGACCTGGCGCGTGCACATGTAGGCGCGCACGATGTCGGCCGCCGCGGCCCCGGTCTCCTCGACGAGCCGGAAGACGAAGGTCGGCCCGACGCGGTTGACCATGCTGTTGACGACATGGGTGGCGATGATCTCGCGCCGCAGCGGGTGGCGCTGCAGTTGCTGCGGGTAGCGCTGCGCGAGCCGCTCGGGGAAGTAGCGCGCCAGCGTGGTCGCGATGTAGGCGTCCTCCGGCACGTCGGAGTCGAGCACGAGGTCGTACAGCTCCATCTTCGCGTAGGCCAGCAGCACCGCGAGCTCGGGTGTGGTCAGCCCGCTGCCGCCGCGCGCGCGCTCGGCCAGCGCCTCGTCGTCGGGCAGGTTCTCCAGCGCGCGATCGAGCCGCCCGCGCGCGACCAGGTGGCGCATGTAGCGCATCTGCTCGTCGAGCAGGTCCAGCCCGCGCATCCGGGTGACGCCGAGCACCTGGTTCTGGAACACGTTGTCGCGCAGGCACAGCGCGGCGACATCCTCGGTCATCTCGGCCAGCAGCCGGTCGCGCTGGCGGGCCGTCAGCTCGCCCTCGCGCACGACGGCGTCGAGCAGGATCTTGATATTGACCTCGTGGTCCGAGCAGTCGACGCCGGCCGAGTTGTCGATCGCGTCGGTATTGATCAGTCCGCCGGCGAGCGCGAACTCGATCCGCCCGCGCTGCGTGCAGCCGAGGTTGCCGCCCTCGGCGACGACCTTGCAGCGCAGCGCGCGGCCGTCGACGCGCACGGCATCGTTGGCGCGGTCGCCGCACTCGGCGTGGCTCTGGTCGCTCGCCTTGACGTAGGTGCCGATGCCGCCGTTGTAGAGCAGGTCGACCGGCGCCTTCAGGATCGCGTGCACGAGCTCGGCCGGGGTCATCGCGCGCACGTCGGCGTCGATCCCGAGCACCCGGCGCATGTCGTCGGAGATCGGGATCGATTTCGCGCTGCGCGGCCAGACGCCGCCGCCGGCGGAGATCAGCGCGCGGTCGTAGTCGGCCCAGGACGACCGCGGCAGCGCGAACATGCGCTCGCGCTCGGCGAAGCTGCGCGCGGCATCGGGATCCGGGTCGACGAAGATATGCCGGTGGTCGAACGCGGCGACGAGCCGGATGTGGCGCGACAGCAGCATGCCGTTGCCGAACACGTCGCCGCTCATGTCGCCGACGCCGGCGACGCTGAAGTCCTGGCTCTGCGTATCGTGCCCGAGGCTGCGGAAGTGGTGCTTGACCGACTCCCAGGCGCCGCGCGCCGTGATGCCCATCTTCTTGTGGTCGTAGCCGGCCGACCCGCCCGAGGCGAAGGCGTCGCCGAGCCAGAAGCCGTACTCGGCCGCGGTCTGGTTGGCGATGTCGGAAAACGTCGCCGTGCCCTTGTCGGCGGCCACCACCAGGTAGGGGTCGTCGTCGTCGTGGCGCACGACGCGTGGCGGCGCCGCGACGCGGCCGCCGTCCAGGTTGTCGGTCAGGTCGAGCAGCCCGCGCAGGTAGGCGCGGTAGCAGGCCACGCCCTCGGCCAGCAGAGCCTCGCGGTCGCCGCCGGCCGGCGGGTTGCGGACGACGAAACCGCCCTTGGAGCCGACCGGGACGATGATGGTGTTCTTGACCTGCTGCGCCTTGACCAGGCCGAGCACCTCGGTGCGGTAATCCTCCAGACGGTCCGACCAGCGCAGCCCGCCGCGCGCGACACGGCCGAAGCGCAGGTGCACGCCCTCGACGCGCGGCGAGCTGACGAAGATCTCGAAGCGCGGCCTGGGCGCGGGCAGCCCGGGCACCTTGGCCGGGTCGATCTTGAACGAGATCACCGGCTTGAAGCCGCCGTCGGCGCCGCGCTGGAAGAAGTTGGTCCGCAGCGTGGCGCGGATCAGCGCCAGCACCTGGCGCAGGATGCGGTCCTCGTCGAGATTGGCGACAGCGTCGAGCGCGGCCTCGATGCGCGCACCGATCGCCGCCTGCGCGGCGTCGCGGTCGCCGTCGTGGTCGGGGTCGGGGTCGGGGTCGAAGCGGGCGTGGAACAGCGCCACCAGCTCGGCAGCGATCGCCGGGTAGGACGCCAGCGTCTGCTGGATGTAGGCACGGCTGAGCGGGAATCCGCCCTGCTTGATGTAGCGCATGCAGGCGCGCAGCAGCGAGACGCCGCGCCAGTCCAGCCCGGCCAGCAGCACGAGCCGGTTGAAGGCGTCGCTCTCGTTGACGCCGGTCCAGGTGCGCCGGAAGGCCTCGAGGAAGCGCTCGCGCAATGCGTCGACATCGATCTCCTCGCCGCCCGGCACCGCCAGGCCGAAGTCGTCGATCCACAGCTCGCCGCCGTCGCTGCGGCGGACCTCGTAGGGCCGCTCCTCGAGCACCTGCACGCCCATGTTCTCGAGCATCGGCATGCTCTGCGACAGCGGCGCCAGCTCGCCGCCGCGCACCAGCCTGAAGCGCAGCCGGTCCGGCGCCGCCTCCAGCGGCCGGACGAGCCCGAGCGCCATCGCATCGGGGTCGTCGGCCAGCGACTCCATCATCTCGATGTCGCGCACCGCCTCGCGCGGGCCGTAGTCGTGCCGGTAGCCGGGGCCGAAGCCGCGCGCATAGCGCTCGTGCAGCGCGTTGCCGCGCTCCTCGCCGCGCGCCTCGACGAGGGCATCGCGCAGCTCGTCGTCCCAGCGCCGCGCGGCGCGCACGATGCGCTGCTCGAGGTCCTGGACGTCGATCGGCCGCGCCCGGCCGGCCGGCGTGCGCACCACGATCAGCACGCGCGCCAGCGGCGAGTCCGAGAACTGCACCGCGAACTCGGAGGACTCGCCGCTGAGCGCCTCGGTCAGCAGCGACTGCATGCGCGCGCGCACCTCGGTGTTGTAGTTCTCGCGCGGCACATAGACCAGGCACGAGGTGAAGCGGCCGTAGGCATCGCGGTGCACGAACAGCCGCGTGCGCTGGCGCTCGCCCAGGCGCAGGATGCCCATCGCGATGCGGTGCAGGTCGTCCGGCTCGATCTGGAACAGCTCGTCGCGCGGAAACTGCTCGAGGATCGTCGCCAGCGCCTTGGCCTTGTGGCTGCGCGGCAGGAAGCCGGCACGCTGCGTGACCGCGGCGAGCTTGCGCCGCAGCAGCGGGATGTCGGCCGCCTTGGCGTTGTAGGCGATCGAGGTGAACAGGCCGAGGAAGCGGCGCTCGCCGACGACGCGGCCGGTGTCGTCGAAACGCTTGACGCCGACATAGTCCAGGTGCCCGGGCCGGTGCACGGTCGAGCGCGCGTTGGCCTTGGTCAGCAGCAGCAGTCGCGGGTCGCGTGCGCGCGCCCTCACCTCGGGCGGCAGGGCGGCGAACGAGGCCGAAGCCGCCTCGGCGCCGGCGCCGGCGCGCAAGATCCCTAGCCCCGACCCGGTGAGGACTTGCAGGCTGTCGCGGCCGCCTTCGTCGACCAGCGCATAGTCGCGTTGCCCGAGCAGCGTGAAGTTGTCCGCCGCCAGCCAGCGCAGGAAGGCCAGGTCCTCGGCCAGCTCGTCCGGCGCGACCGGCGGCGGCCGGCGCTCGATCTGCGCCACCGCGTCGACCAGCGCCTCGCGCATCGGCTGCCAGTCCTCGACCGCGGCGCGCACATCGCCCAGGATCTGCAGCAGCCCGTCGTGCAGCGCCTGCAGCCGCTCGGGGTCGCTGCGCCGGTCGACCTCGACGTGCATCAGCGACTCGTAGCGCCCCTCGCCGTCGCCCTGCGGCGGCAGCAGCTCGACGATATGGTGCTCGGCGTCGCGCCGCAGCCGCAGCACGGGGTGCACGATCAGGTGCAGCGTCAGCCCCTGGCGGTTGACCTCCATCGTGATCGAGTCGACGAGGAACGGCATGTCGTCGTTGACGATCTCGATCACGGTGTGCGAGGACTGCCAGCCATGCTCGTCGACGCGCGGGTTGAAGACGCGCAGCTTGGGCCGTCCGCCGGGGTAGCTGCGCGCGAAGTGCCAGTGCGACAGCGCCGCGCCGTAGAGGTCGTCGGCGGCGCGCTCGGCGAGGTCGCCGGCGTCGACGTCGCGGTAGTACTGGCGCACGAAGTCCTCCGCGATGCCCGCCTGCGCCGCCGGCAGCCGCTCGCGTATGCGGCGGACGACCGGTTCGAGCAGTTCGTCGAGCTCGGCGTCGGCGCGGTCGCTGGCGTCGCTTCGATCGTTCACGGGCTTCTCCTTCGTGCGCTCGGTGCTGGGCCGGGGCAGGCGCGCGGCCGGCCTACTTGGCGCCCTTGCGCGGCGCCGACTTGGCCGCCGGCGGGCGCATCGCGTCGGACATGCCGATCAGCACCCCGCTGACCATCGCGGTATAGCCCTCGGCAAGCGCCTGCGCCGCGCGCAGCCCGGCGGCGCGCGACCCGCGCACCGCCTCCTGCACCTGCTTGGCCTGCGATTGCAGCTGCTCGACGACGCTGGCGGCCTGCGCGCCGCTGGCGGTGCCGCCGGCCTGCAGCTTGCCGAGCACCGGCGCCCAGGCCGCGGCGAGCGGGTCGCCGGCCGAGGCGGCGGCCTTCTCCAGCGTGTCGACCATCATGTCCTCGAAGCGGTCGAGGTCGGAGAGCGCCTTCTTCAGGTGCTTGTCGCGCAGGTCGGCGCCCTGCGCCGCGAGCTGTTGCAGCGCGACCCGGTGGGCGTCGACCGCCTTCAGCACCGCATCGTCCATGCCGGCCACGGCCTGGTCGAGCAGCTTGTCGGCATCGACCGCCGCCGGGTTGTTCGCCAGCCCGGTGCTGGCGGCCTGGGTGACGGTGGCGAGCACGCCACGGATATTCTTCAGCGTCAGCTCGCGCCCCTGCAGCGCCTGCAGCGTGGCGTCGGCGACCGCCTTGCGCAGCTTGGCGCTGCCCTCGGCGGAGGCTTGCTCGAACATCGTGATCAGGGCGTCGGCATCGAAGGCGGGTCTGGCCATGGTTTCTCCTCGAGGATCTTGGTCGTGGGGGCGGCGCCGCGGTCGCGCGGCGCGCCCGCGCATCGTCGCAGCAAGTGCCGCCGCCGGCAAGGGCCGCCGCGAGGTCGCCGGCGAGGGCCGTGGCGGGGCCGCCGCGCGCGCCGCCGATAATGCGCGGTTGCGGCCACGGCCGGCCCGGCCCGCCGCCCAGGAGAAACCACGATGACCCGGATTCACAACTTCAGCGCCGGCCCGGCCGCGCTGCCCGAGGCCGTGCTGCGCCAGGCCGCCGAGGAGATGCTCGACTGGCATGGCGAAGGCATGTCGGTGATGGAGATGAGCCACCGCGGCAAGGCCTTCATCGGCATCGCCGAGCGCGCCGAGGCGGCGCTGCGCGAGCTGCTGGCGGTGCCGGCAGGCTACAAGCTGCTGTTCATGCAGGGCGGAGCGATCGGCCAGAACGCGATCGTGCCGATGAACCTGCTGCGCGGGCGCGGCTCGATCGACTTCGTCGACACCGGCGAGTGGAGCAAGAAGTCGATCAAGGAGGCGAAGAAGTACGCCGCCGTCAACGTCGCCGCCAGCGCGGCCGACAGCGGCTACACGACGATCCCGCCGCGCGCGAGCTGGAAGCTCGACCCCGGCGCGGCCTACGTCCACATCTGCAGCAACGAGACCATCGGCGGCGTCGAATACCACTTCACCCCCGAGGTCGGCGGGGTGCCGCTGGTCGCCGACATGTCGAGCGACATCCTGTCGCGCCCGGTCGAGGTCGCGAAGTACGGGCTGATCTACGCCGGCGCGCAGAAGAATATCGGCCCGGCCGGGCTGACCATCGTCATCGTGCGCGACGACTTGATCGGGCAGTCGCTGCCGATCACGCCGTCGGCCTTCGACTACAAGACGGTGGCCGACAACGACAGCATGTACAACACCCCGCCGACCTACGCGATCTATATCGCCGGGCTGGTCTTCGAGTGGATCAGGGCACGCGGCGGGCTGGCGGCGATGGAGGCGCACAACCGCGCCAAGGCGGCCGTGCTGTACGACTACCTCGACAGCCAGGACTTCTACCGCAGCCCGGTGGCGCGCGACTGCCGCTCGCTGATGAACGTGCCGTTCAAGCTCGCCGACGAGGCGCTCGACGCCGCATTCCTGAAGGGTGCCGACTCGCGCGGGCTGGTCCAGCTCAAGGGCCACCGCTCGGTCGGCGGGATGCGGGCGTCGATCTACAACGCGATGCCGGTCGAGGGCGTGCAGGCGCTGGTCGACTACATGCGCGACTTCGTGCGCGAGCGCGGCTGAGAGGGACGACCGCGATGACGCACGCCTTCGACATCCTGGTCCTGAACAAGATCGCCCCCTCGGGGCTGGCGCTGCTGCCGGCGCCGCGCTTTCGCACCGGCGGCGACTTCGCCGCCCCGCACGCGGTCCTGTGCCGCTCGGCCGACCTGCACGCGCGCGGCGTGCCGGCCAGCGTGCTGGCGGTCGCGCGCGCCGGCGCCGGCACCAACAATATCCCGGTCGCCGAGCTGACCGCGCGCGGCGTGCCGGTGTTCAACGCGCCGGGCGCCAATGCCAACGCGGTCAAGGAGCTGGTGCTCGCCGGCATGCTGATGGCGGCGCGCCGGCTGCCGCAGGCGCTGGCCTTCGTCGATGCGCTGGACGTCGTCGACCCGGATCTGGAGCGCGTGGTCGAGGACGGCAAGAAGGCGTTCGCGGGCTACGAGCTCGCCGGGCAGACGCTGGGCATCATCGGGCTGGGCAAGATCGGCTGCTCGGTGGCCGACGCCGCGATCGCGCTCGGGATGCAGGTCATCGGCCACGACCCCGACATCACGGTCGACGCCGCCTGGCGGCTGCCGTCGCAGGTGCGGCGCGCCGCCAGCGTCGACGAGGTGATGCGCAGCGCACGCTTCGTCACGCTGCACGTGCCGCTGCTTGCGGCCACCAAGCACCTGGTCGACGCGCGCCGGCTGGCGCTGATGCGCCCCGACGCGGTGCTGCTGAACTTCAGCCGCGAGGGTGTCGTCGACCACGAGGCGGTCGCCGCCGCGCTGGCCGCCGGGCGCCCGGCCCACTACGTCTGCGACTTCCCCGGCCCCGAGCTGCACCGGCGCGACGGCGTCATCGCCCTGCCGCACCTGGGCGCCTCGACCGCCGAGGCGGAGGAGAACTGCGCCGTGATGGTCGCCGGGCAGCTGCGCGCCTTCCTCGACGACGGCGAGGTCCGCAACGCGGTCAACTTCCCGGCCGTCGCGATGGCGCGCGAATCGGACTTCCGGGTCGCGATCGTGAATGCCAACGTGCCGAACATGCTCGGGCAGATCTCGACCGCGATGGCCGCTGCCGGGCTGAATATCCACAACATGGTCAACCACTCGCGCGGCGAGATCGCGTACACGCTGGTCGACGTCGACAGCCCGGTGGCCGAGCCGGTGCTGGCGGCGCTGCGCGGGATCGCGGGCGTGCTGTCGGTGCGCGACCTGCCGCGCGCGGCATGAGCGCGCCGGGCCGCCCCAAGGGCGAATACCTCAGGGCGCAGCCCGAAGGGAGCCCAGCGAGCGCGGCGGGGATGTCGCGAGTGTCTGCCGCGCACCGCGCGGCGCGGGCTGTGGCCCGGTGAACGCGCAGCGCGTCGCAGGCCGCGACGCCGCGGCCCGTGGGCCGGTAGCGACGTGAGCACGATGAAGCCCGCGGGCGACGCCGGCGCGCCGCCGCGGATGACGATCGACGCCGACGGCGTGGCGACGATCACGCTGCAGCGCGCGCGCCACCTCAACCGCCTGCACGCCGAGGACCTGGCGGCGCTGCAGTCGCATTTCGATGCCCTGCGCGGCAGCGCCGATGCGCGCGCGCTGGTGCTGACCGGCGAGGGCCGCGCCTTCTGCGCCGGCTATCACCTCGGCGAGCTCGGCGATCCGGCGCGTCGCGACGCCGACGACGCCGGCCCGCAGGCCTTCGAGCGCACCGTGGACGCGCTCGAATCGCTGCCGCTGCCCAGCGTCGCGCGGCTGAACGGCAGCGTCTACGGCGGTGCGACCGACCTCGCGCTGGCGTGCGACTTCCGCGTCGGCGTGACGGGCATGGAGCTGCGCATGCCGGCGGCGCGCCTCGGGCTGCACTACTACCCGGGCGGCCTGCGCCGCTTCGTCGAGCGGCTAGGCCCGGGGGCGGCCAAGCGGCTGTTCCTGCTCGGCGAGGCGGTCGACGACCAGACGCTGCGCCAGATCGGCTACCTCGACGAGCTGGTCGGCGCCGACGAACTCGACACCGCGGTCGCGCGCATCGTACGGGCGCTGGCCGCCGGCGCGCCGCTGGCGCTGCGCGGCATGAAGGCCTCGATCGACGAGCTGGCCGGCGGCCGCGCCGACCCGCAAGTGTTGCGGCAGCGCGTCGCCGCCTGCGCCGCCAGCGACGACCTGCGCGAAGGCCTGGCCGCCTTCGCCGAGCGGCGCACGGCGCGCTTCAGCGGGCGCTGACTCGCGCGCCCCGGGGCATCGCCCCGGGTCAGGGCGGGCTCCCCATCGAGGCGGCCGGCGCCGGCCTGGGCACGCGGAGCGGCACGAGCCGGCGCGCGATCCGCGCCAGGCGCGGCCCGCCGGGCCCGCCACGCTCGAGGCCGGCCGCCGCCCAGCCCTTAAGACGGCGCTAATCCGCCCGCCCGAGCATCTCCGCCATGAAAGGAGATGCGATGACCCGCACCCGTTGGATCGCCACACCGCTGCTCGCCGCCGCCGCCGCGCTCGGCGCGGCCGCGATCGCCGCCACGACGCCGGCGCAGATGCTGGCCGGCTACGCCGCCGAGGCCGGCCGCGCGCCCGACGCCGCAGGCGGGCAGGCGCTGTTCACGAGCACGCACGGCCGCGAGTGGAGCTGCGCCTCGTGCCACGGCAAGCCGCCCACCGCAGGCGGGCGCCACGCCTCGACCGGCAAGACGATCGCCCCGCTCGCGCCAGCGTTCGACGCCGGGCGCTTCACCGACCCGGCCAAGACCGAGAAGTGGTTTCGCCGCAACTGCGGCGACGTGCTCGGGCGCAGCTGCACCGCGGCCGAGAAGGCGGACCTGCTCGCCTGGCTGATCTCGCTGCAACCCTGAACCGGACCCGAAACCATGCCCACGAACCCTTCCCGGCGCCGCCGCGCTGCCCCTCTCGCGCTGCTCGCGCTGCTCGCCGCGCCGGCCTGGGCCGACGGCGAGCGCCGCGCGCGCGTGCCGCTCGACCCGAGCTACGTCCAGGAATGCGGGTCCTGCCACGTCGCCTACCCGCCCGCCCTGCTGCCGGCCGCGTCCTGGCAGCGCCTGATGGGCGACCTCGCGCATCACTTCGGCAGCGACGCCTCGCTCGACCGCGAGCTCGCGCGCAAGCTGACCGACTGGCTCGTCGCCCACGCCGCCAGCGGCCGCCGCGCCGCCCAGGTGCCGCCGCAGGACCGCATCACGCGCAGCGCCTGGTTCCTGCGCGAGCACGACGAGCTGCCCGCCGCGACCTGGCAGCGCCCCGCGATCCGCAGCGCCGCCAACTGCGGCGCCTGCCACCCCCGAGCCGACCGAGGAGAGTTCGATGAACACGCTATCCGCATCCCGCGCTGAGGCGCCGGCTGCCGCCGCCGAGCGCGGCGGCCGTGTCCTTGTCTGGGACGCGCCAGTGCGCGTCTTCCACTGGCTGATGGTGCTGGGCTTCGCCGGCGCCTTCCTGACCGCCGAGAGCGAGCGCTGGCGGCTGCTGCACGTCACGCTCGGCTATACGGTGGCGGGGCTGGTCGTATTCCGGCTGCTGTGGGGGCTGGTCGGCACGCGCCACGCGCGTTTCGCCGACTTCGTGCGCGGCCCGGTGGCGGCGTGGCGCTACCTGGGCTCGCTGCTACGCGGCCGGCCCGAGCCGCATGCCGGCCACAACCCGGCCGGGGCGCTGGCGATCGTCGCCCTGCTCGCGCTGGCGGCGCTCGTCACCGCGACCGGCTTGGCGAACTACCACGAACTGGCCGGCGACTGGGCCGAGGAACTGCACGAGGGCGCGGCGATGCTGATGCTGGCGCTCGTCGGCGTGCACCTGGCCGGCGTCCTGATCGGCAGCCTCGCGCATCGCGAGAACCTCGTGCGCGCGATGTTCACCGGGCTCAGGCGGGGCCGGCCGCAGGATGCGATCGCGAGCGCACGCGTCCCGGTGGCCGTGGCGCTGCTCACCGCCGTGCTGGCGCTGTGGGCCTGGCAGTGGCAGACCGCGCCCCAAGCCGGTGCCCTGGACGCCGGGCCGGCCGCGGTCGAGCGTCACGGCCATGACGGCGGTCAAGACGACGACTGAGCGCCGCGCGCGACACTCGCCGCAATGCGAATCCTGCTCGTCGAGGACGACCCGCTGCTCGGCGACGGCCTGCGCGCCGGGCTGCGCCAGCACGGCTTCCAGGTCGACTGGGTGCGCGACGGCGCCGCCGCCGAGCGCGAACTGCGCGCCGAGCCCTATGCGGCGGCGGTGCTCGACCTGGGCCTGCCGCGGCGCGACGGCATGGATGTGCTGGCCGAGGTGCGCGCGGCCGGCGTGAAGTTTCCGATCCTGGTGTTGACCGCGCGCGACGCCGTGCCGGACCGCATCCGCGGGCTCGACCTCGGTGCCGACGACTATGTCGTCAAGCCGGTCGACCTCGACGAACTCGCGGCGCGGCTGCGCGCGCTGGTGCGGCGCGCCCACGGCCAGCCGAGCGAGCGGCTGCGCGCGCAGGACGTCGAGCTCGACCCGGCGGCGCGCCAGGTCACGCAGCGCGGCGAGCCGGTCCAGCTCGCCACGCGCGAGTTCGACCTGCTGCAGCTGCTGATGCTGAACGCCGGGCGCGTGCTGACGCGCGAGCAGCTCGAGCAGCAGCTCTACCCCTGGGGGCGCGAGGTCGACAGCAACGCGATCGAGGTGCACGTGCACCACCTGCGCCGCAAGCTCGGCGCCGGGCTGATCCAGACCGTGCGCGGGGTCGGCTATGCGCTGCTGCGCGATCCCCCCGCCGCGGATCGCGCGTGAGACGCTGGCCGCGCTCGCTGCAAGGCCGCGTGCTGGCCCTGGTGCTGGGGCTGGTCGCCGCCGTCTGGGGCGCGGCCGCGGCCTGGACCTGGCACGATGCGCGGCGCGAGCTCGACGAGCTGCTCGACGGCCACCTCGCGCAAGCGGCGGCGCTGCTGGTGCTGCAGCAGGCGCGTGCCCCGCACGACGACGAGCGCGCCGTCGACGCACCGACGCTGCACCGCTATGCGCCGCAGGTCGCGTTCCAGGTCTTCCACGAGGGGCGGCTGGCGCTGCGGTCGGCGCAGGCGCCGATGCAGCCGATGGTCGCGCTCGAGCGCGCGCGGCCGGGCGCGGCGAGCGTGCGCGAGCGCGACCGGCACGGCAAGCGCGTCGACGACGAGCCGCGGCACGATGATCACGACGACGACCCTGACGCGGCGGCGCGCGCCAGCTTCCACACCACCCGCCTCGACGGCGTGCCGTGGCGCGTGTTCGCCGCCGCCGGCTCCGAGCGCGACATCCTGGTCCTGGTCGGCGAGCGGCTCGACGCGCGTGCGGCGATCCTGCGCGCGGTGCTGCGCAGCACGCTCGCGCCGCTGCTCGTCGCCTTGCCGTTGCTGGCGCTGGGCGCGTGGTGGGCGGTGGCCGGCGGCCTGCGCCCGCTCGCGCGGCTGGGGCGGGCGCTCGCCGGGCGCGCGCCGCAGGCGCTCGATCCGGTGACGCTGGACGACGCGCCGGCCGAGATGCGGCCGATGGTCGATGCGCTCAACGGCCTGCTGCAGCGCATCGGCGGCCTGCTGCAGGCCGAGCGCCGCTTCACCGCCGACGCCGCGCACGAGCTGCGCACGCCGATCGCCGCCATCCGGGCCCAGGCGCAGGTCGCGCTGGGCGAGACCGACGACGCGGCGCGGCGCCACGCGCTGCAGGCCACGCTGGCGGGCTGCGACCGCGCCACGCGGCTGGGCGATCAGATGCTGACGCTGGCGCGGCTGGAGGCCGGTGCGGCGCCGGCGCGGGCCGCGCTGGACCTGGCGGCGCTGGCGCGGCAGGAGGCCGCCGCGCTCGGCGCGCGCGCGCTGGCGCGCGGGCAGGCGCTGGAGCTCGCGGCCGACGCGCCCTGCCCGGTGCGCGGCGACACGACGCTGCTGGCGGTGCTGGTGCGCAACCTGGTCGACAACGCGATCCGCTATGCGCCGCAGGGCGCGCGCATCGCCGTGGCGGTCGAGCCGGCGGGCGGCGCGGCGGGCCGCGCCGCCGCCGCGCGGACGGCCCTGCTGACGGTCGAGGACAGCGGGCCCGGGCTGGAGGAGGCAGACCTCGCGCGACTCGGCGAGCGCTTCTTCCGCGTGCTCGGCAGCGGCCAGGCCGGCAGCGGGCTGGGCTGGTCGATCGTGCAGCGCATCGCCGCCGCGCATGGCGCGCGCGTGACGGCCGACCGCTCACCGACGCTGGGCGGGCTGCGCGTGCGCGTCGAGGTCCCGCAGGCCGCGCCGTCCGCGGCCGACGAGGCCGCGGCCGGTTCCCGTCGCTGAGGGCGGCCGACGCGGGCGCCGCCGCGGGCACACCCGGACTGGCATAGGATCCGGCCGCAGGGTGGCGCCGCCCCGGGGCCGGCCGCCGCGCGATCGCCGCCATGCGCCGACAATCACCTTTGCATGGACCCCACCTCGCTCGCGCTCGGCTTCGGCAAGAGCTTCCTGTTCGTGCTGGCCACGATCCTGCCGATCCTCAACCCGCCGACCAGCTCGACCATGGTCCTCGGGCTGACCGAGGGCGCCAGCGCCGAGACGCGCCGCGTGCTCGCGCGCAAGGTGGCGCGCAACGTCTTCCTGCTGCTGCTGGGGGCGATGCTGGTGGGCTCCTACGTGCTCGACCTGTTCGGCATCTCGCTGCCGATCGTCCGTGTCGGGGGCGGGCTGATCGTCGCCTCGACCGCGTGGCGGCTGCTCAACGTCGACCATGCGACGCGCGACAGCCGCCAGGCGCTGGCCGAGGGCTTCACGCTCGACCACGTGCAGCGCCAGGCCTTCTACCCGCTGACCTTCCCGATGACCTGCGGTCCGGGGTCGATCACGGCCGCGATCACGGTCGGCGTCACGCTGCCCGAGGGCGGCTGGGCGCTGACGCTGTCGCGTGTGGCCGGTGGCGTGCTGGCGCTGGTGCTGCTGGGCGGCATGGTCTACCTCGCGCATCGCTACGCGCAGCGGCTGCTGCGGTTTCTCGGCGAGACCGGCACCATCGTCTTCCTGCGCCTGTCGGCCTTCATCCTGCTGTGCCTGGGGGTGCAGATCGTCTGGGACGGGGTGCGCGAGCTGCTGCGCAGCGTGTAGACCACTTTCGACTGCGGCCATCGGCCGGCCGCCCGGCGACGGCCGCGGCTGCGTCGCCCCTGACCCGCGCAGGGCGCCGGCGCGTCGCTGCGGCGGCGTCACGCGCGCTCGCTACGATAGGCGGTGATCGGCCGCGCTCGCCCGCCCCGGCCCCCGCGCGCCGACCGCCGACACAACCCCAACCCGCCGCGGAGCCCCGCCATGCCCCACGCCTTCGCCAACACGCTGAAGACCTTCACCACCGCCTCCGGCAAGACCGGGCGGCTGTATTCGCTGCCTTCACTGGCGCGCCGCTTCCCCGGCGTCAAACGCATGCCGCAGTCGCTGCGCATCGTGCTGGAGAGCGTGCTGCGCAACTGCGACGGCGCCAAGGTCACGCGCGAGCATGTCGAGCAGCTCGCCGGCTGGCAGCCGAACGCGCCGCGCAGCCAGGAGATCCCCTTCGTCGTCGCCCGCGTCGTGCTGCAGGACTTCACCGGCGTGCCGCTGCTGGCCGACTTGGCGGCGATGCGCGGCGTCGCCGCGCGCATGGGCAAGAAACCGCGGCGCATCGAGCCGCTGGTGCCGGTCGACCTGGTCGTCGACCACAGCGTGATGATCGACCACTTCGGCACCAGGAAGGCGCTGGACCTGAACATGAAGCTGGAATTCGAGCGCAACCGCGAGCGCTACGAGTTCATGAAATGGGGCATGCAGGCCTTCGAGACCTTCGGCGTCGTGCCGCCCGGGTTCGGCATCGTGCACCAGGTCAATCTGGAATACCTCGCGCGCGGCGTGCACCGGAGCGGCGAGTCGGGCAAGGGCGCCGACGCCGTCCACTACCCCGACAGCCTGGTCGGCACCGACAGCCACACGACGATGATCAACGGCATCGGCGTCGTCGGCTGGGGCGTCGGCGGCATCGAGGCCGAGGCCGGCATGCTCGGCCAGCCGGTGTACTTCCTGACCCCCGATGTCGTCGGCTTCGAGCTGACCGGCCGGCTGCGCGAGGGCGTGACCGCGACCGACCTCGTGCTGACCGTCACCGAGATGCTGCGCAAGGCCGGCGTGGTCGGCAAGTTCGTCGAGTTCTGCGGCGAGGGCACCGCCAGCCTGCCGGTGCCCGACCGCGCGACGATCGGCAACATGGCGCCCGAATACGGCGCGACGATGGGTTTCTTCCCGGTCGACGAGCGCACGATCGACTATTTCAAGGGCACCGGCCGCACCAAGGCCGAGGTCGAGGCCTTCGAGGCCTACTTCCGCGCCCAGGGCCTGTTCGGCGTGCCGCGCGCGCGGGACATCGACTACAGCCAGCTGATCACGCTCGACCTGGGCACCGTCGCGCCCAGCCTGGCAGGGCCGAAGCGGCCGCAGGACCGGATCGAGATCGGCGACGTGAAGTCGCGCTTCACCGAGCTCTTCAGCGCGCCGGTGGCCGCCGGCGGCTTCAACCTGCCGGCCGATCGGCTCGAGCAACGCGTGGTCGTTCGCACGCAAGGCGAGTCGGCCCCGGACGAGCCCGAGGTCGCGCCGGGCGCGCAGCGCGATGTCGTCGAAATGGTCGCCAACACCGCGACGCTGGCCGCCGCCCACCCGAGCCGCTCCGCCGCCCGCGGCAAGCCGGCGCCGCAGACGCTGGGCCACGGCGACGTGCTGATCGCCGCCATCACGAGCTGCACCAACACCAGCAACCCCGGCGTCCTGCTGGCCGCCGGGCTGCTGGCGAAGAAGGCGGTCGAGGCCGGGCTGAAAGTCGCGCCGCACATCAAGACCTCGCTCGCGCCCGGCTCGCGCATCGTCACCGAATACCTGACCAAGACCGGCCTGCTGCCCTACCTGGAGAAGCTCGGCTTTACGGTCGCCGCCTATGGCTGCACGACCTGCATCGGCAACGCCGGCGACCTCAGGCCCGAGTTCAACGAGACGATCACGGCCAACGACCTGGTCTGCGCCGCGGTGCTGTCGGGCAACCGCAACTTCGAGGCGCGCATCCACCCGAACCTGAAGGCCAACTTCCTCGCCAGCCCGCCGCTGGTCGTCGCCTACGCGCTGGCCGGCAGCATGCGGGTCGACCTGATGACCGAGCCGGTCGGCATCGGCCGGCGCGGCCGCCCGGTCTTCCTCGGCGACATCTGGCCGACGAGCGACGAGGTGCACGCATTGATGAAGCACGCGATGGACCCGCGCGCGTTCCGCGCCAACTACGGCAAGGTCGCGCGCGAGCCTGGCCGGCTGTGGCAGAAGATCGAGGGCGTGGCGGGCGAGGTCTACACCTGGCCCGCGAGCACCTACATCGCCGAGCCGCCGTTCTTCGCCGACTTCGCGCTGGAGCCGCCGGCGCTGGAGTCCGGCGTGAAGGGAGCGCGCATCATGGCCCTATTCGGCAACAGCATCACGACCGACCACATCTCGCCGGCCGGCAGCTTCCGGGAGACCACGCCGGCCGGGCGCTACCTGATCGGGCGCGGCGTGGCCAAGGCCGACTTCAACAGCTACGGCAGCCGGCGCGGCAACCACGAGGTGATGATGCGCGGCACCTTCGCCAACGTGCGCATCAAGAACCTGATGCTGCCGCCAGGCGACGACGGCAGCCGCGAGGAAGGCGGCGTCACGCTGTACCAGGCCGACGGCCCGCAACGCGGCGAGAAGATGCCGATCTACGACGCCGCGATGGCGTACATGGCCGCCGGCGTGCCGACGGTGATCTTCGCCGGCGAGGAATACGGCACCGGATCCAGCCGCGACTGGGCCGCCAAGGGCACGGCGCTGCTCGGCATCGAGGCGGTGGTGGCGCGCAGCTTCGAGCGCATCCACCGCTCCAACCTGATCGGCATGGGCGTGCTGCCGCTGCAGTTCAAGGACGGCGACTCGTGGGAGAAACTGCGCCTCGACGGCAACGAGACGATCGACGTCGTGCTGCCGCAGACGATCAGGCCGCAGGGCGACGCCGCGCTAGTGATCACACGCGCCGACGGGCAGAAGCTGACGGTGTCGGTCACGTTGCGCATCGACACCGCGATCGAGGTCGAGTACATCAAGCACGGCGGCATCCTGCCGTTCGTGCTGCGGCAGTTGCTGGCGGGTTGAGCATGGCCGCGCAACCGGGCGCGGCGGCGCCACCGGCGGGCCCCACCGGTGCGGACGCGGTGCGCGTGGCGATCGACGGCGCGGTCTGCACGGTCACGATCGACCGCCCGGCGCGCCGCAACGCGGTCGACGGGCCGACCGCCGCCGCGCTGCGCGAGGCCTTCGAGCGCTTCGAGGCCGACCCTGCGCTGCACGTCGCGGTGCTGACCGGCGGCGGCGGCCAGTTCTGTGCCGGCGCCGACCTGCAGGCGATGACGGACCCGGCGGCGCGCAACACCATCGCCCCCGACGGCCGCGGCCCCGGGCCGATGGGGCCGACCCGGATCGACTTCGCCAAGCCGGTCGTCGCCGCGATCGAGGGCTACGCGGTCGCCGGCGGGCTGGAGCTGGCGCTGATGTGCGACCTGCGCGTGGCCGCGAGGAGCGCCGTCTTCGGCATCTTCTGCCGCCGCTGGGGCGTGCCGCTGATCGACGGCGGCACGGTGCGGCTGCCGCGCGTGGTCGGCCAGGGCCGCGCGCTGGACATGATCCTGACCGGCAGGCCGGTCGGCGCCGACGAGGCGCTGGCGATGGGTCTTGCGAACCGCGTCGTCGACGACGGCCAGGCGCTGGCCGCGGCGCAGGCGCTGGCGCGCGAGCTGGCGGCGCTGCCCCAGCGCTGCATGAGGGCCGACCGCGCGTCGGCGATCGCGCAGTGGGACTGGCCGCTGGCCGAGGCGCTGCGGCGCGAGGGTGAAGGCGGCTACGCGATCGTGTTCGAGGAGGGTCTGGCGGGCGCGGCGCGGTTCGCGGCGGGTGCGGGCCGAGGCGGCACGAAGGGCTGACGGGCGGCCACGCGCGATGTCGATCCGTTTCGAATCGCAGGCGATCATCGCGTCTTGAAGGGGTGGCGGCCTTCGCTGACGGCCAGGAGCGGTCCTCGATGAATGGCTGCTCCAGTGCAGGCTGCATTGCAGGTGGCGCCGCTCGGCCGTCGCGGCCCTGAACAGCAAAATGGCCATGCCCCCGAGGAGACCACCATGCGCGTCACTGCCACCGAAGCCAAGAACCGTTTTGGCAGCCTCTGTGCCCAGGCCAAGCGCGAACCCGTGTTCGTGGAAAAGGCCGGTCGACTCGACACGGTGATCCTCTCGGCCGAGAGCTACCAGGCGCTGCTGGCCAGCCACGACAAGGCCAGCCGTGCCGCGCGCAAGAAGGCGTTCGAAGCCGAATATGGTGACTGGATCGCCGCCCAGAACGCTCGCTTCGAGACGCACGGCATTCCTGGCGCCGACCTGCGCCCGTGGTGAGCGGCCGGTGGCCCAGTACGACGTCTTCGCCAACCCGAGCGGCAGCGCGGCCGGCGGGATCCCCTACGTGGTCGTGGTCCAGAGCGACCTGCTGGATGCCCTGGCGACGCGGCTGACCATGCCGCTGGCTGTCGTCGATGCCGCGACCAAGGTGCCGACTGCGCTGTGTCCGGCCATCGTGGTCAAGGGCCAGCGCCTGCATGCGCTGGCGCATTACGCCGCACCCTTGCCCGCAAAGGTGTTGAATCGACCGGTGGACAACGTGGCTTCGCAAGCCAGCGCGCTGGTGTCGGCCCTGGACGCGGCGCGGTCGGGTGTCTAGCAACCGACGGAGGCGCCCCGGCTCTGTCGCCTACGGCCTGCGACAGTCGCTCGGCACCGTCGGAGCCTTCGTCGGCCCCTTGCTCGTCACTGCGCTGATGCTGCTGCTGGCGGCCGACTTCCGCGCCGGCTTCCGGATTGCCGCGCTGCCGGCGGCGCTGGCTGCGCTGCCGCTGGTTGCCGGCGTCCGGTAGCACGAGGCCGCCGCGGGCAAGGCCGCGACGAGCCCGATCCGGCGCGAGGCCCTGCGGCGGCTCGGCCTGTCCGGGTTCATCGAAGACAAGCGACCCCTTGCAGTGACCCGGCACGGGCAGAGCGCGGGCTACTTCATCCCGACGGCCCGCCCCGGCCGGGCCGAATCGCAGGCGCTTCGCGACGCGGCGGACAGACTCCAAGCCGTGATGGCGTTCCCGGAGGGCGTAATCGAGGCGGCTGCCCGGGGCTTCGACACCCTGCGCAAAGCTGCGTCGACGATCCGGCGCGCACGATCATGACCACGCGCCGTCGCCCTCGACGCGAACGTGCCGATGTGCGCCGTGCCCGGCCGCCACATGGACGACGGCTCTGTTGGAGTGGGATCTCACCGGTCCCGGCGCGAGGTCCTTGGCTCTCGTCGACAAATATCATGACGGCGTCCGACGAGGCCCCTTCCCCCTGGAGCGGAGGCATGAACGGCAACGTCGAGAACCTGTTCCCCGGGCACTCGAAGGCCATCCGGGCTGACCTGGGCGATCTGCGCGGTGAAGTTCGCGAGGTCAAGTCGCGCCTTGCCTCCCTGGAGGGGCAGGTGGTCCAGATGCACGAGAGCGTCGCCTTCATCCACGAAGACCTCGCTGGCCTGAACGTGCGGATCGACGGTCTGAGCGATCGTGTGGAGAAGATCGAGCGTCGGCTCGATCTGCGGGAGACCGTGTAGCCGACCCTCTGCGTCTGGGGGGCGCGAACGACAGACACCGCACCACCGCGATGAGTCTTCGAATGACGGGGTCCCTTCCGCGACCGATGCGCTTCCTCGGAAAGGGACATAGGGGCGGGCGACAGGAAACGCGGCGCCGCCACGCCGGCGCCAGCGATTCGCTACTTCGGCGCCTGCGACGGATCGACGAAGCGGGTCAACGTCGGCCCCGTGCCGCTGATCTGCACGACGACCGGCTCGTCCTTGCTGAGCACGAAGTGCGGCACGTTGGCAGGCTCGGTGTAGAAGCTGCCGGGCGGCAGCGCCACGAGCTTGCTTTCGTCGAGCTTGGTGCCCCATCCGACGTACCAGGTGCCCGAGATGATCGTGTAGGTGCGTTCCTCGGGATGGCTGTGCGGCGGGTTGACGAAGTTCGCCGGAAAGCGCACGCGCTGAACGTAGGGGCCGGACTGGGTCGAGCTGCCGATCAGGTCGGCCTGCTCCAGGCCCTTGACGCGCGTCGACGGTTTCCACTGCAGATCGCCGGGCGTCAGCGTTCGGCCGGCATCCTGCGCGCCGACGGCCGGGCAGCCGCAGGCGACGGCAAGGGCAACGAGAGACTCGACTCCGATCAGGCTTTTCACGATGCGGCTCCTTTCATGAAGGACCGGGGCCCGATGGTCGGCATGGCAGTGCCCGTTCGGACACCCGGGAAGAGACTGCGCGAGCGCGGTTCTTGGCGCACTAACGCGGTCACATCCTTGCCCCAGTTGAAGAATTTCGCGCTTCGGCGCGACGCCGCTCAGCGCCCCAGCGGCCAGGCCGGCCCGATCGCGTCGAGCGTATTCTCGTGCACCCGCCCGGCGCACAGGAATGCGGGAACTGACCCTGGTCTGCTCAACCGGGGTCCCAGCGACGGGATAACTGCCGGATTTCGGTTCAGGCAGGCAACGCCACCGGCGGCGTCAGCGCGACATCCTTTGCCCGTTTCGCGAGTCGTCGATCGAATGTCGCGAATCCGGAAACGCGCGAGCTGCGTCGGCTTGGACCCGACCCCAGTTCACCTTGTCAGCCACGAGGAGACACCCGCCGTCGCTCACACCGGTCGGTCGCGCACCGCCGCTTTCCCCTCGACCGCCACCCACCGTTGCACCGGCGCGCGGCGCTGCCGATGGCGTGCTCTGGCCCTTCGGCGCGCATCACCGCGAGCCACCGCGCCTGGTGCGCGGCGTATCATGGGTCCATGAACAAGCCCTACTTCGTGCGCGCCGAATGGGACGACGAAGCCGCGGTCTGGGTCGCCACCTCGGATGAGGTACCGGGTCTGGTCACTGAAGCGCAAACCATCGAAGCCCTGGACGCCAAGCTCAGGAGCATGGTGCCGGAGTTGCTGGAGGCCAACGGCTGCATGCCGGCCGATGGCCAGGTGGTCGTCGAGTTGCTTGCGCGCCGGTTCAGCGTCGCGCTTCCCGCTGCCGCCTGACCGTGATGGGCCAGAGCTTCACGCCGGAGTCGGTCCGGCTGTTGAAGCTGGCTGGATGCGAGTTCGTCCGCCACGGCAAGGGCGATCACGACATCTGGCACTCCCCGCGCAGCGGGATGAGAGCTTCCCGGTCGACCACAAGATCTTGTCTCGACACACCGCCAACGGCGTGTTGAAGCAAGCGGGACTGCCCAAGCAGTTCTAGTCCAGAGGCCCAGGCCCCGCGGGATCATCGAGCGGGGCCCGGATCCGCACGAGGGCCGGGCAAGACCTGCCAGCAGCCGGGCTCGATGCGGTCTCGCAGCACCACCAGTCCGCCGGCTCGCCTGCCGCGGGGGCTTGTGTTGTTGGCGCGCTCCTCCTGCACCAGCACCGCCCGGCTTCCTTCGCGCAACCCGGTGCCAAGCGTGCCCATGTGCTGACGCGAGAAGCTCGCCACCAGCCTCTCGAACTGCATCATCAGGCCCAGCGCCGGGTTGTAGATCGGCAAGTGTTCGTGCGGGTCACATGCAGTCAGCTCGAACAATGGCAGCCGTCAGGTGCTCCGCCCTCGAGGCGCCGAAGCCGCAACGTGGCCGCCGAACGGTTCGAAGCCGTGGTGCCGGCAGAACGCGGCGGCATCGTCGTCCTTGGCGTCGACGATCCGGGCTAAGATGGCGGCCTCTGAACGTGCCGAGCGAAGCGCTGCGTCCGCCAGCAAGGCGCTGCCGAGCCTGCGGCCTTGGAACGATGGCAAACCGGCCAACGCGCGGGTCTCGCCCCGCCGCCCCGCTCGGCCTGCCGGCGATGCGCTGCGGCCGAACCCGGGCCGCCAGCCCGAGAACCCCTTGGAAGCGTTTTTCGTGTCCACCGGCGTCGTCGCGCTCGGCGAGATGGGCGACAAGACCCAGCTGCTCGCGATCGTGCTGGCAGCCACGCTGCGAAGGCCCTGGCCGATCGTCGCCGGCATCTTGGTCGCCACGCTGGCCAACCATGCCGCGGCCGGCGCGGTCGGGGCCTGGGTCGCGCATGCGCTCGGCGCGGACATGCTGCGCTGGATCATCGGCCTGTCCTTCCTCGCGATGGCGCTGTGGATGCTGGTGCCCGACGAGGTCGCCGACGCAGGCGCCGGCCGCGCGCAGCGCATCGGTGTATTCGGCACGACGGTGGTCGCGTTCTTCCTCGCCGAGATGGGCGACAAGACGCAGATCGCGACCGTCGCGCTCGCGGCGCGCTATGCCGACGTGGTCCAGGTCGTGCTCGGAACGACGCTCGGCATGATGCTGGCCAACGTCCCTGCGGTCTTCCTCGGCGAGACGATCGCGCAGAAGGTCTCGATGCGGAGGGTGCACGGTTTGGCCGCCGCCATCTTCGCCATCCTGGGGCTGCTGACGCTGCTCGACGTCGGCAGTCTCTTCTGAGGCTCTGCGGCATGCGCCCGCGCAGGCGGCCCACGGCCTAGGCGCCCAAAGACCGGACCGGCGTCGGTCGAGCCCCTGCGCGCCGCCCCGTCCCCGCTGCCGCGCGCGATCTGGGTGCTCGGGTACGTCAGCCTGCTGATGGGCATCGCCTCGGAGAGGGTGCACAGCCTGCTGCCGCTGATCCTGGTCGGCTCGCTCGGCCTGATACGGCCTGCGGCAGTCGATCGACACCGTAGGCGCCTTAGTCGGCCCCTTGCTCGCCACTGCGCTGATGCCGCTGCTCGCCGGAGACTTCCGCGCAGGTTTCCGAGTCGCCGTGATGCCGGCGCCGCTGGCCGTGCTGCTGCTGCTGCTGCTGCTGGTGGCAGGCGTCCGGGAGCCCCCGGCGGGCGTGGGCAAGGCCGCGCCCAGCCCGATCCGGCGTGAGGCGCTGCGGCGGCTCGGCCTGGCCGGGTTCATCGAAGACAAGCGACCCGTTGCAGTGACCAGGCACCTGCGGAGCGTGGGCTTCTTCATCTTGACGGCCCGCCCCGGCCGGGCCGGATCGCAAGCGCTTCGCGGCGCGGCGGACAGACTCCAGGCCGTGAAGGCGCTCCCGGAAGACGAAAAACGGCGGGCAGCTCAGTCGATCGCGGCGTCGTTTCAGGCCATGTGCAGTCGTCGCGCGCGGTCGGCCACGGCCATCGTCGCGCGGTAGCCCGCCTCGATGACGCGCTGTCGGTAGGCGCGGCTCATCCCGGCCCAGTACCCGAAATCCGGATGCAGCAGCAGGTCGGCGAGCGCCGCATCGGGCCGCGTCAGCTCGCGCTTGCGCAGGTCCATGGCGCGGTACTCCTCGGCACCCGGCGGCGCGCGGTCCTCGTGCGCCGACGCATCGACCGCCAGCACGCGCGATGCGCCGAGCGCGCGCGCCACCCGCACCGGAAGCGGCATGCGCAGGTCGGCGTCGGCATAACGCTGGCCGCGGATCCGCACCGGCGTGAACCGGCCCTCGATCGCCGCCGAGGCCTGGACCGCGATGCCGACGTCGCCACGCGTGAAGCCCGCCACCGCGCCGTCGGCAAGGCGCTGCGCGACGCAGACCATCGGCGTGCGCAGCCGTTCGAGCAGGCGCACCCGCACGCGGTCGCGGATCATGCCCGCCAGCGCCCGGCCGTTCAGGCGCTCGCCGGCACCGAAGCTCAGCCGCAGCAGGCTCCAGGGCTGCAGCGACAGCGCCAGCGCCTCGATCTCGGCGGCGCGCACCCCGCCCGCATACAGCGCACCGACGACGGCGCCGGCCGAGGCGCCGACGATCGCGTCGGGCCGCAGCGCCAGCTCCTCGAGCGCCTTGATCACGCCGACGTGCACGAAGCCGCGCGGGCCACCCGAGCCGAGCACCCAGGCGACGCGCGGCGGCGCGGCCAGCGGCGCGGCGGCGGGCGCGTCGGGACCGTCGTGGTCGGCGTCGGGGTCGAGCGCACAGGCGGTCGCCAGCAGCGGCAGCGCGAGCAGCATGCGGCGGCGATGCAACGGCACCCGCGGCGCCCGGCCCCCAGCGCCTCCGAGGTCATCGAGGCCGCCGAGGTCGGCGGTAACGGCGGTACTGGCGGGGCTGGTGGAGCGGGCGCCGACGGCGCCCGGTCGGGTCGGACAGCGGGCCATCTCGCGTCCGACTATGGCAGAAACTCACTTGGGCGGCCTCGCCCGCCCGAAGCGGCGCGTGCTCGACCGCGACCCGCTGCGCGGCGGCAGCGTCGCGCCATCCGGGCCGCCGCGACGCCGGGCAGAACTAATTCCGCGCCAGGACGCGACCGGTGTCGATGCAGATGAGCTCGGGCATGCCGCCCTCGATGAAGCGGTTCAGGCTGTTGTTCGTCGTGCACGCCCAGCCTTGCTTCGGGAAGGTGAACTCGCGCGTGTAGGTGCCCTTCAGCGGCAGCGGGTAGGCGACGAAGCGCTCCTCCTTGGGCAGGAAGCGCCAGACCAGATCGAGCATCGTGTCGTTGACCCAGACTTCGCCGGTCCTGGGATGCACCGCCAGCGCATAGGGCGAGGGCACCTGCCCCGGCGCGAAGACGGGCAGGCGAAACACCTTCGACTGCCAGGTCCGCACATCGATGCGGGCGATCGCGCCCTCCGAGAAGCCGGCCACCCACAGCTTGCCGTGCGCGTCGAAGCGGTGGCGCCGCGGCCCGCGCACCGGCGAGTCGAACTCCTTGATCTCGAGCGTCTTCGGGTCGATGCGGCCGATCCGGTCGGCGGCGAGCTTGGCGTACCACACGCTGCCGTCCGCCGGATGGATGTCGATGCCGTAGGGACTTGGGCCGCCGACGATGCTCAACGACGGCGAGTCGGGCAGCGCGATGATCTTCATCTCCTTCGACGCGGGATCGAAGCGGCCGACCTGGTTCGAGAACGCGATCGTGAACCACAGCTTGCCGTCGCCGGCGGCGCGAATGGTGTGCGGATACAGCGCCTTCGCTTCCATCGGAATGGGATGGTGCTCGAAGGTCTTCGTCTTCGGATCGAACACGCCAATCGAGTTGCCGATCAGGTCGGTCAGATAGAACTTCCCGTCCTTGCCTTCGGCCAGGCTGTGCGGGCCGCGCGGCACCGTCATGCCATAGGGTGCGGGCATGCCCATCTTCGTGAACACGCCGCCACTGGGCATGCCGTCGGCCGGCTCGGCGTACTCCTTCGTCGTGCCGCTCGCGAGGTCCGTCTCCAGCACCTTGCCGCCCATCATGTCGACGGTGTAGATGCGGTTGTCGACCGAGTGCACCGCCGGGTCGTGCGGCACGAGCGAGGTGTCCAGGCGCCAGCGGCGAACCTTGGCCGTGAAGAGCAGCGGGTCGACGGGCACGACGGGCCGCGACGAAACGAGGCTGCCGTCGAAGGCCTTGGCCAGCATCTCGCTGCGCGCCTGGATGGCCTTCGGATCGCCGTTGCCAAGATAGGCGTGCATGCGTTGCACGGTCTGGGACCACTCCGCCAGCGGCCGCGTCTGGCGCGTGACGGCCTCGCCCAGCGCATGGCAGGACACGCAGTCGCGCGCGAAGTTGGGGCGCGAGAAGAGCGCCTTCTCGTCAGGGTCGAAGGCGATCGTGGAAAAGTGCGCCAGCGGCGGGCTGTCTTCGGAGATCGCCCTCGCATCCGTGAGCGCCGCCAGCGTCACCTTGACCGAGGTCGTCGCGCCTGCCGGCAGCGCCAGCTTGCGCGTGTCGTCGCGGTAGTAGCGCATGCGCACCCAGAAGTCGAGCTCGCCCTGCAGTCCGGTCGCGAGGCGGAATCCGCCCACGGCGTCCGAATACACCGACTCGCTCACGCCGCGCTTGTCCGCGAGCGTGACGATCGCACCGGCAACGGCCTTGCCGTCGCCATCGACCACCGCGCCGCTGACCACACCGGAATGCGCCAGCGTCACAGCGCCCAACGCCAATGCCGCGGTGACCAGTGGCCCCAGCGCAGCCAGCGCCTTGCATGTCCTGCTCTTTGACATGAGTGCCTCCACCCGCAGAATGTGAAGCCCGAAATTTATGCCTCGGCGGCCAGGCGACAGGCGTCTTCTGGTGACAGCGGCTTGGTATTTCGTGACGCTCGCGAGGTGAATCCGATGCAGCGCGACAGGCTGGAGATCGTTTCCTGCGCGGCGGAGGCGCCGGTGCGCAGCGGCACCGTGCGCGTCGGCGGCCTGATGGGCTTTGGCGAACTTGTCACCTCGATGGGCGGCGACCCCGAGGGCTTGATGGCCGCCTGCGGCCTGGCGCCCGCGACGCTGCGCGACCCGGACAACATCATTCCGTTTCGCGCCGGGGCGCGCCTGCTGCACCTCGCGCGCACCGAGTTGTCCTGCCCCCACTTCGGGCTGCTGCTCGGGCAGCGGCAGAACCTGGCCTTGCTCGGGCCGATAGGCTTTCTGATGCAGCACTCGCCCGACGTGCGCAGCGCGCTCTCCAATCTGATGCGCTACATGCATCTGCACGTGCAGGGCGCCAGCGCCAGGCTGACGGTGCGGGGCGATTCGATCGAGTTCTCCTACCACATCCTGATCCCGCGAGTCGTCGGCGCCGAGCAGGTCTACGCCATCTGCATGGCCAACGAATTCCGCTTCCTGCAGTTGCTGTGTGGCCGGGACTGGCGGCCGTCGGCAGTGCACTTCTGCTTTCGCGCTCCGCCCGACGCGGCGCCCTTCCGCGAGTTCTTCGGCGCGCCGGTGCAGTTCAGCCAGCCAGCGAGCGCCGTCTTCTTCCCGACCCGCGATCTCGACCGCAAGATCCCCAGCGCGGACGCGGGGCTGGGCGAAATCCTCGACCGCTACATCGCGCAGATCGAGGCCCGACACTCGGGCAACTTTCTCGGCCAGCTGCGCAGCGTCGTGCGCACGCTGCTGCCCACCGGCAACTGCACCGCGGACCGCGTTGCGGCGCTGTTCTCGATCCACCGGCGTACGCTGCATCGCCAGCTTGCCGCCAGCCGCACGACCTTCGAAGAAGTCATCGATTCCATGCGACGCCAAGTCGCGCTCGAGATGCTGGCGCAGACCGACATGAAGCTCGGCCAGCTGGCCGACATGCTCGGCTACGGCGAGCTGAGCAGCTTCAACCGTGCGTTCCGCCGCTGGACCGGCACGTCGCCGAGCGCGTGGCGCGCCCGGCGCGGGTCGGCCCGGGCGCCACGGCGCACGGAGCCGCCGGGATCAGGCGCCTGACGCGTCGGGGCCACGATGAGGCCCAAGTCGGGGCCAGCTGTTGCGATCCGCGTACCGAGAGCCAGTCGGGCCGGCCCGCGTCGCACGGCGTGCTCCGCCCCAATGCCGGATGAACGCCGCGTTCAGGCGTCGTTCATCCACAGCGCCGCAGACTGCAGGCACGGTCGTCGTTGGCCGGACCCGACGGCCTGGGTCGATGGGCGCGGCGCGCGCGGCCGTCGCCGACAATGTCCGCCGGCCCCGTGATGCGGCCCGAACCGCTGCCGCGGCGCGAATACATGACAGCCCCGACCGACCCCCGACCCCGACGCCCGGATGCTCCCCGAAATCGACGATCGCCACCAGGAGCTCTTCCGGCGCGCGCTGCCGTTCCTGCGCACGCGCCACAACGCTGTCCATACGCGCGTCGCTTATGGCGAGGCACGCTGGCTGCTGCGCCGCCATCCCGACGCCGACGAATCGGTCGTGCTGCCCGCGATCCTGCTGCACGACGTCGGCTGGAGCGCGGTCGCCGAGGGCGAGCTGTCGACCGCCTTCGGCCCACACATGACGAACCAGGCCTTGCAGCGCCTGCACGAGACCGAAGGCGCGCGCATCGCGGCGGGCATTCTCGCGGAGCTCGGGTTCGCGCAGCCCATCGTCGACGCAGTGGTCGCCATCGTCGACGGGCACGATACCCGGACCGGCGCGCGTTCGCTCGACGATGCGCTGGTGCGCGACGCCGACCGGCTCTGGCGGTATACGCCCGCGGGCTCGCGCATCGACGCGCAACGCTTCGGATTCGAGGCCGACCAGCATCTCGCGTGGCTCGAGCGCAACCTCGACGCCTGGCTGTCGACGCCCGCCGCGAGGCAGCGCGCGCGTGACTATCTGGACGAGGCGCGGCGCAGCGCGCCGCAGCGGCCCGGCGGCACGGCGCAGCGTGCGGGCTCGGGCCGGTGAGCGCACGCGCAGCCGTCGGGAAGACCCAGGCCAGGATGCGGCGCCGATGACCCCACCCCGCCACCGGGCAGGCGCCCGCCGGCGCGACGCGGCGGCGCAGCGAGATCCCTGGCCCGACGACCATGCCGCCGCCGGCAGCGCCGCCGCCATCGCCGCGATCCCGGGGCTGCCGACGCGGCTCGACGTCGGCAGGCTCGTCCGAGGGCCGGCCGCATGACCCGCCGCAGGCGGGCCAGGGCCCCGGCGCCCGAGGCCGGGCCGGCGTCGGTCGAGCCCTTGCGCGCCACCCCGGCCCCGCTGCCGCGCGCGATCTGGGTGCTCGGGTTCGTCAGCCTGCTGATGGATATCGCCTCGGAGATGGTGCACAGCCTGCTGCCGCTGTTCCTGGTCGGCTCGCTGGGGCTGAGCGTGGTCGTCGTCGGCCTGATCGAGGGCGTGGCCGAGTCGACGGCGCTGGTCGTCAAGGTCTTCTCCGGCATGCTGAGCGACCACTTCCGCCGGCGCAAGCTGCTCGCCGTCGTCGGCTACGCGCTCGGTGCCGCCAGCAAGCCGGCCTTCGCACTGGCGCAGGGCGCCGGGCTGGTCGTCGCGGCGCGCTTCGTCGACCGCATCGGCAAGGGCATCCGCGGCGCGCCGCGCGACGCGCTGGTCGCCGATCTGGTGCCGCCCGCGCAGCGCGGCGCCGCCTATGGCCTGCGGCAGTCGCTCGATACCGTCGGCGCCTTCGTCGGCCCCTTGCTCGCCACCGCGCTGATGCTGCTGCTGGCGGGCGACTTCCGCGCCGTCTTCTGGGTCTCCGTGCTGCCGGCGGCACTCGCCGTGCTGCTGCTGGTGGCCGGCGTGCGGGAGCCCGAGGCCGCCGCGGGCAGGGCCGCGACGAGCCCGATCCGGCGCGAGGCGCTGCGGCGGCTCGCGCCGGCCTACTGGGCCGTCGTCGTCATCGGCGCGGTCTTCACCCTGGCCCGCTTCAGCGAGGCCTTCCTCGTGCTGCGCGCCGGGCAGCTCGGCGTGGCGGCGTCGTTCGTCCCGCTGGTCATGGTGGCGATGAATATCGTCTACGCGCTCGCCGCCTATCCGTTCGGCCGCCTGTCGGACTCGATGAGCCACGGCGCGCTGCTGGGCTGGGGCCTGCTGGTGCTGGTCGCCTCCGACCTGGTGCTGGCGCTCGCGCCCGGCTGGCCGGCGATGCTGCTCGGCGTGGCGCTGTGGGGGCTGCACATGGGCATGACGCAGGGGCTGCTGGCGGCGATGGTCGCCGACGCCGCCCCCGAGGAGCTGCGCGGCACGGCCTTCGGCCTGTTCAACCTGGTCGGCGGCGCCGCGATGCTGGCGGCGAGCGCGATCGCCGGCGTGCTGTGGGAGCGGATCGGCTCGCAGGCGACGTTCCTCGCCGGGGCCGCATTCGCCGCCGCGGCCTGGGTCGCGTTGCGGCTGCGTCGATCCGGCGGGCGGCGGGCGTAAGGGCCGTGGCCCGCGACGACACGTGCCGGGTGGCGGCCAGCCCCGGGGCGGGCGGGCGTCAGCCCCCGCGCAACCGCTGCAGCCAGGTCTTGATGCCGTAGACGGCGAGCACGCCCAGCACGCCGCCGACCATGTAGACCGCCAGCGCGTCGCGCCGCGCGTCGGCGGCGACGGCTTCGCCGAGCAGTTGCAGCACGACGAAGCCCCAGACCGCGCCGGCAACCGCGGCCACCACCGGGCTGCGGGCGATGAAGCCGCAGCCGAGGAAGACGATCAGGTTCAGCGGGTCGACGAGAAACTTCAGCACGCTGAGGACGAAGACCATCCACCGCCCCTCAGCGCCGAGCGGGGCCGCCGGCTGCGCCAGTCGCGGGCACCGTATCAGCCAGCAGCCGCTCGATCGCCGGCATCAGCGGGCCGAGCCGATCGGCCAGCACGCGCTCGACGGTGTCGACGACGATCTGCGTCTGGCGCTCGATCTCGATGTTGACCGCGTCGCCCGCGGCCTTGTCGCCGAAGATCGTCATGCGCAGCGTCTCCGGGATCAGCCAGACCTCGAACCAGCCGCTGCCGTCTGCCTCGCGCCGCGCCTCGGCCACCGTCAGGCTGGCGCCGTCGACCGCGATATAGCCCTTGGCGAACACATAGCGCATCCACGGCGCCGGCAGCGCGATGCGCAGCACGTGGTTGTTCTCGGGCCGGCGGATGTCGACCACGGTGCCGGTGCAGTCGACATGGCCGGAGAGCTCGTGCCCGCCGACCTCGGCGCCCTGCTTCGCCGCGCGCTCGACGTTGACGCGCGAGCCGTCGCGCAGCCGGGCCAGCGTCGTCAGCGCCAGCGACTGCGCCATGACGTCGAAATCCGCCGCCGCGGCGCGGCCCGGGGCATCGGGCTGCGCGTGCAGCGCGGTCACGGTCAGGCAGGTGCCGTCGACGGCGACGCTGGCGCCGACCTCCAGCCCGGCGCCGAAACCGGCCGGAAACTGCAGCGTGAGGGTCTTCAGGCCCGGTCGTTCGACGACCGCCGCGACGCGGGCCACGCCCTGGACGATACCGGTGAACATGGGCCCGATTATCGGCCGTCGCCGTGCACGGCCTGCTACGACGGCGCGCCACACCCGGGTGGGTTCGGCAAACGCCGCGCCGGCCGCCGCGTCACATGCGGTCGTCGTCGAGCGCGTCGCAGGCCGGGTCGGGGCTGAAGACGGCGTCGACGACGCGGCCGTCGTCGCCGACGCCGACCTGGAACCACAGGCAGAACGGCGAGAAGAAGCGCCACGACCAGACCTGCCCGCCCTGGCGGCCGCCGCTGCGCACCTCGCCCGGGCGGCCGAGCGTGCGCAGCAGCTCCTCGCGCGTCATGCCCGGCAGCTCGCCTTGCAGCGCCGTCAGCGCGCCGTACTCCAGCACCTGGCGCGCCTGCGTGACGCGGCCCGCGGTGTCGAGGTCGACCATCCAGGTCTGCAGGCCGTAGGGGCCGGTCGCATACTCGAGCCGGATCCCGCCTCCGGGCAGCGCATGGCGCCCCGTCGGCTCGCCCCAGCGCGCGAGAACCGCCGGCTCGTCCAGCCCCGGCTCGAGCCGCGACAGCCCGGGGCCGGCGCAGGCAGCCAGCAGCAACATCACCACGATCGCGACGAACGTCCTCATGCCGCGCAGCATACGCCGGGGCCGGTAACCTGGTGCGGGCATCGGCCTGCGTCGCAACCCGCGCCAGCGCTGCGCTACGCTCGGGTCATCGCCACGCGCATGGGGCCGACGATGGACGACGACGAACTGCTGCGCTATTCGCGCCACATCCTGCTCGACGAGATCGGCATCGAGGGCCAGCAGCGGCTGCGCGAGGCGACCGCGCTCGTCATCGGCGCCGGCGGGCTGGGCTCGCCGGTGGCGCTGTTCCTCGGCACCGCCGGCGTCGGCGAGTTGATCCTGGTCGACCACGATACGGTCGACCTGACCAACCTGCAGCGCCAGATCGCGCACCGCCACGACCGCATCGGCAGCCCGAAGGCCGATTCGGCGCGCCTGACCCTGCAGGCGATCGACCCGACGCTGCGCGTGCGCGCGCTGCAGCGCCGCGCCGACGCCGCGCTGCTGGCCGAACTGGTGCCGCAGGCCGACGTGGTGCTGGACTGCAGCGACAACTTCGCGACCCGGCATGCGGTCAACGCCGCCTGCGTCGCGCATGCGCGGCCGCTGGTGTCGGGGGCGGCGATCCGGTTCGACGGCCAGATCTCGGTCTACGACACGCGGCGCGCCGACGCACCCTGCTATGCCTGCCTGTTCCCGCCCGACGCGAACTACGAGGAAGTCGCCTGCGCGACGATGGGGGTGTTCGCGCCGCTGGTCGGCATCGTCGGCTGCGTGCAGGCGGCCGAGGCGCTCAAGCTCGTCGCCGGGTTCGGCGAGCCGCTGGTCGGCCGGCTGCTGATGCTCGATGCACGGGCGATGGAGTGGCACGAGATCCGCACCGCGCGGCATCCGGGCTGCCCGGTATGCGGCCAGCGGCCCGGGGTCGCGGACGCCGGCACCCGGCCCGCCGCCTAGCCACGCGCGGCGCAGCGCCGCGCCGGGCGCGCCAGCGTCAGCCGCCCGCGATCCGCGCCGCGATCGCGCGGCCGACATCGGCGGTGCCGGCGCGGCCGCCCAGGTCGGGCGTGCGCGGTGCCTCGCGGTCGGCGAGCGCCGCCTCGACTGCGCCGAGCACCGCATCGTGCGCGTCGGCATGGCCGAGAAAGTCGAGCATCAGCGCCGCCGACCAGATCTGCCCGATCGGGTTGGCGATGCCGCGGCCGGCGATGTCGGGTGCCGAGCCGTGCACCGGCTCGAACAGGCTCGGCCACTGCCGCGTCGGGTTCAGGTTGGCCGACGGCGCGATGCCGATCGTGCCGGTGCAGGCCGGGCCGAGGTCGGACAGGATGTCGCCGAACAGGTTGCTCGCGACGACGACGTCGAACTGCTGCGGGCGCTGGACGAAGTGCGCCGTCAGGATGTCGATGTGGTACTGGTCGACCGCGACCCCAGGGTACTCGACTGCCATCGCGGCGACGCGCTCGTCCCAGTACGGCATCGTGATCGCGATGCCGTTGCTCTTGGTCGCCGAGGTCAGGCGGCGACGCGGCCGCCGCATCGCCTGCTCGAACGCGAAGCGCAGCACGCGGTCGACGCCGACGCGCGACATCACCGTCTCCTGGATCACGATCTCGCGCTCGGTGCCGGCGTACATGCGCCCGCCGACGCTCGAATATTCGCCCTCGGTGTTCTCGCGCACGATCAGCATGTCGATCGCACCGGCGGGCAGCGGCTGGCCGTCGCGGCCGACGAGCGGGCTGCGCACACCCGGCATCAGCCGCGCCGGGCGCAGGTTGACATACTGGTCGAAGTCGCGCCGGAACTTCAGCAGCGATCCCCACAGCGAGATATGGTCCGGCACCCGCGCCGGCCAGCCGACGGCGCCGAAGAAGATGGCGTCGAAGCCACCCAGACGGTCCTTCCAATCCGCCGGCAGGTAGTCGCCGTGGCGCCCCCAGTATTCGACGCAGGCGAAGTCGAAGGGCTCGAGCTGCAGCGTGATGCCGAAGCGCCGCGCCGCGGCGTCGAGCGCGCGCAGCCCCTCGGGCATCACCTCCTTGCCGATGCCGTCGCCGGGGATGATCGCGATGCGGTGGGTGGTCACTCGGCTGAGCTCCGCGCCGCGCGACGAGCGCTCGGGCGCGGCCCGGCGCGCCCATGGCGCTTCAGGTGCTTTCTGGCCTCGCGCGGCATACGCCGCGCCCGGCCCGATGATGGCACGCTGCGGCCCCGCGGGCCTGCCAACCGGCGGCGGCCCGTGCGCTCGTCAGGCGCCTCGGGACGCGCCCGCGGCAACCGCCGCCGCGGGCCACGGACCCGAAGCACACGACCCGCGCCCACGACTGCCAAGCCGAGCTGATCAGAGCCCGAACGCCATCATCTTCGCCGGCCCCGGGAACAGGAACGTACCGCTGCCCCAGAACACCATGCCGTCGGAGATCGACGCACCGGCCGTGCAGGGCAAACCGCTGTCATGCGACCAGAGCACCGCCCCGTTGCGGGCGTTGAGCGCGAACATCGTGCCCGAAGGCGACATGTTGCAGCCGAACACCACGTCGTTGGTCGCGCTCACGGGCGCCTCGGAGCGGCTTCCGTACGGATCCTTGGTGGTCCACAGCACCTCGCCCGTGCGACGGTCGAGCGCGGCCCAGCCTCCCGCCGTCGTGGTCGTGCCATCCTTCAGCGTCCACGGCATCGCGCCCACGCCACCACCGTTGGTCGAAGGCCCGCTGTTCGAGATGGCCACGAAGATGCGCGCCCCGTCGGTGGCCGAACCCCACTGCAGGCCGCCCGTGACGCCACCCGGCGCCACCTGCGTGGCCCAGCGCAGTTCGCCCGTCTTGTGATGGAACGCCCAGAAACGACCACTCTTCTGGCCCGCGCCCACGAGTCCGCCGCCGAGCCACATCGGGCCCTGCGAGAAGTCGTAGTCAGGGCCGGCCGTGGCCGGGCTTCCATTCGGGCAGTTGTCGTACACGCCCGGGAAGAAGGGCCCGGGCGCAACCACGAAGCCCGGCGCGACCAGACCACAAGCGACGTTCCAGGTGTCGCTCGCCAGGCCTCGACCACCCCAATTGACCTTGCCGGTGCTCATGTCGAGCGCGATGATGGAATCGAAGTGGTTGTCCGCCACATCGGCCGCGCCCGGGTCGTTGTTGTAGTTGTTGCCAGTCGCCATGAAGACCTGGTTGCTCTTCAGGTCGATGCTTCCTGTGCTGCCCCATACCGCGCCGCCGTACCAGCCCTGCGGCACCGTGTAGGTCTTCCACTTGACGGCACCGGTGCTCACGTCCAGCGCCACCACGCTGCCGCGGAATTGCCATTGCCAATAGATCTTCGGCACGAAGGCCGCCACAAGCTCCTCGTTCGACGCGATGCCGACGAAGGCGGTGCCGTTGGCAACGATGGCCGAGTGCGTGACGACCGACAGCGGCGTGGCGTCCACCTGCGTCACCCAGAGCAGGTCGCCGGAGTGCTTGTCCACCGCGAAGACTCGCGCCGGCGACGGATTCGGTTGGCCAAGGGCCGCGCCGAGAAACTTGCCGCTCTGGTTGCCGAGAATGAGCGCATCGCCTGCGACGGCGGGCGTGGCACGCGCGAAGTCACCTGCGATCCCCGTGTAGCTCGAGATCGGCTTCTTCCAGACGACGGTCCCGGTGGCCTTTTCCACCTTGTACAGGAAGCCGGCGAAGTCCGGGAAGTAGAGGTAGCCGCCGTCGACTGCCGGGTGCGCGGTGACATGGCCGCTCGTGTCGAGCGACCACTTCAGCGTCAGGTTGCCTGCGGTCTTCGCCGTGATGGCGTCCTCGGACTCCTGGTAACGCGTATTGCCGAGGTTCGCGCCGGCGCTGGGCCAATCGGCCGCCAGCACCCCTCCCGCAGCGGTTACCGCCAATGCAGCGGCAATCCATCTCTTCTTCATGGCTTGGTCTCCTGACGTGAACGTGCCGAGACCCGGCCGCAGATCCTCGAGGCTTCGGCCCGGGCCCAAGATCGCCGGCTAGCCGAACACCAGCCGATGCATTCTCGGCACGGCACATAACCCTCGACGTCAAGGGGCGGCTTGTCCCGCTCGAGCCGCGAGCCCCATCGCAGCGGACAGGGCGCGCCGAGATGGCCTGGGTTCCCCGGCTTGCCTGGGCAGCCGTGCCGGGTGCCCGCTCATTTCGCGCGGGTCCGCCAACGCGCTGGCACGCGAATCGGCAAGCCGCGTCCTCACCCGAGATTCCGCCCGGCATTCCTGGCGTGCGTTTCTCGTTTCCTGTCCAGCCGCTCGATGGCAGGCTTCGTGGCCTCGGCCACCGCCTCCCCGACGACGCCGTCGGCAGCCGTTGCGCCCCGTCGCCGAGCGCAGCGGCGAGCATTGCCGTGGCCCGGCTTATCGCCGGTCCAGCGGCGACGGCCACCGCGCGATCGCCGCGTCGCTACTTGCGCCCGTACCTGGCCTCGAAACTCGCCTTGCCGAGCCGGTTGGCGTTGATCATGAAGCCGACCAGCGCCGCCGTCGCGTCGGGCGGCAGGTCGAGCTTGTCGACCTTCAGCGCGTGGACGGTGAAGATATAGCGGTGCGGCTTGTCGCCCTGCGGCGGGCAGGCGCCGCCGAATCCCGGCGCGCCGAAATCGGTGCGGCCCTGCACCGCACCGGCCGGCAGCCCCTTTCCGTCGGCCGCGCCGGCGCCCTCGGGCAGCTCGGTCACCGTCGCCGGGATGTTGTAGACGACCCAGTGCCACCAGCCCGATCCGGTCGGCGCGTCGGGGTCGTAGACGGTGATCGCGAAGCTCTTCGCATCCTTCGGCGCCCCGCTCCACTTCAGCGCCGGCGAGATATTCCTGCCCTCGCAGCCGAAGCCCTTGAACACCTGGGCGTCGGTCAGCATGCTGCCGGGCTTGATCGTCGGGCTCGACAGGCTCATCGCCGCGGCCTGGGCCGCGGTGGCGCCGACGAGCAAGGTGGCGCAAAGGATCAGCAAGCGCATGGTGCCTCCGGGGTCGTGACGGGAGCCCGGATCATGCCGCAGCCGCCGGCGCGCTGCACGCCTGGCCGGGGTGGTGCCGGCACGCGCGCGGCGCGGCCGCAACCCGATGGCGAGGCCGTCGCAGGGCGGTTCGGGTCCGGTGCCGGCGGGTCCGGCGCTGCCAGGGCCGGCCAGGCGCTTCAGTTCGATGCCGCGGGGGCCGGTTGCGCGGGCGCCGTGGCGGGCGGCGCGTTCGGCACGGGCGGCACGGCCGGTGCGGCCGGGGCTGGCGCCGTCGCCGGCGGTGCAGATACGTCCCGCGGCGTCGGCACGACGATGCCGGGGCCGATCGGGATCTCCTCGGCCAGCGTTACGCCGGTGATGAAGTGACGCGTCTCGCCGAAGCAGCTCGTCGGCAGGCCGACCTTCTCCTCGTAGTGCAGCGCGACGCGCTTGCCGATATGGCGTGTGATGCGCTGGGCGACCTCGTCGTCGTGCACCGTGAAGAAGAATTTCTCGGCCGTCGACCCCGGCAGCGAGACGAGCGCGAGCTCGCCCTCCCAGGTCTTGCAGATCCAGCCCTTCTTCGACAGCTTCTGCACCCAGCCGGCGCGCTCGCCGGTCGAATAGCTCCAGTTCAGCGCAGCCCAGAAGTACAGCGCCACGAGCACGACGAGCGCGAGCAGCGGCAGGATCAGCTTCTTGAACATGGCAAGCGGGAACTCGTGAGCCGGTCTCGGCGACGGCAGCGATTATCGAGGGCCGTCGATGACGGGTTCGGTGGGGCGCAGTTCCTCGCCCGAAGCACGACGGCGCACCGCGGATGCGGTCCTCGGGCTCGCGGACGGTCTCCTGCAAGGCGCCTTCGCGGCGCACCGTCTTCGCAGTCGCTCACCGGCCGGCCATGCCCCGGCGAAAGCGTAGAGACGACGACCGTGAGCGGTGCCCGCAGACGCGGGTGCGACCGGCCGCTCGGCTAGGACGGGCGACCGGAGTCGTCCGGCACTGCACGGTGGGAGCGACGCCGCAACCACACGACGGCCCCGATGGAAAGCAGGCCTGCCAGAGAGAGGTAAGCGGTGCCCACCTCGGGAACCGTCGTGGCCACCATGGTCAACTGCTCCAGGTACCAGCGATCGATCAATCCGTCGCCGTTGTAATCGCTCGTGCCGCCGCCCTCGCCCATCACCTTCGCGACCAGTGCCCCCTCGACTACCCACCAGATTTCGGTCCAGTAGTCCCGCGAAGAACTGCTGCCCGCGAACGACACGCGCTCGGAGTCGAGCCGGAATCGGGTCGCCTGAAAAGTGCCGAGAGGGACGGTCACCTCCTCCGGCCCCAGGTTGGTGTATTTCGCGCTCCAAGACCCGGCCCAGGCGTAGGTCCCGAAAAACGGAGAAACCTCCTGCCCAAACACGTCGCCTGCATACACCCGCTCCTCACCGATCTCCAGCGGCGCCGTCAAGAGAAAAGGCCTGGGATCGACGTAGTAGCGGTACCCGGAGGATGCATCGCGCGGATCGCCGTCCGACACTCTGAACAGGCCGTCCTCGTTCAGCTGAAAGAAGTCGACGTCGCCGCTCTTGGTAAGCTTGAAATTCGCATGGTGGTCAAAGATCTGCTCGTCGACCGCGTCGAACCGGGCAATCGCCAACTCGGGCCCCCATTCATTGGCCACGCCCTCCGAGTTCTCGTACTGACCGGACTCCAGGAACGCCCAGGTCGCTCCGTCGACGATCGGAACCCATGGTGACGATCCCGCGAGCGCCGCCATCGGCGCCTGTGCCATCAGCCCGAGTGCCAGAAGGCCTGGCCACACTTTCATTTCCATGCCGTCTCTCCCTCCCCACCCCGAGGCAACGACTATCGCACCGAGCCTCCCACGCTGCAAGGACTGGACTGGACTGGACTGGGCGGCCGTCGAACGGCATGCGCAACATCAGGTCAGCCGCCCTCCACCCGGCTAAGGTGACACCCCTGCGCGCGCCACGGCAACCCGCCCGCGCCGCCCCGCCGCCCGAGGAGCCACCCGATGTCTCTTGCCCAGCTGCTTGTCCGCCAGGCCCTGGCCGCCCCCGACCGCCCCGCGATCCTGGACGGGACGCGG
Organism: Burkholderiales bacterium; assembly: GCA_016191995.1. GTDB lineage: Bacteria > Pseudomonadota > Gammaproteobacteria > Burkholderiales > Burkholderiaceae_C > Rubrivivax. The sequence goes on along the minus strand of JACPVA010000132.1, from coordinate 2,699 downwards.
CCCTGGGCGACGCACGCCGAGTGGGCCGCACGCGCTGCCGGCCTGGCGCAGCGGATGCGGCAGGCGGGGCTGGCGCCGGGCGACCGTGTCGTGATCTTCATGCGCAACCACCCGCGCTATCTCGAGCTGCTGTGGGGCGCTTGGTGGGCCGGGCTGGTCGTGGTGCCGGTCAACGCCAAGCTGCATCCGGCCGAGGTCGAGTGGATCGTCGCCGACGCGCAGGCGCGCTGGGCCTTCGTCACGCGCGACGTGGCGCCGGCCGCGCTGGCCGGCATCGAGCGCCAGGTCGACGCCGAGTCGGCCGAGGCCGACGCCCTGCTCGCGCCGGTGGCCAGCGCCGCCGCCGTGCCGCCGGCCGAGCGCCGCGCCGACGACCTGGCCTGGATCTTCTACACCAGCGGCACCACCGGCCGGCCGAAGGGCGTGATGCTGACGCAGCGCAACCTGATGACGATGGGGCTGGCCTACTTCGTCGACGTCGACCCGGTCGGCGCCGCCGATGCCATCGTCTACGCCGCGCCGATGTCGCATGGCTGCGGCCTGTATGCGATCCCGCACCTGATGGCCGGCGCGCGGCATGTCGTGCCGGCCTCCGGCGGCGTCGACCCGGCCGAGCTGTTCGAGCTCGGCTGCGCGCTCGGGCCCTTGTCGACCTTCGCCGCGCCGACCATCGTCAAGCGGCTGGTGGACCACGCCGAGGCGTCCGGCCTGCCGGCCGAGCGCGCCGCCGCGGCGTTCAAGACCATCGTCTACGGCGGCGCGCCGATGTACCTGGCCGATATCCAGCGCGCGCTGCGCGTGATGGGGCCGCGCTTCGTGCAGATCTACGGCCAGGGCGAGACGCCGATGGTCGGCACGGCGCTGTCGCGCGCGCGGATCGCCGATGCGTCGCACCCGCGCCACCTGCAGCGGCTGGCGTCGGTCGGGGTGGCGCAGACGCCGGTCGAGCTGCGCGTCGCCGACGCGCAGGGCCACAGCCTGCCGCCTGAGGAGCCCGGCGAGGTGCTGGTGCGCGGCGACAGCGTGATGGCCGGCTACTGGCGCAACCCCGAGGCGACGGCCGTGGCGATCCGCGACGGCTGGCTGTGGACCGGCGACATCGGCAGCCTGGACGCCGACGGCTTCCTGACGTTGAAGGACCGCAGCAAAGACCTGCTGATCAGCGGCGGCTCCAACATCTACCCGCGCGAGGTCGAGGAGGTACTGCTGACCGCCCCCGGCGTGTCCGAGGCCGCCGTCGTCGGCGCGCCCGACCCGGAGTGGGGCGAGGTCGTCGTGGCCTTCGTCGTCGCGCGGCCGGGCCGGGCCGTCTCGGCCGAGGCGCTGGACGCGCACTGCCTGGCGCGCATCGCGCGCTTCAAGCGGCCCAAGCGCTATGTCTTCGTCGACGAGCTGCCGAAGAACCACTACGGCAAGGTGCTGAAGACCGAGTTGCGGACACGGCTGCGCGCCGGGCCGCCGACCACAGGATGAACCGGACGGCAACGAGCCTCATGCTCGCCGGACGACGCGCGGCCGATCCGCCCGGCACAGGCGGTAAGCTCCGCGCCATGGACCCCAAGCAAACGCTCGCGGAGCTGACCGCCCGCAACTTCCCCAGCGCGCAGGACGAGGCGCTGGCCGTCAAGCCTGCCGCGCGCTACGCGGGCCCCGACAGCAGCTACCGGCTCGCGTTCACCGACGAGGCCTTCCTGCTGCGCGAGGAGCTGCGCCCGGTGCGCATGCAGCTCGAGCTGCTCAAGCCCGAGCTGGTGCAGCAGGAGCAGGGGATCACCTCGACGATCGTCATCTTCGGCAGCGCGCGCGTGCTGCCGCCCGAGGACGCGCTGCGCCAGCTCGAGGAGGCGCAGGCGATCGGCGACGCCGCGGCGGTCGCGCGCGCCGAGAAGGCGCTGGCGATGAGCGGGCATTACGACGAGGCGCGCCGCTTCGCCGAGATCGTCACGCTGCGATCGCGCAGCCACGATACGCCGATCTATGTCGTCACCGGTGGCGGCCCCGGGATCATGGAGGCCGGCAACCGCGGCGCCTACGAGTGCGGCGGCAAGACGATCGGGATGAACATCGTGCTGCCGCACGAGCAGGCGCCCAACGCCTTCATCACGCCCGAGCTGTGTTTCCAGTTCCACTACTTCGCGATGCGCAAGATGCACTTCCTGATGCGCAGCATCGCGCTGGTGTGCTTCCCGGGCGGCTTCGGCACCCTCGACGAGCTGTTCGAGGTGCTGACGCTGCAGCAGACCGGCAAGATCCGCCGCCGCCCGGTCGTGCTGGTCGGGCGCGAGTTCTGGCAGCGGCTGATCGACTTCGACTGGCTGGTCGAGTCCGGCATGATCTCGCCCGGCGACGAGCGGTTGTTCGACTACGCCGAGACCGCCGAGGAGGCCTGGGCGATCCTCGAGGCCTACTACGGATTCGACGCCCCGCGCACCGAGACGGGGGAGTTCGCGGTCGATATCTGAGCGGCCCGCCGGCCCTCACGCGTCGGGATCGACGCCGTCGAAGACGTCGGCCATCGGGACCTCGCAGCCAAGGCTCGCCAGTGACAGCGTGTCGCGCTCGCTCATGTCGTGCAGCACCCACAGCCCGTCGGCGCCGACGCGGAAGACCTCGACGCGGCGCGTGTCGGGGTCGACGAGGGCGTACTCCTGCAGGCTCGCCAGCCGCCGGTAGAGGGCGAACTTCAGGCTGCGGTCGTA
>JACPVA010000120.1 GCA_016191995.1 Burkholderiales bacterium | reverse complement strand
TGCTTCGCGACGGCACCGAATGGCACGACCTCGGTGCTGCCCACTTCGACCGCGCCGACGCCGCAAAGCCCGCCAATCGACTGATCCGCAGGCTCCAGCAGATCGGTTACAAGGTCGAGGCCACACCGGCTTGACGTTGGACGTTTCATTTCAGCAGAGCGGGCGACGGCGGCATAGCCAGCATCGCCCGCTGACGCTGCGCCCCCCAGAAGCACGAAGGCCCACGCATCGCTGCGTGAGCCTTCGGGGTGTGTTGGTGGGCCCTGCAGGATTCGAACCTGCGACCAACGGATTAAGAGTCCGCTGCTCTACCAGCTGAGCTAAGAGCCCGGTCCGCGCCGGCCACCATCATACGGCCGGCGGATGGTGGGTCGTGCAGGATTCGAACCTGCGACCAACGGATTAAAAGTCCGCTGCTCTACCGACTGAGCTAACGACCCGTTTCGCCCGCCGGCGCCTCTGGAGTGCCCGCGTCGAGCGGAGCCGGCAAGTATAGCGTCGCGCTCCTGCCCGCTACGCCGCACTGCGGCCGGCGGCGGCGCGCGGCGCCATGTCGCGTGCGGCCCGCGGCGCCTGCAGCGCCTGCAGCACCCAGCCCGCGGCGACCATGCCGAAGGTCGCCGTCACGGCGACGCTGGATCCATAGCCGTGGCAGGCCAGCGCCGCGCCGGGCGCGAGGCCGGGCGCGGCGTCGACGGCGCAGTCGCCCGCGACCGGCCGCGTCATCGGTTCGCGCGAGAAGACGCAGGCGACGCCGATCGGGCCGTGGCGCGGCGCCGCGTGCGCGCGCCGCAGCCGCGCGCGCAGGCTGGCGAGCAGCGGGTCGTGCGTCGCGGCCGACAGGTCGGCGACCTCGACGCGCTCCGGCGCACGCTTGCCACCGGCCGCGCCCGCCGTCACCAGCGGCGCGCCGCTCGCGCACGCCCAGGCGGCGATCGCGGCCTTGGCGCGCACCTGGTCGCAGGCGTCGACGACGGCGTCGACCGCGCACGGCAGCAGCGCCGGCCAGTTGCCGGGCTCGACGAAATCCTCGACGCCGACCACCTCGCAGCCCGGGTGGATGCCGGCGATGCGGTCGGCCAGCGCGCGTACCTTGGCCTGCCCGAGCGTCGCGGTCGCGGCCTGGATCTGGCGGTTGACATTGGACTCGGCGACATGGTCCAGGTCGATCAGCAGCAGCCGCGCCACCCCGCTGCGCGCCAGCGCCTCGGCCGCCCACGACCCGACCCCGCCGACGCCGACGACGGCGACGCTCGCCGCACGGATGCGCGCGTAGCCGGCGTCGCCGTAGAGCCGGCGCAAGGCGCCGAAGCGGCGTTCCAGGTCGGGCGCATCGTCCCCTCCGGCCGCCGGCAGCGGCGCGTTCACTGGACCGCCCTGCGCGTGGCGCGCCGCGGGACGGGCGCTCGGGAGCGGCCCGGCGCGCTCATCCCAGCCGCTCCATCCGCCAGGCCTGGTAACGCAACGCCACGAGCGCGCCGGCGACGATGCCGGCCAGCGCGACGAAGCTGCCCAGCGACAGCGTCGACACCCCGGTCAGCCCCTGCCCCACCGTGCAGCCGAAGGCGGTGACGCCGCCGACCCCCATCAGCATGCCGCCGACGACATGGTTGGCGGTGTCCTCGGTGCCGGCGAACCCTTCCCAGCGGAAACTGCCCGACGCGATCGCCGCCGCCGCCGACCCGACGACGACACCGACGACGGTGACGACGCCGAAGCTCAGCCGCAGCGAGCTGTCGCTGTAGCGGATCAGCCAGTCCAGCGTGTAGGCGATCGGGGCGACGAAGGTGAAGGACTCCATGCTGCGCGTATTGGTCGCCAGGAAGGCGCGCTCAAGCGTGTCCGGATGCTCGGCGACGAAGCCGAGCCGCCCGGATGCCCACCACGCGGCGGCGACGAGCGCGCCGATGCCGACGCCGCCGAGCAGCGTGCCGGGGCTGCGCCCCTCGGGCCGCGCCAGCGCCCAGCCGACGAGGGCGATGCCGACCGCACCGCCGGCGAGCGCGATCGCCGCCGGGCGCGCGATGCCGCTGGCGTGCGCCAGCAGCGACGGCAGGTCCTGCGTGGCCGGCAGGTCGATCCAGACCGCGTCGACGGTATTCACCCGCCAGACGGCGATCACGCCGCGCAGCGTCGCGTAGGCCGCCAGCCCGAGCACGCAGAAGACGACGAGCGACTTCAGGTTGCCGCCGCCCAGCCGCACCAGCGTCTTGCTGCCGCAGCCCGACGCCAGCACCATGCCGAAGCCGAACAGCAGCCCGCCCGACAGGTTGGACAGCCAGATCAGCTCGCGCCGCGCGTAGACGCTGTCGGCGGCGTCGACCCAGCCGGCGGCGGCCATGGCGTTGAATCCCAGCACGGCGACGCCGATCGCCAGCACCCACATGCGCATGCGCGCCCAGTCGCCGAAGACGACGATGTCGGCGATCGCCCCCATGGTGCAGAACTGGCTGCGCTGCGCGATGGCGCCGAAAGCGGCGCCGAGCCCGAACGAGACCCAGAGAAAGGTCCGGACCAGCGGTTCGAGCTCGGCGGCCTGCATGGCATGTTCGCGCGGTGGGCCCGGGGCCACGGCCTGCGCCGCCGCGGCGCGGGCGCGACGCCCGGGGGTCGTTGCGGCTAGCGCAGCGCCGCCAGCCGTTCCTTGCCGGCGGCGGCGGCCTCGGACCCGGGATAGCGCTGCAGCAGCTCCTGCAGCGTGCGCCGCGCGCCGGCGCTGTCCTTGGACTCGGCCAGGCTGTTGGCCAGCGCGAGCATCGCCTCGGGCGCCTTCGGGTGCTTGGGGTAGGCCTCGGTCATCGCGCGCAGCGCCGCCACCGCGCCCTTGTAGTCGCGCTTGCCGTACAGCGCGTTGCCGAGCCAGAAGCGCGCCGAGGCCTCGTAGCCGCTGCCGGGGTGCTGCTCGAGGAAGCGCGCCAGCGCGCCGGCCGCGGCGGCGAAGTCGCCCTGGCGCAGCTTGCCCATCGCGTCGTCCCAGTCGCGGCGCTCGGCCGGGCTGGCCTGGAAGGCGACGCCGTCGACATTGACCTGCTGCGGCTCCATCTGTCGCAGCCGCTCGTCCAGCGCCTGGTTGCCGTCGGCCAGCCGCCGCTGCAGCTCGGCCAGGTCGCGCCGCAGCGATTCGTTGTCGCCGCGCAGCGCGCGCAGTTCCTCGCGCAGCTGCGCCAGCCGCCCGTCGAGGTCGAGCAGGCTGCGCCGCAGCGCGGCGAGCTGCTCCTCCTGCTGCGCGCGCAGCTCGGCGAGCTGGCGCTGCGACTGCTCCTGGTCGGCGGCGATGCGCGCGCGCAGGTCCAGGATCGCCTTGCGCGCCTCGCTGTCGCTGAAGAGCTGCGCCTGTGCGGGCGCGGGCGCCGCCGCCAGCAGCGCCGCCGTGGCGAGCGCCAGCAACACGGCGGGCGCGCCCCGTGCCGCGCGCTCTTCCGCGCGGCGTGCCTGGGTGAGGATCTTCATCGGGGCGGCCTCCGGCCGGGTGCGAGCCGGCGCGTCAGCGGTCGCGGATCTCGACGCGCCGGTTTTTCGCCCAGCCCTCCTCGCTGCTGCGCGGGTCGGCCGGGCGCTCCTCGCCGAAGCTGACCGCCTCGATGCGGCCGGCCTCGACGCCGAGCAGCTCCAGCGCGCGCGCGACCGCCTCCGCCCGCTTCTGCCCGAGCGCGAGGTTGTACTCGCGCCCGCCGCGCTCGTCGGCGTGGCCCTCCAGCGCCAGGCGGTGCTCGCGCAGCGCCTTCATCATGCGCGAGTAGCCCTCGACCGCGTCGCGGTACTCGGGGCGCACGACGTAGCTATCGAAGTCGAAGTAGAAGGTCCGCGGCAGCTTCGCCGCCAGCTCGCCGGCCTCGCGCTCGGCGCGCTGGCGCTCCAGGTCGACGGTCGCCACCTGCGACTGCGGCGCGCCGGCGCTGGCCGCGCCGGCGCCGGCCGCGGGCACGCTGGCGCCGCCGTCGGCCGGGCGCGACTCGACCGGCGCGGGGGGCTGCTGGTCGAGCTTGACCGGCGACGAGCAGCCGGACAGCAGGGCCAGCGCAGCGGCGAGGCCGAGGGCGGCCTTGGTTCGATGGCGCAGCGTCATGGGGTCGATCTCCGGGGTCGTGGGAAGTCGAGGTCGTTCAGCGCCCGAACGGCCCCCAGGCCGGTTCGCGCACGTCGGCACCGCTGGTCAGCAGCCGGGTCTTGATGCGGCCGTCCAGCGTCGTCGTCATCAGCACGTCGCGGCCCTCGATGCGCGTGGCGTAGACGATCAGCCGGCCGTTGGGCGCGAAGCTGGGGCTCTCGTCGTCGCGCGTCGCGGTCAGCGTGCGCACGGTGCCGCTGGCCAGCTCCAGCGTCATGAGCCTGAAGCTGCCGTCGCGGTCGCGCGAGATATAGGCCAGCATCCGCCCGTCGGGGCTGACGCTGGGGCTGATGTTGTAGTCGCCGTCGAAGCTGACGCGATCGGCGCCGCCGCCGGTGGCGGCAATGCGGTAGATCTGCGGCCCGCCGCCGCGGTCGCTGACGAAGTAGATCGTGCGGCCGTCGGCGCTGAAGACCGGCTCGGTGTCGATCGCGCGGCTGCTGGCGAGCCGTTGCGGCGTGCCGCCGGCTGCCGGCATCGCGAACAGCTGCGTCAGCCCGTCGCGCGTCAGCGCCAGCGCGATCGTGCGCCCGTCGGGTGACCAGGCCGGCGCGCTGTTGGAGCCGCGGAAGTCCGCCAGCACGCGGCGCCTGCCGCTGGCGACCTCCTGCACCCACACGACGGCCTTCTGCAGCTCGAACGAGACATAGGCGAGCGACTTGCCGTCGGGCGACCAGGCCGGCGAGATGATCGGGTCCGGGCTGGCGAGCGCGACCTGCGCCGCCTCGCCGTCGGCGTCGGTGACCAGCAACTGGTAGCGCGGGCCCTGCTGCGTCACGTAGGCGAGCCGGGTGGCGAAGATGCCGCGCTCGCCGGTCAGGTTCTCGTGGATCTCGTCGGCCACGCGGTGCGCCGCCAGCCGCAGGTCGGCCGCGGCGACGGTCTGGCGCCGGCCGACGAGCTCCTCGCCGCGCAGCACGTCCCAGAGCTTGAAGCGCACGTCGTGCCGCCCGTCGGCGAGCAGCTGCGCCGACCCGGCGACCAGCGCATCGACGCCGCGCGTGCGCCAGCCGGCCAGGTTCGGCGTGCTGCGCTCGTCCAGCGCATCGGCGACATCGACGAGGCGGAACAGCCCGCTGCGCAGCAGGTCCGCGCGCACGACCTCCGAAACACGGACCGGCGCCGCGCCCTCGTCGCGGAACAGCGCCACCGCGACCGGGACCTGGGTCGCGCCGATGCCGCTGATCTCGACCCGGAACTGCGCCCGCGCCGGGCGCGCGAGCACCGCCGCGGCCGTGGCGGCGCCGATGGCGAGCAGGCGGCGGCGTGTCGGGCCGGTGGATGCGGGGGGATGGGACATGCTTGCGGTGGATCGCCGGGCGGCGTCGGGGGTTCCACGGCGTCGACAGCCTGCGCGGCGCGGGCCGGCCGGCGTGGCGCCGTCGAGCGGCGGGAACGACCTGGTCATTGTAGGCACCCCTCGCTGGCAGGCCGCGCAGGCACGGGGCCGGGGCCGGGGCCGGGCCTGCGCCCGCGAGGGCGCACCGATAATCGCGGCCACGGACCCGCCCGATGCCGCCATCGCCGACCCTGCCCCGACGACTCGCACGCCTGCGGCCCTATCTGCGCAGCGGTCGCGCCGGGCTGACGGGCGCCGCGCTGGGCACGCTGGTGGCGGCGGCCACCGAGCCGGCGATCCCGGCGCTGCTGCAACCGCTGCTGGACCGCGGGTTCGGCGAGCCGGGACTTCCGCTGTGGCTCGTGCCGCTGGTCGTGGTGGCCCTCTTCGGGCTGCGTGCCGGCGCCGGATTCGTCGCCGAGTACGGTCTGGCCTGGGCCGCGCAGCGCGCGGTGCTGGCGCTGCGGCACGACCTGTTCGCGCACCTGCTGGCGTCGCCGGCGCTGCTGTTCACGCGCCAGTCGGCGAGCCAGCTGACCAACACCATCGTCTACGAGGTGCAGCAGGGATCGCGCATGCTCGTCAATGCGGTGCTGCACCTGGCGCGCGACGCGCTGACGCTGGTGGCGCTGCTGGGCTACCTGATGTGGCTGAACTGGCAGCTCACGGCCTTCGTCGGCCTGCTGTTCCCGGCGCTGGCGGTGGTGATGCGAACGCTCGGGCGGCGGCTGCGGCGGCTGGCGCTGGCGTCGCAGGACGCGACCGATTCGCTGGCCTATGTCGTCGAGGAGAACGCGCTGGCCTGGCGCATCGTGCGGCTGCACGGCGCCGAGGCGGCGCAGGCGCGGCGCTTCCGCGCGCGCGACGAATCGCTGCGCCGGCTGATGATGAAGACGGTCGCGTCGTCGGCCGGCATCACGCTGATCACGCAGCTGCTGGCGGCGGTGGCGCTGTCGGCGGTGGTCGTCGCGGCGCTGTGGCAGGGGTCGGCCAGCGTCGGCAGCTTCGTCGCCTTCGTCACCGCGATGCTGATGCTGGTGGCACCGCTGAAGCGCCTGTCGGACATCGTCGCGCCGATCACGCGCGGGCTGGCAGCGGTCGAGCGCGGGCTGGACCTGATGGCCGCGACGCCGCGCGAGGCCGGTGGCAGGCACGCGCCGGCGCGCGCGCGCGGCGAGATCGTGCTGCGCGGCGTCGCGCTGCGCTATCGCGACGAGGGCCTGCCGGCGCTGGACGGCGTCGACCTGCAGGTGCATGCCGGGCAGACGGTGGCGCTGGTCGGGCCGTCGGGTGCCGGCAAGAGCACGCTCGTCAACCTGCTGCCGCGCTTCGTCGAGCCGACCGCGGGCGAGCTGAGGCTCGACGGCGTGCCGCTGCCGCAGTGGGACCTGGCGGCGCTGCGCCGGCAGTTCGCGCTCGTCAGCCAGGACGTCGTGCTCTTCAACGACACGATCGCCGCCAACGTCGCGCTCGGCGAGGACATCGCGCGCGAGCGGATCCGCGCCGCACTCGCCAGCGCGCAGCTGCTGGACTTCGCCGACGCGCTGCCGCAGGGGCTGGACACGCCGATCGGCCACAACGGCAGCGAACTGTCGGGCGGCCAGCGCCAGCGGCTGGCGATCGCGCGCGCGCTGTGCAAGGACGCGCCGATCCTGATCCTCGACGAGGCGACCTCGGCGCTGGACAGCGAGTCCGAGCGCGCGGTGCAGGCGGCGCTGGCGACGTTGATGACCGGGCGCACGACGATCGTGATCGCGCACCGGCTGTCGACGATCGAGCATGCCGACCGCGTCGTCGCGCTGGAGGCCGGCCGCATCGTCGAGCAGGGCAGCCACGCCGAGCTGCTCGCCGCCGGCGGGCTGTATGCCAGACTGCACGCGATGCAGTTCCGCAGCTGATCGACCCGCACGCGGAATCCACGGCCCGACACCCGACACCCGACACCCGCAGGAGACCCGACGATGAACGCCCCGATCTCGCGCTGGCCCGTGCCCGAGCTCTCCGACCTGCCCGAGGACATGCGCACGCGCATCCTCGAGGTGCAGGCCAAGGCAGGCTTCGTGCCCAATGTCTTCCTCGCGCTGGCGCACCGCCCGGCCGAGTGGCGCGCCTTCATGGCCTACCACGACGCGCTGCTGCTGAAGGACACCGGCACGCTGACCAAGGGCGACCGCGAGATGATCATCGTCGCGACCTCGGCGGTGAACCACTGCCTGTACTGCGTCGTCGCGCACGGCGCGATCCTGCGCGTGTACGAGAAGAAGCCGCTGGTGGCCGACCAGGTCGCGGTCAACCACCGCAAGGCCGACATCACGCCGCGCCAGCGCGCGATGCTGGACTTCGCGCTCAAGGTCTGCAGCGCGTCGCACGAGATCGAGGAGGCGGACTTCGAGCGCCTGCGCGCGCACGGCTTCGGCGACGAGGATATCTGGGACATCGGCGCCATCACCGCCTTCTTCGGCCTGAGCAACCGGATGGCCAACCTGTCCGGGATGCGGCCGAACGACGAGTTCTACCTGATGGGCCGCGTGCCGCGCAGCAGGGCTTGACGCGGTCGCCGGACGGCAGAACCACGCCCCTCCGAACCCCAGCACGGCAGCACGACGGCTCGAGACCCGGCATGGCGATCGGCGACCCCCTCGGCGGTACCGGCAGCGGCGACTGGGCCAGCGCCGTCGAGCACGCGGTCGCGGCCGAGTTCCACCGCCGCCGCCGCGTCGCGCGCGGCACGCTGGCGCTGCTGACGCTGGCCGCGGCGCTGGTACTGGCGACCGCGGCCTGGCATCTTCAGCGCGTCGGCGCCGAGGCCACGAGCAGCGCCGAGCGCGCCGCCGAGCGTGCCGTCGAGCGCGCCGGTGCCGCCCAGATCGCCCCGCTGGCGGCGCGTGACGACGAGTTGTTCGCCAACCAGGTCGCGCTCGCGCGACACCAGGTCGACCTCGGCGAGCGACTGGAGCAGCTGGAGAAGGAGGCGGCGGCGCTGGCGGTCAGCCTGGATCGGCTCGGCCTGCTCGACGCCGACTCGGCCGGCCTGCCGGCGCAGGTGCTGCCGGCCGCGATCCGTGCGCTGCCGTCGGCGCAGTCGCGCCAGCAGGCCCGCATCGCCGCGCTGGAGCGGCGCGTGCGGGCGCTGGAGCGCCTGCGCAGCGAGACCGGCGAGGCGGCCGCTGACGCGCAGCGGCCTTGACCGCATTCACTCGATGCGCGGCGGATGCCGCGCGCGCTCCTAGGCGTTTGCGTTCGATCGACAAGGACTGGGTTGTCGGCGATTGACGGCTGTCGGCCCTGAGCGGCCGTTGGCCGCGCAGGGCCCACGATGCTGTGCTGGCACGCGATGGCCAGGGCGGCGAAGCCGGGAGCGGGCCGGCCGGGGCGCGCGGCGGAGGCGGTCGGCGCTGCGCGCCGACTCCCCTGCGATGCTCGGTCGCCTGGCCCGTCGCCTAACTCGCTACGCTCACTTCGTTCGCTGCGCTCGGACAAAGGCGACGAGTCAGTTTACGAGGCGCGCTGCGCGCGCGGCCAGGCGCCCTGCGCTTCTCGG
>JACPVA010000129.1 GCA_016191995.1 Burkholderiales bacterium | reverse complement strand
GGTACCGCGGCGCGATCGAGGACCAGTGAGCCGCCGCGGGCGGCGGCCGCGGCGCCGCCGCCTGCCGGGCGAGCCCCGGCAGGCCCGGCGCCCGGCGCCCTGGCGCTTGCCGGCGCGCGCTCAGGATGCCTGCGCGGCCTGCGCGGCCTGCGCCGCGATCACCTCGGCACGCACCTGCTCGGTCAGCTCGGCCTTCAGCTCGGCGAAGGCGGGGGTCGTCTTCACCGAGTAGTGGCGCGGGTGCGCCAGCGGCACGACGCGGTCGAGCTTGACGCGGCCCGGGCGCGCGCTCATGACGACGACGCGGCTGCCCATGAAGACCGCCTCGTCGATATCGTGGGTGACGAACAGCACCGTCTTGCGCTCGGCCTCCCAGATGCCGAGCAGCAGCTCCTGCATCAGCTCGCGCGTCTGGTGGTCCAGCGCGCCGAAGGGCTCGTCCATCAGCAGCATGCGCGGGCCGTTGGCCAGCGCGCGCGCCAGCGCGGTGCGCTGCTGCATGCCGCCGGAGAGCTGCTTCGGGTGGTGGCGCTCGAACCCGCGCAGCCCGACCCGGTCGATGAAGCCCTGCGCGATCTGCAGCTGCTGCGCGCGCGGCAGGCCGCGCTCGCGCAGCCCGAAGCAGACGTTGTCGAGCACCGTCAGCCAGGGAAACAGCGTGTAGCTCTGGAACACCATGCCGCGGTCGGCGCCGGGGCCGTCGATGCGGCGGCCGTCCAGCGTCACCTCGCCGGCGGTCGGCTGGTCCAGCCCGGCGACGATCCGCAGCAGCGTGCTCTTGCCGCAGCCGCTCGGGCCGAGGATGGTGATGAAGTCGTTCTCCGCCACCGCGAGGTCGGTCGCCTGCAGCGCCAGCGTCGCGCCGGCCCCGCTGCCGAAGCGGCGCTCGACGCCGCGGATGCGCAGGATGTCGGCCATGCTCAGCGCGCCAGCTGCGCCCAGGGGAAGAGCCGGCGGTTGACCCACTTGAACGCGAAGTCGCTGACCAGCCCGATGAGGCCGATGACGATGATGCCGAAGATGATCTGATCGGTCGCCAGCAGCGCCTGGCTGTCGGTGATCATGTGCCCGATCCCCGAGCTGGCGCCGATCAGCTCGGCGACGATGACGTAGGTCCAGGCCCAGCCCAGCACCATGCGCAGCGTCTCGGCGATCTCGGGCGCGGCGCCGGGGATCAGCACGCGCCGGATCAGCCCGGCGTCGCGCACGCCCAGCGTGGTCGCGGCCTCGACCAGGTCGCGCCGAGTATTGCCGACCGTCACCGCGATCATCAGCACGAGCTGGAAGAAGCTGCCGATGAAGATCACGGCCAGCTTCTGCGCCTCGCCGATGCCGGCCCACAGGATCAGCAGCGGGATGAAGGCACTCGCCGGCAGGTAGCGCGCGAAGCTGACGAAGGGCTCGAAGAAGGCCTCGACCGGCTTGTACGCCCCCATCGCGACGCCCAGCGGCAGTGCGACCGCGGCGGCGATCACGAAGCCGCCGCCGACGCGCCAGACCGTCATCCCGATATCGTGCGCGAAGCCCTGCTCGGCCAGCAGCGTCCAGCCGCTGGCGAGCATGCGCAGCGGGTCGGCGAGGAAGATCGGCGCGACCAGGCCGCCAAAGGTGACCGCTGCCCAGACGGCGACGAACAGCACGAAGAAGGACACGCCGAGCGCGATCCGCGTGCCCGGCGCGACGGGGACGAGCGGCTTCATCCGGCGCGGCGCGTCGGCGCGGTCACGGCGGCGGTCACTGGATGAAGCGCGTATCGGCCAGCTTCGACAGGTCCGGGATCTGGCGGATGATGCCCGACTGCAGCAGCAGCTCGGCCGCCTCCTTGCTGAACTGCGCATGCTCTACAGCGAAGAACTTGCGGTTCGCGTCGCGCCCCTGCCAGCGCAGGTGCTTCTGGCTCGCCTCGAACTGCCCGGCGCTTTGCTTGACGTCGGCGCCCATGATCGCGAACGCCTTCTGCGGCTCGGCCTCGATCATCGCCAGCGCGTCGAAGTAGCTGTCGGCGAGCGCCTGGGCGGCCTTCGGGTTGCCGGCCAGGAAAGCGGGCGTGCAGCCGAAGGTGTCCATCACCATCGGATAGTCGAGCGTGGTGGCGATGATCGTGCCGGCCTCGGGCTTGGCGCGCACCGCCGACAGGTAGGGCTCGTAGGTCATCGCGGCGTCGAGGTCGGCGCTGCCGGCGATCATCGCGTTGGCCGCCGCCTGCGGCTCGAGGTTGACGACCTTGACATCCTTGACGCCGAGCCCGTTCTTGGCCAGGAACCACGCCAGCGTGAAGTACGGCGCCGTGCCAGGGGCGCTGGCGGCGACCGTCTTGCCCTTCAGGTCGCCGATCTTCTGGATCCCGGGCTTGACGACCATGCCGTCGGCGCCGTAGCTCTTGTCGAGCTGGAAGATCTGCGTCGTCGCCACGCCGTTGGCATTCCAGACGATCCAGGTCTCGACCGTCGTCGCCGCGCACTGGATGTCGCCGGAGGCGATCGCGAGGTGGCGGTCCTTCTGCGGGATCTTCTTGATCGTCACGTCCAGCCCGCGCTTGGCGAACAGCCCGGCCTCCTTGGCCAGCGTCAGCGGCGCGAAGCCGGTCCAGCCGGAGATGCCGATCGCGACCTTGGCCTCCTGCGCCGGCGCGGCGGCGGCGACGAGGGCGGTGGCGAGGGCGACGAGGGTCTTCTTCACGTTGTCTTCTCCAGGGCGGTGAGTTGGTTTCAGGCCGGGGTCCACAGCGCGGGCAGGCCGTCGAGCGAGCGCAGGATGCGCCCGAGCGAGCCGTCGGCGATCGCCGCGTGCGCCGCCTCGATATCCGGCGCGACGACGCGGTCCTCCATCATCGCCGGGCAGCGCGCGCGCAAGATCGCGTGCGCCTGTTCCAGCGCCGGCGAGCTGGCCAACGGGCGCAGGAAGTCGATCCCCTGCGCCGCCGCCAGCCACTCGATGGCCAGGATGCGCGCGACGTTGTCGATCATAGGCTGGAGCCGGCGCGCCGCGAAGGTCGCCATGCTGACATGGTCCTCCTGGTTCGCGCTCGTCGGCAGGCTGTCGACGCTGGCCGGGTGGGCCAGGCTCTTGTTCTCGCTCGCCAGCGCGGCGGCGGTCACGTGCGCGATCATGAAGCCGCTGTTCAGTCCCGCATTCGCGGTCAGGAACGGCGGCAGGCGCGAGACGTTGCTGTCGATCAGCATCGCGATCCGGCGCTCGGCGATCGCGCCGACCTCGGCGATCGCATTGGCCATCGCGTCGGCGGCCAGCGCCACCGGCTCGGCGTGGAAGTTGCCGCCCGACAGCAGCACGCCGGCGCCGTCCGCGCCCGCGAACACGAGCGGGTTGTCGGTCACCGCGTTGGCCTCGCGCAGCAGCACCAGCGCCGCATGGCGCAGCTGGTCCAGGCAGGCGCCGACGACCTGCGGCTGGCAGCGCAGGCAGTACGGGTCCTGCACGCGGTCGTCGCCGTCGCGCATCAGGGCCTGCCACGGCGAGGCCTCGGGCGCCGGCGTTCCCGCCGCGCCGGCCGCGCCGCGCATCGCGAGGTGGCTGGCGCGGATCGCGCTGCCGGCCAGCAGCTGCCGGTAGTAGCCGGCGACATCGATCTGCCCCGGCTGGCCGCGCAGCGCGTGGATGCGCGGGTCGAACGGCGCGTCGCTGCCGCGCGCCGCATCGACCGTCAGCGCGCCGATCACGAGCGCGCCCTCCAGCACCGGCTCGAAGCCGAACAGCGCATGCAGCGCCAGCGCGGTGCTCGCCTGCGTGCCGTTGATCAGCGCCAGCCCCTCCTTGGCCTCGAGGGCGAGCGGCGCGATGCCGTGCGCGCGCAGCGCCTCGGCGGCGCGGCGGCGCGTGCCGTCCTCCGCGCGCATGTCGCCTTCGCCCATCAGCGCCAGCGTCATGTGCGCCAGCGGTGCCAGGTCGCCGCTGGCGCCGACGCTGCCCTGCGCCGGCACCCAGGGCACGAGGCCGGCGTCGTGCACCGCCAGCAGGGTGTCGATGACGACCGGCCGCACCCCCGAATGGCCGCGCGCCAGGCTCGCCGCCTTCAGCGCCAGCATCAGCCGCAGGACCGGCGGCGGCAGCGGATCGCCGACCCCGACGCTGTGGCTGCGGATCAGATTGACCTGCAGCGCCTGCAGGTCGGACGCGCCGATGCGCGTCGACGCCAGCTTGCCGAAGCCGGTATTGACGCCGTACACCGGGGCCTCGCCGGTGGCCACGCGCTGCACCAGCGCCGCGCTGGCCTCGATCGCCGGCAGCGCCTGCGCGTCGATGCGCAGCGGCGCCGCGCCGGTGCCGGCGTGGATCGCCTGCAGCGCCTCCAGCGTCAGGCGGCCAGGATGCAGCCGCATCAGCGCCCCACCATCGGCAGGTCCAGCCCCTGCTCGAGGGCGCAGGCGATGGCGTCCTCGTAGCCGGCGTCGGCATGCCGCATGACGCCGGTGGCGGGGTCGTTCCACAGCACGCGCTCGATGCGCCGCGCCGCGGCGTCGCTGCCGTCGCAGACGATGACGACGCCGGCATGCTGGCTGTAGCCCATGCCGACGCCGCCGCCGTGGTGCAGGCTGACCCAGGTCGCGCCGCCGGCGGTGGCGAGCAGCGCGTTGAGCAGCGGCCAGTCGCTGACCGCATCGCTGCCGTCGCGCATCGCCTCGGTCTCGCGGTTCGGGCTGGCGACGCTGCCGCTGTCGAGGTGGTCGCGGCCGATCACGATCGGCGCCTTCAGCTCGCCCGAGCGCACCATCTCGTTGAACGCCAGCCCGGCGAGGTGGCGCTCGCCGAGCCCGATCCAGCAGATGCGCGCCGGCAGCCCCTGGAAGGCGATGCGGTCGCCGGCCATGTCGAGCCAGCGGTGCAGGTGCGCATCGTGCGGGAACAGCTGCTTCATCCTGGCGTCGGTCTTGCGGATGTCCTCCGGGTCGCCGGACAGCGCGACCCAGCGGAACGGCCCCTTGCCGCGGCAGAACAGCGGCCGGATGTAGGCCGGCACGAAGCCGGGGAAGTCGAAGGCCTCGGCCACGCCCTCGTCGAGCGCGACCTGGCGGATATTGTTGCCGTAGTCGACCGTCGGCACCCCCATCGCGTGAAAGGCGAGCATCGCGCGCACATGGGTCGCACAGCCGGCGGCGGCGGCGGCGCGCAGCCGCGCATGCTGGCTCTCGTCGGCCTGCGCCGCGCGCCACTGCTCGACGCTCCAGCCCGGCGGCAGGTAGCCGTGCACGAGGTCGTGCGCGCTGGTCTGGTCGGTGACGAGGTCGGGCCGCACGCCGCGGCGCAGCAGCTCGGGCAGGATCTCGGCCGCATTGCCGAGCAGCCCGACCGACACCGCGCGCCCCTCGGCCGTATGGCGCGCGATGCGCGCCAGCGCGTCGTCGAGGTCGGCGGCCTGCTCGTCGAGGTAGCGGCTGCGCAGGCGGAAGTCGATCCGGCTCTGCTGGCACTCGACGACCAGGCACGACGCGCCGGCGAAGACCGCGGCCAGAGGCTGCGCGCCGCCCATGCCGCCCAGGCCCGCGGTCAGGATCCAGCGCCCGCGCAGGTCGCCGCCGTAGTGCTGGCGGCCGGCCTCGACGAAGGTCTCGTAGGTGCCCTGGACGATGCCCTGGCTGCCGATATAGATCCAGCTGCCGGCGGTCATCTGGCCGTACATCATCAGGCCCTTGCGGTCGAGCTCGTGGAAGTGCTCCCAGGTCGCCCAGCGCGGCACGAGGTTGGAGTTGGCGATCAGCACGCGCGGCGCATCCTCGTGCGTGCGCAGGATCGCGACCGGCTTGCCGCTTTGCACGAGCAGGCTCTGGTCCGGCGCCAGGCGGCGCAGGCTGGCGAGGATGGCCTCGAAGCAGTCCCAGTCGCGCGCCGCCTTGCCGATGCCGCCGTAGACGACGAGCGCGTCGGGGTTCTCGGCGACCTCCGGGTCGAGGTTGTTCTGGATCATCCGCCACGCGGCCTCGATCTGCCAGTTGGCGCAGTGCAGCTCGCTGCCGCGCGGGGCGCGCACCGGGCGCGGCTGGGCGCTGCGGTGGATGGTCGACAGGTCGGTCATGGCGGGGTCCTCGAAGCGGCGATGATCAGGGTTGGACTCTACTTGTCTAGACATGTATAGTCAACTATCATCGCACTCATGGTTTCCCCTGATGCCGCCGCTCCCGTCGCGCCGCTGCAGTCGCTGCCGTCGTTCGCGCGCGTCAAGCAGTTCCTGAAGGACGGGCTGGCGGCCGGCCGCTGGGCGCCGGGCGCGCTGATGCCGTCGGAGGCCGAGCTGGTGGCGATCTTCGGCGTCAGCCGGATGACCGTCAACCGCGCGCTGCGCGAGCTGCAGGCCGAGGGCCTGATCCTGCGGACGCAGGGCGTGGGCACCTTCGCCGCGCCACTGCACAAGGTCTCCAGCACGCTGACGATCCGCGACCTGCACGAGGAGATCGTCGGCCGCGGCCACCGCCACGATGCGCGCGTTCAGCTGCAGCGGCGCGAGGCTGCGCCGCCGGCGCTGGCGGCGCAGCTCGGGGTCGCCGCCGGCGCCGAGGTCTTCCACACGCTGATCGTGCACGACGAGGACGGCGTGCCGCTGCAATGCGAGGACCGTTATGTCAACCCGGCCTGCGCGCCGGGCTACCTGGGGCACGACTTCAGCCGCGTGACGCCGACCCAGGTGCTGTTCGAGACCACGGCGCTGTGGCGCGCGCAGTATGCGGTCGAGGCCGCACGGCCGACCGCCCAGGAGGCGCAGCTGCTGCGCATCGCGCCCGACGATCCCTGCCTGGTCATCGTGCGGCGCACCTTCACGCGCGACGCCGCGATCACGATCGCGCGCCTCGTCCACCCCGGCAGCCGCTACCAGATCGAGGGGCAGTTCGAGCCATGAGCACGAAGGGCCGCTCCCGAACGCTCATCCCGCAGCGCGGTGCGGACCCCGTCCGGGTTGGCCGGCGTGGCCTGCGGCAAGTCCACATGGCCGCCACCGCGCCCGAGCCCTGGCGCAACGGCGGCGGCACGACGCGCGTGCTGCTGACCTGGCCGGGCGGGCCAGGCACGGCCGCGCCGTGGCAGCTGCGAATCAGCGTCGCCGAGATCGCCGCCGACGGCCCGTTCTCCCCCTTCCCCGGCGTCGAGCGCTGGTTCGCCGTCGTGGCGGGCGCCGGCGTACAGCTCGGGCTGCCCGGGGGCGTTGCCACCTTGCGCGCGGGGGACGATCCGCTGCACTTCGACGGCGAGGCCGCACCCGGCTGCACCTTGCTGGCCGGCCCGACGCAGGACCTCAACCTGATGGTGCGGCACGATGCCGGCCAGGCCGGGATGGCGCCGGCGCGGCCCGGCGCGACCCTGCCCGCCGGCCTGCTCTGGCGCGGCCTGTACGCGGCGGATGCGGCGACGCTCGAGCCGGGTGGCGGCGCGGATGGCGCCCAGCAGCTCCCGGCCGGCACCCTGCTGTGGTCCGACGCGGCCGACGACCAGGCCACGCCATGGACGCTGCGCGACGCGCAGCGCGCCTGGTGGCTGTGGGTGCAGGCACCATGACGCGCGCGGACGATGGCCGCCGCCTGTGGCGCCACGCCCGCATCGCCAGCTTCGACGGCGAGCGGCCCTGGGGCTGGATCGACGATGGCGCGCTGCTCGTCGAGGGCGCGCGCATCGCCTGGATCGGCCCCGACTCGGCGCTGCCGGCGGCGCTCGCTGCCGCGTCGCCGCCAGCGGCCGAGGTCGACCTCGGCGGCGCGCTGCTGACGCCCGGGCTGATCGACTGCCACACCCACCTCGTCTACGCCGGCGACCGTGCGGCCGAGTTCGATCTGCGGCTGCAAGGCGCGAGCTACGAGCAGATCGCGCGCGCCGGTGGCGGCATCCGATCGACCGTCGCGGCGACGCGTGCCGCCGACGACGCGCGGCTGTTCGAGCTCGCCGCCGCGCGCGCGCGGGCTCTGATCGTCGACGGCGTGACGACGGTCGAGATCAAGTCCGGCTACGGCCTGACCGAGCGCGACGAGGCGCGCTGCCTGGCGGTGGCGCGCCGGATCGGCCGCGAGCTGCCGGTCGCGGTGCGCACGACCTCGCTCGGCGCGCACGCGCTGCCGCCGGAATACGAAGGTCGCGCCGACGACTATATCGACGCCGTCTGCCGCTGGATGCCGGCGCAGCAGGCGGCCGGCCTGGTCGACGCCGTCGACGCCTTCTGCGACACGGTCGGATTCGGGCCGGCGCAGACGCGGCGTGTCTTCGACGCCGCGCGCGCGCTCGGGCTGCCGGTCAAGCTGCACGCCGAGCAGCTGTCGGACCAGGGCGGCGCCGCGCTCGCCGCGAGCTACGGCGCGCTGAGCTGCGACCACCTCGAGCATCTGTCGGCCGCCGGCATCGCCGCGATGAAGGCCGCCGGCACGGTCGGCGTGCTGCTGCCCGGCGCCTACTACTTCCTGCGCGAGACCCGGCTGCCGCCGGTGGCCGCGCTGCGCGAGGCCGGCGTGCCGATCGCGCTGGCGACCGACCACAACCCCGGCTCCTCGCCCTGCCTGAGCCTGGTGCTGATGCTGAACATGGGCTGCACGCTGTTCCGGCTGACGCCCGAGCAGGCCTGGTGCGGCGTCACCGTCGAGGCCGCGCGCGCGCTCGCCCTGGCGGACCGCGGTCGGCTCGCCGCCGGGCTGCGCGCCGACTTCGCGGTCTGGGATGCCGAGCACCCGCGCGAGCTGTGCTACCGCTTCGGCCACGCCCCCTGCCGGCAACGTGTCTTCGGCGGCGTGGCGGACAACCCCGTTTTGAGGCGATGATCGGCGCATGGACGAGACGGTCGAGCACGAGAGCTACACGCTGCGCCGCGGCGCGACGCCGCTGCTGATCAGCTTCCCGCATGTCGGCACGCTGATCCCCGAGGACCAGCGCGATCGCTACACCGAGCGCGCGCTCGCGGTCGAGGATACCGACTGGTTCGTCGACCGGCTGTTCGGCTTTGCCGCCGGGCTCGGCGCCGGCCTGCTGGTGCCGCGCCACAGCCGCTACCTCGTCGACCTCAACCGCCCGAGCGAGAACGCGCCGATGTACCCGGGGCGCAACAACACCGAGCTGTGCCCGACGCGCCACTTCAGCGGCGACCCGATCTACCGCGCGGGCCGCGCGCCCGACGCGGCCGAGATCCGGCGCCGCGTGGCGCGCTACTGGCAGCCTTACCACGATGCGATCGGCGCCGAGACGGCGCGGCTGCGCGCCGCGCACGGCCACGCGCTGCTGTTCGACGCCCACAGCATTCGCAGCGAGCTGCCGTGGCTGTTCGACGGCACGCTGCCGCAGATGAACCTCGGCACCGTCGACGGCCGCAGCTGCGACCCTTCGCTGCGCGACGCGCTGGCCGCGGTCTTCGCCGCCGAGCCGCGCTTCGACCATGTCGTCGACGGCCGCTTCAAGGGCGGCCACATCACGCGCGCCTTCGGCCATCCGGCCGAGGGCGTGCACGCGGTGCAGCTCGAGACCTGCTGGCGCGCCTACATGGACGAGGACCCGCCGCGCTGGAGCGACGCCCGCGCCGCCGCGGTGGGGCCGCTGCTCGCCGCGCTCGTTCGCACGATGATCGAGTGGCGGCCGCGATGACCGGCACGCGGCATCCGCGCGGCGCGAAGGCCGCCTCGATGGGCTGGCCGTGCCGCGGCGACGCCGTCGCGCTGCACGGGCGGCGTGGCACGCTACCAGGCCCGGCCTGCAGCGCATGCCGGAGCTTCGCACGATGAGCGACGGGACCTTGCTGTGGGCGCCGCAGGCCTGGCTGGCGCGGCAAGACGGCGCCGCCGGCGGCCGCTGGGCCGAGTCGGTGCTGCTGCGCGTCGACGCCGAAGGCCGTTGGGCCGAGCTGCGCGAGCAATGCCCCGCCCCCGCCGGCGCGACCCGGCTGCCCGGGCCGGTGCTGCCGGGGCTGGTCGACGCACACAGCCACGCCTTCCAGCGCGCCTTCGCCGGCCTGGCCGAGCGGCGCCAGTCGGCGCAGGACGACTTCTGGAGCTGGCGCGACCGCATGTACGGGGTCGCGCGCCGGATCACGCCGGCGCAGCTGCGCGCGGTCGCGGCGCAGCTCGACGCCGAGCTGCTCGCCGGCGGCTACACGCAGGTGTGCGAGTTCCACTATCTGCACCACGACACCGATGGCCGCGCCCTCGACCCGCCGGGCGGGATGGGCGAGGCGCTGGCCGACGCCGCGGCCGAGACCGGGATCGGGCTGACGCTGCTGCCGGTGCTGTACCAGCGCGCCGGGTTCGCGCAGCCGCGGCTGCGCGACGACCAGCGCCGTTTCGCGACCGAGGTCGAGACCGTGCTCGCGCTGCGCGACGCCGCGCGCGCGCGGCGCCAGCCGCAGCTGCGCTGCGGGGTCGCGATCCACTCGCTGCGAGCCGCGCGTCCCGAGGCCCTGCGCGCGCTCGTCGAGCGGGTCGGCGACGACGACGGGCCGCTGCACATCCACGTCGCCGAGCAGACCGCCGAGGTCGACGACTGCCTCGCCGCCACCGGCGCGCGCCCGATCGATTGGCTGCTGCGCGAGGGGCTGCTCGACCGCCGCTGGCAGCTGGTGCACGCGACGCACGCGACGCCGCAGGAGATCGACGGCGTCGCCGCGCGCGGCGCCGGCATCGTCGTCTGCCCGACGACCGAGGCCAACCTCGGCGACGGCGTGCCCGACCTGCCGCGCTGGCTCGGCGCCGGCGTGCCGCTGGCGATCGGCTCCGACAGCCAGGTCTGCCGCAGCATGGCCGAGGAGCTGCGCTGGCTCGACTATGCGCAGCGGCTGCAGCGGCGCCAGCGCAACGTCGGCGCCGACCCGGCGCACGACGACGGATCGACCGCCGCGCGGCTGTTCGCGCGCACGCTCGCCGGCGGTGGTTCCGCCGCCGGGTTCGAGCGCTGGGGCCTGGTCGAAGGGGCGCGCGCCGACCTGCTGGTGGTCGACACGCGTGCGCCCGGGATCGCCGGCGTGCCGGCCTCGCACCGGCTCGACGCCCTCGTCTTCGCGACCGACGCGCCGGCGCTGCGCGAGGTCTGGGTCGCCGGACAGCGGGTCGTGGCCGACGGACGGCATCGCGACGCCGAGGCGATCGCGCGCCGCTTCGGCGAGGCGATGGCGGGCTTGTGGGGCGACGACGCCGGGGGCGGGTCCGGCGCTTGAGGCCTGGCGCGGCAGCGGGTGCTGGCGCGCGGCTCGCCAGCGTTCGCCGGCGCGGCGCCGGCCTCGGCGACGGCAGCTGCGGCGCGCGGCGCGAGCAGCCTCTGCGCCGATCCGCGGTGCGCCGGATCGGCCAGGCGAGGGGCTGCCTCGCCGCTCAGCCCCGCACCGGGCCGGCGGCCGACGCCACGCCGGCGGGCCCTGCGCGCAGTGCGTCGCCGGCAGCGGGCTCGGCATCGGCGGACGCTGACAGCCGATCGCGAATCGCCGGCGGCGCGGCGATCGCCCGGATGCCACTCGGCCTCTTGGGGTCGGCGACGACGAAGACACGCCGCTCGAACCCGGCCAGCGCAGCGCGCCCGTCGGCATGCGTGACGCGATGGCGGACGACGAAGGGCTTGCTGCCCCACTCGCCGACCCAGCTGTCGAGCCTCACGACGTCCTCGTGGCGGCACACGTTCTCGTAGACCGCATTCGTCTCCAGCAGCGGCATGCCGACGATGCCGAAGTCACGCCGCAATTCGCCGAACGACAGCCCGTGCGCCTGAAACAGCCGTTCCGTCGCGCGGTCGAACCAGATGTAGAAATTCGGATAGAAGACCTTGCCGGCCGCATCGCACTCGGCCCAGGCCACGCTGCGGGTTTCGCAAGAGACTCGGATATCACGCTCCTTCGCGGATGCCGACGATCCCGGACCGCCGGGGCATGATAGCCGCGCCGGACCGGCGCCCCGCGGGCGGGCGGTTACCGATCAGACCACGCCATCCCAGTTGCTGCGGCACGGAACGGGTGGCCTTCGACAACAAGCGTCCGTGTCGCAGCGTCAGTCCTGCGGTGCCTTGTTCGTCGTATGCATGCCGCGCATTCAGGACCCGGACCGCGATGTCGAATTCCCGGTGCCCCGCCACGCCAGGATCGTCACCACCTGCGTCATCCCGAGCTTCTCGGCACACCCGAGCGAGCTTGCGGTCGTCGAGCTCCGCGACCGTTCGCGGGCCTTGTCGTTCGCACGACCTGCAGCTTGCGTCATGCCGCGCCCACGAGAGGATCTCGATCCGCTTCCTCGCCCAATTTCACGTCTCTGCCGAACTTCATCGGGATCGTGACCTGCAAGGACCTCCAGCGGGTCGTTCTCGCGCGTCTCGGTGGCCGACTCCGAGATCCACCTGCGCAGCGTCGCCGCCGAGCTGCCAGGACGGCTGAAAGCTCGCGAGCCGCCGGTGCCGCGGCATGCCCCCAGGCCGGATCCTCGCGTAACCTGTCGACGTGATCGATGCCCGCGAACGGCCGCACCGTCTCCTCGATGACGCCGGCCGCGGCCGGATCGCGCATTGGATCTCACCGTCGCGCATCCTGGATGTCGGCGTCCGGTACGAGCCGCTGCGGCTGTGCAACCCGACCTGCGCCACGACACGCTGCTCTCCGCGCACCCGCTGTTCCTGGTCGGGCCTGCCTGCGAGACGCTCGGCCCGGCCCTGGATGCCGCCGGGCAGGCCCTCTGCAACACCGGCTGACCCACGGGGGGTTCTGACGCCCGACGGCCGGCGCCTCGATCCGTGCCAGGGCCGGACACGCGACTCGCAACCACACCACGCCGGTGGCGCACTTGTGGCACATCGGCGCTTCCAACCATCCAGGGCCGGGGGCTGGGCGGCGGGTCGGGGTTCCATGTCACCCCGGCCCTGGGCGCAACCTTGGCCTCAGGCCTTGCGCGCCTCGCGCAGGACCGACCGCAGACGACCGAGCAGTTCGTCCAGCGCCTCGAGGTCGTGGCGCTCGGCCCCGCGCATCAACTCGGCCAGACGCCGGTTATGCGCCGGCAGCATGTCATCGACCGAACGCTGGCCGGCTGGCGTCAGGTAGACGCGCTGGATCCGCGCATCGACCGGGTCGCGCCGCCGCTCGACCAGTCCGTCGCCTTCGAGACGGCCGATGACATCGGTGATGTTTCCCTTGGTCACCATCAGCCTTTGCGACAGCTCCCCCATGGCCAATCCGTCGGGGGAACGCTCGAGCTGCATGAGGACGTCGAAGCGTGCCAGCGTGCTGCCGAAGGCCTCGCGCAGGTGGTTTCGAAGCTCGGCTTCGACCAGGTTGTAGCAGGCCAACAGGCGCAGCCACAGTCGCGTCTCGAGCACCTCGTCGTGCTTGCGTACCCGCGGTTGGGCCGAGACGCAGACAGAGCCGCGCGCGACGCGAACCCGACTGCCTCGGGGTGCTGACATCCGGCTGCTCACTACCCTGTCCCCCGGGGCCTGCTGAACGAAATGCGATGCGCCACGGCGACGACAACTCGCCGTGCCATGCGCAATGAAGGATAGCCGAAGCCTTGCGCCATCCGCTCCCCGCAACCTCGGCCAAGACCGCGCCAGCGTGATTGACATGCCGTTGGTTCAAGCTTAAACTATTTCCATCGTCGGACAGGAGAGCGTGATGTGGCGGCCCCCGCAGAAGATCAAGTGGAAGACGCACCCGGCTGAGTGGCCGACGATCGAGCAGGCAGCTCGTTCGAGGCTCTTCAGTCCCGTGCAGCTCGGCCCCGTCAGGCTCGCCACCCGGACCTGGGTGCCGGCGATGGTGCCGTGGCGCGCGACGGAAGACGGATTCGTGACGGAAGACAACATCGCCTGGTACGCGCGCTTCGCGAGCGGCCGTCCGGGGGCGATCGTCCTGGAGGCGACCGGCATCCGCGACATCCCTAGCGGGCCCCTTCTGAGGATCGGACACGATCGTTTCGTCCCGGGCTTGAAGCGCATCGTGGAGGCCGTGCGCGAGGCGAGCCACGGCGAAACGAAACTGTTCATCCAGATCATCGACTTCCTCGGCATCCGGCGGCGACCGGAGCCGCGCAAGTTTATCGAGCGACACCTGGGCATCACCGACCGTCACCGGGCCGCGCTGTCGCTGCCCGCGGACGCGCCGGATGACGCCGTGCGTAGCGCGCTGCTCGCACTGGAGCCGGCGCAACTCGATGACGTGCTCGACGCGCGCGAACTCGAGGGCCTTCGCATGGGTGCCCGCGAGCGCGTGACCGACATGCACCTGCCGCACATCCGGGAGCTTCCGCAGGTGCTGCCGCCGCTCTTCGCCTCCGCGGCGCGGCGCGCGCGCGAGGCCGGTTTCGACGGCGTCGAACTTCACTATGCCCACGCCTACACGATAGCATCGTTCCTGTCCGCCCTGAACGATCGGAGCGACGGTTACGGTGGTTCCCGCGACGCGCGGGTGCGCCTGCCCCTGGAGGTCTACCGGGACGTGCGTGGGGCCGTGGGGGCCGACTACGCCGTCGGCTGCCGCTTCCTGTCCGACGAATGCATCCCCGGTGGATCGACGGTCGACGATGCCCGCTTCTACGGTGTCGAGTTCGCGCGGGCCGGCATGGACTTCCTGTCGGTCTCGCGGGGTGGGAAGTTCGAGGACGCGCAGCAACCCGAGATCGGCTGGTCGGCCTATCCGTACACCGGCCCGAGCGGCTACGAATGCATGCCGCATCACGTCTCGGACGAGCGTGGGCCTTTCGGCCGGAACTTCGAGCCGACGGCAAGGATCCGGGCAGCGATTCGCGATGCCGGGCTGCCGGCCGCGGTCGTCGTCACCGGCGGCGTGCATGGCTTCAGCCAGGCGGAGGAACTGCTCGCCACCGACCGCGGCGACATCGTCGGCTTCGCGCGGACCAGCCTGGCCGATCCCGACTGGTTTCTCAAGGTGCGCAGCGGACAGGGCCGCGCGGTCGAGGTCTGCAGCTACTCGAACTACTGCGAAGCGCTGGACGAGAAGCACAAGGAGGTGACCTGCAGCCTGTGGGACCGCATCGATCTCGATACGCCGGGACTGCGCCTCAGCACGGACGGCAAGCGACGGCTGCTGCCACCGGCTTGGCGTGCACCAGGTGGCGACGAGGAATCACCCGCCAAGCGCCCTGCATCGACCGCCAGCTGAGTCCCTCGTGGAGCCCCGAACATGACCCATGTCGTCACCGATGCCTGCGTGCGCTGCAAATACACCGACTGTGTCGACGTCTGCCCGGGCGACTGCTTCCGCGAGGGACCTCAGTTCCTCGTCATCGACCCGGATGAATGCATCGACTGCGCGGTCTGCGTGCCCGAGTGCCCTGTCGACGCCATCCATGCGGAAGAGAACGTCCCCGAGGGCATAAGGGCGTTCATCGAGTTGAACGCACGCCTGGCGCCCCAGTGGGCGCCGATCACTCGACGCAAGCAACCCCTGGCCGACGCCGAGCTCTGGCGGGACCGCAGCGCCAAGCTCGCCGGCCTGCCCCTCTGAGCGCCGACCTATCGCCGAACCCGACGGGACCAACTTCTAACGCCAACACGACCATGAGCGCCTTCAACGAGGAACATGTGCTCAGCGTTCACCACTGGACCGACCGCCTGTTCAGCTTCACGACGACACGCGACGTGTCCTTGCGCTTCTCCAACGGCCACTTCACGATGATCGGCCTGCGTGTCGATGGCAAGCCGCTGCTGCGTGCCTACAGCATCGCGAGCGCCAACCACGAGGACCACCTCGAGTTCCTCAGCATCAAGGTACATGGCGGTCCGTTGACCTCGCGTCTGCAGCACATCCAGGTCGGCGATACGATCATCGTCGGCAAGAAGCCGACAGGCACGCTCGTCATCGACCATCTGCTGCCCGGCAAGCGCCTGTACCTGTTCGGCACCGGTACCGGGCTCGCACCCTTTCTCGGCATCGTCCGCGATCCAGCGACGTACGAGAAGTTCGAGCAGGTCATCCTCGTGCACGGCGTCCGGACGGTCGACGAACTCGCCTACCACGACATGCTGGTCGAGCACCTCCCGTCGCACGAGTACCTGGGCGAACTCGTCACCTCGCAGCTGCGTTACTACCCATCGGTCACGCGCGAGAGCTACAAGAACATGGGGCGGGTCACGCACCTGATCGAGTCCGGGAAGATCTTTTCCGACCTCGACCTTCCCCCCATGTCGCCCGAAGAAGACCGGGCGATGATCTGCGGCAGCCCGGCGATGCTGCGCGACCTCAAGCACATGCTCGAGCAGCGAGGCTTCGAGGAGGGCAATACCTCGAAGCCGGGCGACTTCGTCATCGAGCGAGCGTTCGCGGATCAGTGATCACGTATTGCGCGGTCGTCGCCTGCCGCGACCCGCCGCGCCCTCAGGCGGGCACGACCGCCGTGCACTCGATCTCGACGCGCGCGCGATCCTCCATCAGCGCCTTGACTTCAACTGCCGTCATCGCTGCGTTGTAGGCGCCGATGATCTCGCGGTAGGCGGCCCCGACCTCGCGCGCCGCGGCCAGGTACTCCTGTTTGTCGACCACGTACCAGGTCATCCGAACGATGTGTTCGGGCCGCCCACCCGCCTCATGCAGGACCGCGACGACGTTCCGCAACGCCTGGCGCGTCTGGGCACCGAAGTCGTCGCTGTGGAACACGCCGTCGGCGTCCCAGCCGATCATCCCTGCGATGTAGACGTGGCGGCCGTTCACGGTGACGCCGTTCGCGTAGCCCTTGGGCCGTGGCCAGCCCGACGGCAAGAGCACCTTGGGTCCTTCTTTCATGCGCAACTCCCGTTCCGAGAAATGTTGTCCGACCAATGCGCGTTCGCTGCGATCGCGGGCTGCGTCCGCTTCCCATCCACGTCCATGCAGTGGCTCTGTGCGGGATTTCAAGGGCTGCGCCGCGGTGCTGATCTGCATCCAGCCCAGGCCGCCGCTGTACGACATGCTCGACCGCATGGCGTCGGTCTACGCCACCTGCGGGCCTGGCGGCCACGGCCGTGGTGGCTGACAACGTGGACACGCTGGTGGCCGACGCCGTCCAGGCCGCACGCCCCGGTGACCAACTGCTGTGCATGGGCAACGGCCGCTTGGGCGGCATCCACGACAAGCTGCTGGCCGCGCTGGCGCAACGCTGAACTCCTGCCACGGGGCCGCGGCTCCGGCGGGATCAACCGCGCGTCACGCGCGGTTGCGCTCGGGTGACCCGACAGCCACGCGCCGTTGCGCCGCAAGTGCCACCCCGCCCAGGCCGAGCAGCGACAAGACCGCTGCACCCGGCTCCGGCACGGCCTGCGGCTTCTACGCGTCGAGCAGCACGCCGTCGCGGGTCGCCAGTGCGTAAGCGGCGGGCAGGACGTAACCGAAGCGCGCCGTGTTCGGTCAGTCGCCGTAGCCGCCATGCGAACCCACGATATTGCGCCCGCTGATGAACAGCTCGGCGACGATCGGCGCCCCGGGTTCGAGGTCGATGGTCGTGCGCAGCGTGATGTCGTGACAGCCGCTGTCGTATTCGTTCAGCGGGTCCTGCACCAGCACCTCGGCGAAGCAGCCAGCGCATGCCTGCGCGGCGGTGAAACCCTGGTGCCTGGCCTCGTCGCCCGTGAAGGTGAGCAGCCGGTCGTAGCCGTAGGTGGCCTCGGCGCGCGTGGCCGTGACGCCGGGGAAGTGCAGGTCCGGCGTGGCCGTGAACGGGTTGGTGACCGAGCTCGTCATCCCGGTGAAGATGCAGACCTCGAAGCAACCGTCCAGCGTCACGCGCAGGTCCAGCGGCACGCTCGCTGCCGGCACGCTGCCGGGCAGGGCCACCACCTGCACTTCAGGAGAGGCCCAGGCCGTCGCCGTCGTCTGCGCGTTGAGGCCGACGAGCTGCTCCGCCGAATCGACGCCGCGCACAGTGCCGGCGGCGATGTCGATATCGAGCTCGCCGGCCTGGCAAGTCGGGTGACCGTCGACCAGGACCGAGAAGAAGCGCCCGTCGCCGCGAGTTCCGGTGGCGAAACCGCCCCAGACCTGATCGCCGCGGGGGAAGCCTATCTGGCCGAGGGTATCGGCCGCCTGCGCGGCGGTTGCCGCCGCGAGTGACACCGCAACGGCGGCCGAAAGTGCCGCCAGCCGCACGCCGCTGTGCGCGAGGCGCGAACGGTCCGCCATCTCGTCCTCCTCTCGCCGCAACGCCGACCACGCCGCGTGGGCGTCACCTTCCCGGGCACTGAGTCTAGCCCGCGGGCGAGACAGCCCCACCCCCGAAGCCCGGGCCCGTGTGGCGAGCGGCAGGGGCTTCCACTTCGCTGCGGTGTCGCGCGCAGCGCTTCAGTGACGAGGGCCAGCGCGTCCCCCAGATGGGCGCGGCTTTCCACCGCCATGCTGATCTTGAACTCGCCGCCGCCGCAGTTCGGGCGGTGCGGCATGTCGCTGTCAAAGACACGCGTGAGGCGGGATCGTCTCGATGCTCACGTCGAGGCCGTGCTTCTCGAACAGGCCCGCTTCCACGGCCAGGGTCAGCGGGGCGAAGCCGGTTCAGCCGGAAATGCCGATGGCGACCTTGGTTTCCTGGGCCGTCGCGGCCGCGGTCGACAGGGCCAGCACGGCAGCGACCAGCAGGTCGGGGAACGGACGTATGGTGAATTCCGTCGTGGAAAGGGGAATGAAGAAGAGCCGACCCTCGGAGGTGCAAGGCAGGATTCGGCCAGGGAGGGTGCCCTCAGGGCGGCAGACCCAGCTCGCCGGCCAGCGCGGCGATGCGTTCTCGGCCGGCGAGAAAACGTGCATCGGAGGCAACCCAGTAGTTGGCGATCGAGGACTGCCGGTACGCCGGATGCCGCGCTGCCGTCTCGCCGATGACCCGCAGCGCCTCGTCGCGCCGGCCCTGCTCGGCCAGCGCCGCGGCCAGCACGACGGCGTAGAACGGCACGCGCGGATTGGCCAGCACCGACGCACGCAACGACTCTTCGGCTGCCGCATGGCGGCCGAGCTGGAACTGGTTGAAGCCGATCAGGCCTTGCCAGGTGGCCACGCGCGAATCGCGCGGGCTGATGCGCATCGCCCGCTCGCAGGCGGCGATGGCGTCGTCGAAGCGGCCCAGCCGCAGCAGCGCCGAGCAGCGGTGGTGGTGCGACGCCGGCTCGTTCGGGAAATGCTCGACCAGCGCATCGCCGATGGCCAGCAGGCCGGCCCAGTCGCCGCGCAGGTTGGCCAGGCTGGCATGCGCCAGGCGGGCCATCAGCAGCTCGGGAGCGAGCAGGTCCAGCCGCGCCAGCGCGTGCTCGGCACGCGCTATCGCCGCCGGCCGGTCGGCCGCCCACTCCCACAGCGCGAGGTTGGAATTCGCCAGGCTGACGCCGGCCAGACCGCGCCGCGAGTCGGGGTCGAGCTGCACCGCGCGCTCGAACAGCTGACGCGCGAGCTCGAAGTGTTCGCGCGAGACGCCGCGCAGCAGCTCGGCCATGCCTTGCATCGCCAGGTCGTCGGCCTCGGCCTGATCGGGCGCCAGTGCGCGCACATCGGCCGCCACCGCGTCGCCGTAGGCCACCAGCATCGCGCGCGCGATACCACCCGCCACGTCGCCGATCAGCGGCCCGAGTCCGGCGCGCGGCACGTCGCGCAGTTCCGACCACAGCACCTGGCCGCCACGGCCGTCGATCAGCGACACCGCCAGCCGCACGCGGTCGCCGTCGCGCCGCGCGCGGCCGGTCAGCACGTGGCGCACGCCCAATTCCCGCGCCACCGCGCGCGGATCGGCATTGCGGCCCTGGTAGCGTGCCATCGTGCCGCGCCCGATCAGCCGCAGGTCCGGCCAGGCGCCGACCAGCGCCGTGAGGTCCGCACTGACGCCGTTCACGAACCAGTCCTCGGTGCCGCCTTCGCTTTCGAAGGGCAGGATCGCCAGCGAGCGCGGCGGGGGTGAGCCCGGGCGGGCAAGCACGGCCCAGGCGACGACTCCGATGGCCAGCAGCAGCAGCGCGGCGCCCAGAGCGGCCGGCCAAGACCAGGGCTGGCTCCGCTCGACCGGCTGCAGTGCACCCGCTGGCGAAGCGGCCGTCGCATCGACCGCCAGCAGGTAGCCGCGGCGCGGCACCGTGCGCACACGTTCGTGCCTCGGATCGTTCAGGACGCGCCGGATGTCGCCCACCGCCTGCACCAGTGAATCTTCGGTGACGACCACGCCGCCCCACACGCGGCGCATCAGCTCGTCCTTGCTCACCACTTGCCCGGCCTGTTCGCCCAGCACCAGCAGCAGCTTCAGCGCCTGGGCGCGCAGACCGCTGGGCCGGCCCTGGGCGTCGAGCAGTTCGCCACGTGCTCGGTCGAGCACAAAACCTGGCCAGGCCAGACGCTGTGGCAGTTTCAGGCTGGGATCGGGTTCGATCTGCACGGTAGTCCAGTCTTCGCCTGTGGCGTCCGCTGCGTGCGAGGGTTTTCCCCAGGCGTTTCGGCTCGATTTCGGAACTCGTTCGGGACTTCCGGCCCGCCGCCGCGCATGCTGCCGATCCGCGACGAGCGATCCGAGGCGCGTCGCATTTCATGGGGGTCTTCATCATGACTCGTCTGCTTCCCGTTCTTGCCGTCATTGCCGCGCTGCCGGCGCTGGCGCAGCCGAGTGCGCCACAGCGCTTTCTGGTCGAACGCGACATCCCCGGAGCCAGCAAGATGAGCGCCGAGGACCTTCGCGGCGGCGCCGCCAAGTCCAACGCCGTACTGCGTGAAATGGGGCCCGATATCCAGTGGGTACAGACCTACGTCGCCGGCGACAAGATGTACTGTGCCTACCAGGCGCCCAGCGAAGCGCTGATCCGCGAGCACGCGGCGCGCTCGGGCTTTCCGGCGAACCGCATCACGCCGATCGTGGCGGTAATCGACCCGACCACGGCCGCCAGGCGATGACGGGCGCTTCTCCGCGCCGCCTGCTGGCCGCCGCCGCCATCGGCCTGGCGGCGGCCGTTGCACCGGCGGCCGCCGTCGACGAGGCCGCCGTGCGCGAGGCGCTGCAGCGCTGCGTGGCCGGCTGGAACGACCACGAGCCCAGGGCCTTCGGCGACTGCCTGACTGCCGACGTCTGGTTCAGCGAGGCCGACGACAGTTTCTACAAGCGTTTTGTCGGCCGCGACAAGGTGCTCGGAATGTTCGACTACAACATCCGCAACTCCGACCTGCATTGGGAGGTCGTGCGCATCAAGCCACTCGCCGACGGCAGCGTCGCCGTGCAATTGAAGCAGCGGGTCGGCATCCTGCCGCTGAAGGACGGCAAGTACGCGATGAGCTTCGACCGCGATCCGTCGCTGGCGCGGTTGCGCCGCGAGGGGAAGGTCTGGAAGGTCTACTTCTTCACCTCCCACCGCGGCTGGGCGCGGGCCCTGATCGACGAGCTCGACGCGCCGCCGAAAGCCACCACGCCACCGGAGGCGGCCGCGGTCCGACCGGCACCGCCGACTGCCGCGGCTCCCGCCGGCGCCGAGCCCGCCGCCTATACGACGCCGTTCGGTGATCGTGCGCAAGGCTGCATCTATTGCCACGGTCGACCACCGGCGCTGAGTGACGACCCGAAGCGGGGTCGCATCGTCGCCGCGGGTGCGGCCGCCGCCGACGGCGCCGCGCTGCGGCGCGCGATGACACAGCCGCGTGTCGGCGGCATGATGGACAATGCGCTCGCCGACCCGTCGCTCACCGACGAGGCCCTGGAAGAGATCCGGCGCTGGCTGGTCACGCTTCGCGACGGCCGGGCGGAGGTGCGGTCGGACCGCATCCTCATCCACAACCCGCGCTCCGACCGCGACCCGCCGGCGCGCATCGTGCAGTTGCGTGCCGAAGGCGACTGGCGCCTGCCGTCCGACGCGGGCTGCCGCGTCGGTACCGCACTGGCCGGCGGCAGCAGTTGCGAGATCCGGATGACCGGCAGCGCAGGCGGCGCGCTCGTCTACCGCTTCGCCGACTCCCCCGGGTTGCAACCGCAGCCCGTGCGCGTCATCGGGCCCCCACGGTGAGCCGCTGCAGCCGGCGCGCAGCGCCGGCTGCAGCGGCTGGAAGACGATGCTGGCCCGCAGATCGAGGTGCGACGAAGCGCCGCGGCGCCGTCCCCCGACACCCTTCAGCCACCTCCAGGTGGAGAAATCTGAGCCGCTTCGGGCCCCGTCCGCCGTCGATCTCCGCTCCAGAATGGCGGGGTCTCGGGGTCTGCCGTGAGACATGCTGAAACGACGAAGCCCCTGACTTCTTCGACGAAATCAGGGGCTTGCGGGGCGTCAACCGACGCGCCGGGACGGCCTCACATGTGGTCGATCATCACATGGAAATCGCGCCTAAGTCCGCGTCGCATAACGCTCCGGCCCCGCTGGCACCCTCCATCTCCCGTCAAAGGACCCTCCATCGGAAATCCTCCAACTTTCATGGGTGGGGCCAGATGCACGCTTGTCACTTGGCCGAACACTGAGCAGGATCGCCTCCAATGTAGCAGCAAGGACCCTGCGGTGAAACCTCTCGCGGGCTGCCGTCGCAACGGTCATCGCCCACCTGGCAATCGAAGCTCAAGCGCCGGTCTCTTGAGCGGTTGACTGTTCTTTTATACAGTCTTGAGGCTACCAGCTTCAGATTGGATTACGCGATGAGCAAACCTCAGGACCGCACTGTCTCTCGACGGGACGATGGCACTTGGCAGAACAAGAGGCAGGACGCGGAACGCGCTTCCTCGGTCCACACCACCCAAGCGGAGGCCCAGGAGGCGGCCCGGCGCATGCTGGGCAACCAGGGCGGTGGCGAACTGACGACGATGGGCGTCAAGGGCAAGATCGTCAGCAAGGACACGATCAAGCCCGGCAACGACCCCAATCCGCCGCGCGACACCGAACACTGATCCGTCGTCGTCGATGGCGCTTGGCGGTTCGGGCGGAAGCCCACGCCGACCTCCGCTACACGACGGCCTTTGGATTGCTGGGCGACACCAAGCAGGATCCAGACGACGCGGCGTCGTTTCGTTTGTTGCGATTTTCGTTTGTTTCGATTAAGATCCTGGCACCGACCTTGATCCGGAACACGCCATGACCCGCGCCCAAGCCCTGGAAACCGCACTGCCTGTCGAGCGCGAAGTTGCCGCGGCAGTGGAGAGCCAGCGTGCCCTGGCCGCCTTCCTGAG
The DNA here is from genome assembly GCA_016191995.1 of Burkholderiales bacterium. Taxonomy (GTDB): domain Bacteria; phylum Pseudomonadota; class Gammaproteobacteria; order Burkholderiales; family Burkholderiaceae_C; genus Rubrivivax. Next base: position 4,650 of record JACPVA010000129.1, on the reverse strand, counting down.
CACGCAGTTCGAGACCCAGCGCATCCAGATCTTCGACGCGAAGAACCAGGCCCACCAGGTCGAACTGCCCACGTCCGCCCTCCGCTTGCTGGTCGACGTCCTGTCGGAGTTGGCCGAAGGCAATGCGGTCAAGGTCGTGCCGATCCATGCCGAGCTGACGACACAGGAGGCCGCTGACATGTTGAACGTGTCCCGCCCCCATCTCGTCAAGCTGTTGGAGAGCGGTGCTTTGGCCTTTCACAAAGCCGGCAAGCATCGGCGCATCCGCTTCGTGGACCTGATGGCCTTCAAGACCGAACAGGATCGTGCGAGTGCGCAGGCGATGGAGGCGCTCGCGAAGCAGGCACAGGAACTTCAACTGGGCTACGAGTGAGGAGTTCGCCGTTCACCGCGGTCTACGACGCCTGCGTGCTGTATCCGGCGCCGCTGCGCGATTTCCTCATGTGGCTGGCCCTGTCCGGGCGCTTTCGTGCGCGCTGGAGCGCCCAGATCCACGATGAGTGGAAGCGGAACCTGATCAAGAACCGGCCCGACATCACGGCCGAGCAACTTGATCGCACTGCTGACCTGATGGACTTGGCGATCCCTGACGGGCGGGTGACCGGGCACGAGGTCTTGATTGAAGGTCTGACCCTTCCCGACTCTGGGGACCGGCATGTCCTCGCTGCAGCCATCCGCTGTCACGCCAGCGTGATCGTGACCTTCAACGAGCGCGACTTCCCGGCCGACGTACTGGGTACTTTCGGTCTGGAGGCCCAACACCCGGATCTGTTCGTAGAGAACCTCTTCGATCTCGACCCGGCCGCGGTGGTCGCCGCTGCACAGCGGCAGCGACAGCAGTTGAAGAACCCGCCGATCGACGTCGATCGCTACCTCGACATCCTGCTTCGGCAGGGCCTCACGCAGACGGTGAAGGGCCTCGCCGGGTTTCGAGGCGTGCTGTGATCAGCGGCTGAAGCGCCTTCACGCACTCAGATCACAGAGCCTCGCACCCCCTCAGGAGTCGCTGGCCGGCCTGTCCAGCCTCCAACGCTGCAACCAAGTCAACGTCCGCCTCGCTCACGGCTCGCAGGGCCTCGAGCAGCGCAGCGCCGCGCGAGGCCTGCAAGGCATGGATCACCAGATCGCCCGACTTGTTACGCGAGATGCTGACATGGTCAGCGTCGAGTCGGAACTCTGCAGGAATGCGCACGGCCTGGCCGTCGTCGCTGTTGAAGACTGTGGTCGTGAGCCTTTCCATGCTGCTCTCCATTCGAGTACGTCGACATGCGCATCTTCGTTCAGGCATCGCCGGCGAGCAACGGCATCGGGCATGTTCCGCCTCTACCGCACTCGCCGCTGGTGCCGCGCGTCGTACACCGGCGGCTACTGCTTGTCGTCCCATGAGGCGACCCGTCGGATCAGCGAACACTGAACCCTTCGCCTGAAGTGTCGTGGCGCCACCTACGGTGCCAGCCCACATCGATCGCGAAACCCGCAGGCACGGCAAGTCCGCTGGCTTGCGGGCCAACGAGGCTCGACCAGTCCGCGCTGCAACGCTTCCCGTCGGCGCATCAGGTCCTCGACCTCCTCCCGGGCCATGAGGTTGACAGGCAGAGGAATCAGCGAGGTGCCCCGATGCCCCCGAGGAATCAGCACGTAGGCTTCATCGGCGACGGTGACGTGCAGTTCGTCCTCCATCGCCATTCGCTGCGCCGACAGCTGGATGACATCCGAACGCGTCACCATTGGGCTCGCACGGGTCTTCAACTCCACGAGCACCAGGATCCCCGATGGATTCCGATAGACCCTGTCGACGCGTGCGACGACCGGCCAGCGACCCGACGACCTGAACTGCCTCTCGACGAAGACCAGCTCGGCATCCCGGAGGCGCGCCGGTCTCTGCCTCCGCTCCTCGGCCGCAGCGCGCCTGCCAGCGATGACCCATCCGACGAAGCCGATCACGACGGCAAGAATCATCATCGCCAGTACGACTTCGATCATGTTCATCGTCCAGCCTCTCGTGACCACCACCTCCACAGCCAAGCGGCCTGCCCGAGCAGCCATCGCATGCATCCGAGAAGTGCCGGAGACGCTTCAAGCACCGCGCAGATGCGGGGACCGGCGCGGTAGTAGTGGTACACGATCGACCGTCCCCAGCCTCGGCGTCGCAGCACGGCATCCCGGAAGTGGCGGAGTGTCTGTGTCTGCCATCCCTCGCCGAAGGCCAGGGTGGCGACGAAGCAGCGCCCCTTCGGCCCAGGTGGCGGCACACGGCCAACACCCATGGCCAGCCTCGCCTGACGTTCGAATCGCGCATGGCAGACCAATCCGCGCTCCCGGGCCACTTGCAGCGGTCTGGAACGGGGGCGGCCATGCCGCTGCTCAAGGACGACCCACCGCTCGCAAAATCCCATCTCGGCCAGCCGGGAGGCGCTGAGCGCCCGTTCGGTCGGGTTCCCGTCCACGATCGACCTGCGTCCAGCCCGGCGTCGACGCTTGTCGACCTTCATTCCGGAATGGCAGGCTGAAACAGCCCGTTCGTCACCGCAGCGGCCTGTTGCACGTCAGGCTCCTTCGGGACCTTGACGGTGTCGGGCGTCTGCAGGCTAGCCATCGCAAACACGCCGTGCTGCGCCAGCAGGCCGTCGTAGGCCAGCAGACGCAGACGGTTGACCCGCTTGCGCCCCTGCCGAAACTGGCTCAGTTCATCGAACAGGCGCGGGTTCTCCTCGCGCGAGAGCTCGAACACCAGCCGGATCGGTCGAAGGGCTCCGCGTTCCTGCGCGCTCATGCACCACCCCCTGGTGCACGATCCGAAGGCGCCGGCGTCGCGAGCGACGTCATAGCGTAGTTCTGCCCGGCCAGCTGGAAGCCCCTCACGTTCGCGTAAAGGGGCTCCTTCACCTCGTGGATCCTGTGCTTGGGGAAGGCGGCCTTCACGGCCTTCTTGAAGAGGAACGCGCCGCCGCCGACGAGGATGATGTTCTGCAGGCTCTCGGGTGTCTCGATCCACTGGCGCATCGTCGACACGGCCTGCTGTGCCACGCTTTCGGCGATGGGCAGGTGCCGTTTCATGTCGTAGGGCTTCTGGAAGATGACCGGCGCCTTGCCGGTCCGCAGGGCGAGGTCGATGGCGTCGTAGTCGCGGTAGGGTGTCCCGATGTCCTTCGAGATCTCGGCCGCCATCAGGCGAAGCACGTCGGACATTCCCCGGTTGATCGAGTGCGACTGCTTCTGCACCAGCCGCATGCCGCGGCAGACCAGCCAGTCGAAGGTCCTCGATCCCGGGTCGATGACCAGGCTCTGCTCCGTGCCGATCGAGGCCAACTTCTCGTGCTCGGCCGCGTAGTGGACGAGCGCACCCTGCGGCTGCGCCACCGCCAGTGCCTTGCGGACCGTGATGGTCCGTCCCGCCGCAATCTCGTGGCTGCCCGTCATCGCCTTCTCGAGTGCCGCCTTCTTCAGTGCCAGCAGCGCGACGGGCAGCCCGACGACGAGCAGGTCGATGTGCGGCACCTTCATCATCGACAGCGCCCCGCGCAGCAGCGCCATGTACTCCGGCGACTCGGTGTACTCGTCGTGCAACTGCTTCGCGCGGAACGTGTCCGCGGCCAGGTGGATGTCCGGACCCACCTCATAGAACAAGGAGCCGACAGGGATGCAGACCGTCTTGCGCTTCTCCGCGGCAGGCATCGCCGACGTGTCGGCGCTCGACGGATAAGCGACCGATGGGAAGCTGGCACATCGGATGTCGGCTCCCGAGATGCCGGTGACGAATTTCGTGTTGCCTGACCCGACATCCACGGCTCTGACGATGAGTTCCATGCGTTGCTCCCTGGCGCAGTTGCCTGCCTTTGAAAGGCTGATCAGCGTCGCCGCACCGGGCCGCGTTCTCCACGCTCAATGGCCTCGAATCGGCGCGTCTTTCGACTTCAGTGCCAATGCAGGATCAGCGGAACTGCATCGCAGCGACAGAAGGCGCCCCGCGGCTCGCCATGAGCCCGTTCTCAGGCCGCACTTCTGTCACCACGGTCTCACCTCGCGCGGGACTTTCAACCCCCGTCCAGTTCGACTCGCGCGGACAGGCCGTGGACGCGCCAGCCAGATCGACGGCAGCGCGAGGTACCTGAGGCGGCAGCCTTGCCTGTCAACCCCGCGCCGTTGCTGGCGATCCGGGCCATTGCCACGCTAGACGGGCCCTGCCGCTGAATCTCGTGCCGTCAACTGCCTGCCCCAAGGGCCGCCCGATCAGGGGTCTTGCGGCAGGCGCCGCGCACGCGGCCTTGACCGTGGCCGGCGTCGCGGTTTCCACTGTGGGCTCCCGAGGGCTCCTGGCCCGCTCCGTCCTCTCGAAGAAGACGAGCATCGCAGGCGTCGCAGTCGTTACCTGCCTCGTGCCTTCAACCGAAGTTCCCGTCCCGAACGGGTGGCGCGACCGGCCTCGACCTCCAGAAGGATCGACGCCGCGAGCGTGCCGAGTCATCCACCACAGCAGTGAACTGCCCGGTCCTTGCCAGCCCCATCCCCGCGATGACGGCTGGGCACTCCAGAAGCGCACCGGCGCAGCAGAACCCCGTGGCGGCACCTGATGCCGCGCACCGTTCCCGCCAGCCCTTGAGCACGCGCGCATGACGCGCATCGCGCGGCGTGATGGCCTCCATGAGGCTC
>JACPVA010000128.1 GCA_016191995.1 Burkholderiales bacterium | reverse complement strand
TGGCTCGCGCCGCCAGCAGCGCCGCGGCCAGCTCGGCGAACCCGGCGCCGCGCGCGCCGGCGCTGATCCACGCCGGCCAGGTGTGCAGCCGGTCGGCGAAGTCGAGCAGGTTGGCCACGCCGACGCTGCGCGCGAAGCGCGCGAACATCGCCTGGTCGTTGGTCGAGTCGCCGACATAGACCCAGCGGTCGACCTCGTCGGGCAGCGTGCGCGCCAGCCGCTCGCGCACCGCCCAGCAGGCACCGCTCCACTTGTCGTGCGCGCCGAACCAGCCGTTGACGTGGATCGAGCTGACGGTGGCGTGCAGGCCCTGCGCGTGCATCAGCGCGACGACACGCGCGATCTGGCCGGGGTCCAGCCGCGCGTGCTCGGCGTGGTCGATCGCGATGTCGGTCACACGGCCCGGGCTGTCCAGCGCGAGCCGCGCTTCCGGCAGCTCGGCCAGGATGCGCGCCGCCGCGGCCTGCAGGCGCCGCGCGTTGGCCGCGCGCGTGGCCTCGTCCTGCGCATAGCCGACCTGCAGCGCGCCGCCGGCGTCGCGCCACAGCATGACGGCGCCGTTCTCGGCCACGATCGCGCGCAGCGGCCAGGCGGCGGCGAAGGGCCGGCTCCAGCCCATCGGGCGGCCGGTGACGGCGATCACCGGCACGCCGGCCGCGGCCAGCGCGTGCAGCGCGTCGAGCGCGACCGGCTCGATCGCGCCGTCGCGCGTCAGCGTGTCGTCGATATCGGTCAGCACGCCGGCGACGTCGGACCAGGTGCCCGCGGGGGCGTCGGCCAGCGGCCGCGGGCGTGCGCCCGTCGCCCGTGCCGGGGCGGCCGGTCCGCTTGCGGCCGGGGCGGCCGGCGAGCCTGCGGCCGGGGCGGCCGGCCCCGGAACCGCCTCGGCGGCCTTCGCGGGGGCGTCGTCGGGGCTGTCCATGCCGACAGTCTGGCACGCCCGCGGCCCGCGACGGCGCGCGGCGTGCAGTTCGTCGCCGTGCCGCGCGGCGGCATGCCCGCGACACTGCGCAGGATGGCCGCGCGCCCCTACAATGCCGTGCATTCCGAGGAGCGTTGCAACCCCCGCGCCCGGGGGCCAGGCTCGGAATCCTTCCATTGCAACCGCGCTCACCTGCACGGCCGACCCGATCGAGGGCGCCGGCGCCGGGTGAGCCACCGATGGCGGCGCACCGGCCGGCCGGTCGTGCAGGGTCCTCACCCGACCAGGAGCCGACCGACATGAATGCCGTTCTCAAACCCGCCGCCGCCGCCGACCACGCGATCGCCGACCTCTCGCTGGCCGGCTTCGGCCGCAAGGAAATCCGCATCGCCGAGACCGAGATGCCCGGCCTGATGGCGATCCGCGCCGAGTTCGCGCCGCAGCAGCCTCTGAAGGGCGCGCGCATCGCCGGCAGCCTGCACATGACGATCCAGACCGCGGTGCTGGTCGAGACGCTGCAGGCGCTCGGCGCCGAGGTGCGCTGGGCCTCGTGCAATATCTTCAGCACGCAGGACCACGCCGCCGCGGCGCTGGTGGCGCAGGGCACGCCGGTATTCGCCTACAAGGGCGAGACGCTGGCGGACTACTGGGACTACACGCACCGCATCTTCGAGTTCGGACAGGGACCGAAGGGGGCCCCTGCCGGTGCCCCGGGCAGCGATGTCGAAGGCCCGAACATGATCCTCGACGACGGCGGCGACGCGACGCTGCTGATGCACCTGGGCAAGCGCGCCGAGACGGACCCGTCCGCGATCGCCAACCCCGGCAGCGAGGAGGAGCGCGAGCTGTTCGCCGCCATCGAGGCGCGGCTCGCGTCCGACCCGACCTGGTACAGCCGCAAGAGCGCGCAGATCCTCGGCGTCACCGAGGAGACGACGACCGGCGTGCACCGGCTCAAGGAGATGAGCGCGCGCGGCACGCTGATGTTCCGCGCCATCAACGTCAACGACAGCGTCACCAAGAGCAAGTTCGACAACCTCTACGGCTGCCGCGAGAGCCTGGTCGACGCGATCAAGCGCGCCACCGACGTCATGGTCGCCGGCAAGGTCGCGGTCGTCTGCGGCTACGGCGATGTCGGCAAGGGCAGCGCGCAGGCGCTGCGCGCGCTGTCGGCGCAGGTCTGGGTGACCGAGGTCGACCCGATCAACGCGCTGCAGGCGGCGATGGAGGGCTACCGCGTCGTGACGATGGACGACGCCGCCGACAAGGCCGACATCTTCGTCACCGCGACCGGCAACCGCGACGTCATCCGCTTCGAGCACATGGCGGCGATGAAGGATCAGGCGATCGTCTGCAACATCGGCCACTTCGACAACGAGATCGACGTCGCCGCGCTCGAGCGCGAGTGCGAGTGGGAGCCGATCAAGCCGCAGGTCGACCACGTGATCTTCCCCGACGGCAAGCGGATCATCCTGCTCGCGCGCGGGCGTCTGGTCAACCTGGGCTGCGCCACCGGCCACCCGAGCTTCGTGATGAGCTCGAGCTTCGCCAATCAGACGATCGCGCAGGTCGAGCTGTTCACGCACCGCGACTTCTACGAGAAGGGCAAGGTCTACACCCTGCCCAAGCACCTGGACGAGAAGGTCGCGCGGCTGCACCTGAAGAAGGTCGGCGCGCGCCTCACGACGCTGACCGAGGCGCAGGCGGCCTATATCGGGGTGCCGGTCGAGGGGCCGTACAAGGCCGACAGCTACCGCTACTGACGCGGCACTGCCGGGTCGAAGGCGCCTGACGCGCCGTGGACGCTCGATGCGCCCGCGGTGCCCGTGGCCCCCGATGCGGGCGGGCCGGTGCGGCTTGCACGACAGGCGGGGTGGCGCCAGAATGGCGCCATGGTTCCGATGTGGAGGCGGTCATGGGTGTCAGTCTGTCGATCAAGGACGTGCCCGAGGATCTCGCGCAGCGTCTGCGCGCGCGCGCCGCGGCCAACCATCGGTCCTTGCAGCGCGAGCTGATGGCGATCATCGAGGCTGCCGCGGCGGCCGGGGTCGGCATGGCGGCCGCGCCCTACCGCTCGGCGACCCCCGCGGTGCTGGTGCCGCCCGAGCCCCAGGTCGTTCCGGCGCGCGAGGATCCTCCCGCCTACAGCGTCATGCCCGGGCGCGCGCCGGACCGCGACGGCCAGTCTGCCGGGGCCGGAGCCGGCGACGAACTGCTGACCGAGCTCGATGCCATCGTCGCCGGCAGCCGCTGGGGCGACGCACCGCTGCTGACCCGCGCGCAGCGGCACGATCGCAGGCTGGTTCGCGAGCTGGACTTCGACACCCGCCAGGCCGAGGCCGCCGCGGCCGGGCCGGCCGCCGGCCCCGCATCGGGCCGCGAGCCATGACCGCACCGTACTTTCTCGATACCAACATCCTGGTCTACGCGACCTCGCTCAGTGCCGGCCACGCGGCCAAGCGCGAGCTCGCGCGCGGCTGGGTCGCGCGCAGCGATTGGGGGCTGTCGACGCAGGTGCTGATGGAGTTCTACGCCCAGGCGCGGCAGCCGCGCCATGGCCTGCTGCCGACCGCCGTGCAGGCCTTCGTCGAGCGCATCGCCGCGCGGCGCCCGGTCGTCGCCGTCGACCGCGATATCGTGCTGCAGGCGCTGGCGTTGCGTCACCTGCACTACCTGTCGCACTGGGATGCGGCCATCCTGTGCGCGGCACGGCGGCTCGGCGCCGGCGTCGTCGTCAGCGAGGACATGGCGCACGGCCAGGTCTACGATGGCGTGCGCGTGCTGAACCCGTTCGCCGCGGCCTCACCCCAGGAGGAACACTGAAATGAAACGTCCAACGTCAAGCCGGTGTGGCCTCGACCTTGTAACCGATCTGCTGGAGCCTGCGGATCAGTCGATTGGCGGTCTTTGCGGCGTCGGCGCGGTCGAAGTGGGCAGCACCGAGGTCGTGCCATTCGG
>JACPVA010000127.1 GCA_016191995.1 Burkholderiales bacterium | reverse complement strand
GACCGGGCCGGCCGGCGATCGTCGCCGACCCCGACCCGCCGGCCCGGGCGGGCGTGGCAGCGCCGCGAGCTCGGCGGCGCGCGCCGCGCGCGGCGTCGGCAGGTCGCAGAAATGCCAGCCGTCGACCTGCGGCGCGACGATGGCGATCATCTCCGCCAGCGCCTTGTCGCGCATCGCGCCGCAGACCGCGAAGGTGCGCGGGTGGAATCCCATCGCATCGAGGTTGCGCGCCAGCACCGCGACCGCGTGCGGGTTGTGCGCGACGTCGAGCACCAGCGTCGGCTGCCCGGGGACGATCTGGAACCGCCCGGCCAGCTCGACCTGCGCCAGCCCGTTGCGCACGGCCTGCGCGCCGATCGGCAGCCGCGCGCGGATCGACTCCAGCGCGGCGATCGCCGCCGACGCGTTGAGCAGCTGGTTGGCGCCGCGCAGCGCCGGGTAGGCCAGCGCGTGGTAGCGCCGGCCGCGGCCGGCCCAGGACCATTGCTGGCGGTCGCCGGTGTGGCCGAAGTCGCGCCCGATCAGCCACAGGTCGGCGCCGATCGCCTGCGCATGCGCGAGCACGCTGGCCGGCGGATCGGGGTCGGCGACGATCGCCGGCCGGCCCGGTCGCATCACATGCGCCTTCTCGCGCCCGATCGACTCGCGGTCGGGGCCGAGATACTCCATGTGGTCGAGCGCGATGCTGGTGACGACGGCCACGTCGGCGTCGACGATATTGACCGCGTCCAGCCGGCCGCCCAGCCCCACCTCGAGGACCACCAGGTCCAGCCTCGCGTGCGCGAGCCGGCGCAGGATCGCCAGCGTCGTGAACTCGAACCAGGTCAGCGTGATGTCGCCGCGCGCGCGCTCGACGGCCTCGAAATGCTCGATGAGCGACTCGCCGGCCACCGGCACGCCGCCGATGCGGCAGCGCTCCTCGAAGTGCAGCAGGTGCGGGCTCGCGTACAGCCCGACGCGCCAGCCGGCGGCGCGCGCGATCGAATCGATCAGCGCGCAGGTCGATCCCTTGCCGTTGGTGCCGGCGACGCTGACGATCGCCGCCTCGAAGCGCAGCGCGAGCCGCGTGGCGACCTCGCGCACGCGCTCCAGGCCGAGGTCGATGGCCTTCGGGTGCAGCGCCTCGGCATGCGCGAGCCACTGCGCCAGCGTGCGCGGCGTCGTCATCGGGGGGTCGGGATGGGCTGGGACGCGGGCCGCGGGCGCGCCATCGGCGGCTGCCGTGCCGCTGCGGCGCCGATCAGGCGGCGACCGCGTCGGCGCTCAGGCGCTGCATCTTGGCCAGCAGCCTGGCGATCGTCTCGCGCATCTGGCGGCGGTCGACGATCATGTCCAGCGCCCCCTTGGACTGCAGGAACTCGGCGCGCTGGAATCCCTCGGGCAGCTTCTCGCGCACCGTATTCTCGATCACGCGCGGGCCGGCGAATCCGACCAGCGCGCGCGGCTCGGCGATGACGACATCGCCGACGAAGGCGAAGCCGGCCGACACACCGCCCATCGTCGGGTCGGTCAGCACGCTGACATAGGGCAGCCTGGCCTTGGCGAGCCGGGTCAGCGCGGCATTCGTCTTGGCCATCTGCATCAGGCTGAGCAGCCCCTCCTGCATGCGCGCGCCGCCGGTGGCGGCGAAGCTGACGAAGGGGATCTTCTGCGCCAGCGCGGCCTCGACCCCGCGCACGAAGCGCTCGCCGACGACCGAGCCCATCGACCCGCCCATGAACTCGAACTCGAAGCAGGCGACGACCAGCGGCACGCTCATCACCGCGCCGCCCATCACGACCAGGGCGTCGGTCTCGCCGGTGGCCTCCAGCGCCGCCTTCAGCCGCTCGGGGTACTTCTTGCTGTCCTTGAACTTCAGCGCGTCGACCGGCAGCACCTCCTGGCCGATCTCCCAGCGGCCCTCGGCGTCGAGAAAGGCGTCGATGCGCGCGCGCGCGCCGATGCGCTGGTGCTGGCCGCACTTCGGGCAGACCTCGAGGTTGCCCTCGAGGTCGGTCTTGTACAGCACCGTCTCGCACGCCGGGCATTTGCTCCACAGCCCTTCCGGGATGGCCCTGCGCGACGCGGCGCCGCTGTTCTGGATCTTCGGCGGCAGCAGCTTCTCGAACCAGCTCATGTCCTCGCTCCTCGTTCGCGGCGGCGCGCCGGGCGCGGCCGGCGCCAGCTCGTCCATCGCTCGACATTCACTCGGACCCCGTTCGGCCCTCAATCGGCCCTCACCCGGCGTTCAGCGCGCAGGCAAGGCGTCCAGCGCCTGGCGGATCTGCGCCATGAAGCCCCGCGCCGCGGCGGCCACCTCTTCGCGCGGCTGCTCCTGCAGGATCTGCACCAGCCGGGTGCCGATGACGACGGCGTCGGCGACCGCGCCGACCGCCTGCGCGCTGGCGGCGTCGCGGATGCCGAAACCGACGCCGACCGGCAGCGCCACCCCGGCGCGGATGCGCGGCAGCATCGCCGCCACCGCGGCCGTATCGAGGTGGCCGGCGCCGGTCACGCCCTTCAACGATACATAGTACACGTAGCCGCTGGCCAGACGGCCGACCTGCGCGATGCGCGCGTCGGTCGAGGTCGGCGCGAGCAGGAAGATCAGGTCGAGGCCGGCCGCCTTCAGCGCGGCGGCGAAGTCCTCGCACTCCTCGGGCGGGTAGTCGACGACGAGCATGCCGTCGACCCCGGCGGCGGCGGCATCGCGCACGAAGCTGCCGCCACCGTGGCGCTGCTCGTAGCGTTCGACCGGATTTGCATAGCCCATCAGAACGACCGGCGTGGCGTCGTCGTCGCGCCGGAAGTCGCGCACCATCGCCAGCACCTGCGCCAGGGCGATTCCGCGCGCCAGCGCGCGCTCGCCGGCCTGCTGGATCACCGGGCCGTCGGCCATCGGGTCGGAGAACGGCACGCCGATCTCGATTACATCGGCGCCGCCGGCCACCAGCGCGTGCATGATCTCCGGCGTCGCATCGGCGTAAGGGTCGCCGGCGGTGACGAAGGGGATCAGCGCCTTGCGCCCGCGCGCGCCGAGCGCGGCGAAGGTCGAAGCGATGCGGCTCATCGCGCAGCCCCCCGCACCGACTCGCTCTGCACCCGGCACGACGGCCGGCAGAAGAAGTCGGCGTGCGAGAGGTCGGCGACGGTGCCGATATCCTTGTCGCCACGCCCCGAGAGGTTGACCAGGATATGCTGGTCGGGCCGCATCGTCGGCGCGAGCTTCATCGCATGCGCGAAGGCGTGGCTGGATTCCAGCGCCGGGATGATGCCCTCGGTGCGGCACAGGTGGTGGAAGGCGGCGAGCGCCTCGTCGTCGGTGATGGCGACATAGTCGGCGCGGCCGATATCCTTGAGATACGCATGCTCGGGGCCGACGCCGGGGTAGTCCAGGCCGGCCGAGACCGAGTGCGTCTCGCGGATCTGGCCGTCGTCGTCCTGCAGCAGGTAGGTGCGGTTGCCGTGCAGCACTCCGGGGCTGCCGGCCAGCAGCGACGCCGCGTGCCGCCCCGTCGCCAGACCTTTCCCGGCGGCCTCGACGCCGATCAGCCGCACCCTCTCGTCCGCGATATACGGGTAGAAGATCCCCATCGCGTTGCTGCCGCCGCCGACGCAGGCCAGCACCGCGTCGGGCTGGCGGCCGATCAGCTCGGGCATCTGCAGCAGGCATTCGTCGCCGATTACGCGCTGGAAGTCGCGCACCATCGTCGGGTAGGGGTGCGGGCCGGCGACGGTGCCGATGATGTAGAAGGTGTCCTCGACATTCGTCACCCAGTCGCGCATCGCCTCGTTGAGCGCGTCCTTCAGCGTCCGGGATCCCGACTCGACCGGCACCACGGTCGCGCCGAGCAGCTGCATGCGGTAGACATTCGGGCTCTGGCGCGCGACATCCTCGCTGCCCATGTAGACGATGCAGCGCATGCCGTAGCGCGCGCAGACGGTGGCGGTGGCGACACCATGCTGGCCGGCGCCGGTCTCGGCGATCACGCGCGGCTTGCCCATGCGCCGCGCCAGCAGCGCCTGCCCGATCGTATTGTTGACCTTGTGCGCGCCGGTGTGGTTGAGGTCCTCGCGCTTGAGCCAGATCTGCGCGCCGCCGAGTTCGCGGCTGGTGCGCGCGGCGTGGTAGACCGGGCTCGGGCGGCCGACGAAGTGGCGCAGCTCGTGGTGGTATTCGGCCATGAAGGCCGTGTCGCGGCGCGCCGCGTCGTAGGCGGCGACGAGTTCGTCAAGCGCGTGCACCAGGGTCTCGGCAACGAAGCTGCCGCCGTAGGGGCCGAAATGGCCGCGCGCGTCGGGCTGGTGGTAGTCGAACATCGGGGATCCGTGATTCAGGGGGCGGCCAGCGCGGCGTCGGCATCGCGCACCGCCTGGCAGAACCGGCGCATCAGCGCGGCATCCTTGATGCCTTTCGCGCTCTCCACGCCGGAGCTCACGTCAACGGCCCAGGGCCGCACGCGAGCGATGCCATCGCCGACATTGGCGGGATTCAACCCACCAGACAAAACGACCGGACAGGGCAGGCCGGGAGGGATCACGGACCAATCGAAGACCTTTCCGCCGCCCCCGTAGCCTTCGGCCCAGGCGTCCAGCAGCAGCGCCGCGGCCCGGGGGTGGGCGCGGGCGCAGTCTAGCAAATCGACCTGCGAGGCCGGCGCCCCCACGCCCGCAGCGGGGCGGATCCGCAGCGCGCGCAGGTAGGCGCGGCCGGCGGCCTCGCACTGCGCCGGGGTCTCGTCGCCGTGGAACTGCGGCAGCGCGTGCGGCAGCGCCTGCAGCGCGGCCGCGACCTGCGCCAGCGCGGCGTCGACGAACAGCAGCACCGGCGTCACGAAGGGCGGCATCCGCCTCGCCAGGGCGGCGGCGCGCGCGGCGTCGACCGCGCGCGGGCTCTTCGGGTACAGGACGAAGCCGACCGCGTCGGCGCCGGCCTCGACCGCGGCGTCGACATCGGCCTCGCGCGTCAGGCCGCAGATCTTGATGCGCGTGCGGCGCCGGGCGCCAGGGCCCGGCGCTACGCCGGCGTCGGCCGGTGCCGCGCCGCGCTCGCCCCGGCCCTGCGCGGCCGACGCCGGCGCCGCGCCGGTCGAGGCTCGGGAGGATTCGGGCGGGTTCACGGCAGCCAGTCCATCGCCGGCACATGCTCCGGCAGGGCGAGGGCCGCATCGTAGTACGGGCCGACGAAGGTCAGCCCCTCGGGCCCGAAGGTCGGCGCTGCGGCGTCGCGACGGCGTGCGGCGAGCACCTCGGCGATCCATTCAGGGCGCTGCCGCCCGCTGCCGACCGCGACCAGGCAGCCCATGATGTTGCGCACCATGTGGTGCAGGAAGGCGCTGGCGTCGAAATCGAAGCGCCAGCAGGCGCCGCGGCGCTGGATCGCGATTGTGCGCAGGGTCTTGACCGGGCTGTCGGCCTGGCATCCGGCGGCGCGGAAGCTGCTGAAGTCGTGGCTGCCGATCAGGCACGCGGCCGCGGCTCGCATCGCATCGCCGTCCAGCGCGCGGAAGACCCATCCGGCGAGCCCTGCCTCCAACGCCGGACGCACCGGCGACTCGATCAGCAGGTAACGGTAGCGCCGCCCGCGCGCGCTGTTGCGGGCATGGAAGCCGGGCGGCACCGGGCGGCACCACTGGACGGCGATATCCGGCGGCAGCCAGCGGTTGCTGCCGCGCACCCACGAGAACGGCTCGCGCACGACCGGGGCGTCGAAGTGCACGACCTGGTTGATCGCGTGCACCCCGGCGTCGGTGCGGCCGGCGCAGATCGTTCGTATCGGCGCATCCGCGAAGCGCGCCAGCGCCAGCTCCAGCTGGTCCTGCACCGTGCAGCCATCGGGCTGCGACTGCCAACCGTGGTAGGCGCTGCCGCGATAACCGACCCCCAGCGCGATGCGGCGCGCAGGGTCGGGCAGCACGCCGCGTGCAGCATCGTCCGCGTCGTCGTTGCCGGGCAACCCGGCCGCGGGAGTCGGCTGCGCCGTCCTGTCCTCAGGCAAGGCGGTCGAGCATGCCCTGCGCCTTGGTCCTGAGCGCCCCCTCGGCTTTCGCGACGACCTCCTCGAGCAGGTCGCGCGCGCCCTCGATATCGCCGATCTGGCGGAATTCCTCGGCCAGGTCCATCTTGCGCGACAGGCTCTCGGCATCGCTCATGGCGCCGAAATCGCTCGGCGTCGCGCCCGGCTGCGACGGCGCGAAGTCGAGGCCCGGAAGCGGCTGCGTCGCCGGCGCGTCGATTCGTGCCGGCTGCGTCGCCGGGGTCGCGGCATCGAGGTCGAAGTCCAGCGCACCGAATCCCGAGCCCGGGGGCTTCGCCGTCGGCAGCGTCGCGGCGCTGCCGAGGTCGAGGTCGAGATCCACGCCCGGCCCGCCGCGCGGCGCCGGCAGGTCGAGCGCGAGGCCCTCGTCCAGCGGCGTCGGCGAGGTGTCGACGAGCACGCCGGCGTCGTCGTCGCCCGGCTGAAGCCCGGGGCGCGTCGGTTCGCCGCTGAGGTCGAGGTCCAGTCCGAGCGACGACGGCATGCCGGAGATCTCCGGCGGCAGCGACGACACGGGCTTCTGGGTCGCCGGCAGCGTGCTCGCGCCCAGCGGCTCGACCATCTGCCCGCCTTGCATCATCGCCGCCTGCGGCTGGCCGCCGGGCTGGTACAGCGGGTTGTCGGCGTCGATGCCGCGGCCGAGCTCCTGCGCCTTGAGCCACTCCTCGCCCTGGCCGCCGCTCATCGAGTACAGCTGCGTGGCGAGCAGCTCGAAGCCCTTGGTATCGCGCCGCTTGGCGTAGACCTCGAGCAGCTTGACCCGGATCGCCTGCCGCTCGGGCGTTGCGCGCAGCGCCTCCTTGAGGATCTCCTCGGCCTGCAGGTCGCGGCCGTAGGCGAGGTAGACATCCGCCTCGGCGACCGGGTCGACGTCGCCGATCGCATCGAGCTGGCTGAGCGAGTAGCTCATCGACGAGTGCGCACCCGAGGGCTGCGCCTCGCGCGTGTCGACATGCTGCCCGCCGCTGGCGCCAAAGAAGGAGTCGGGCTGGGCGCGGCTCTCGAGGAACGAGGTCTCGCCGCTGGCGACAGCGCCGCCCTTCATGCGCCCGCGCAGGCGGTAGACGCCCAACCCGGCCAGCAGCAGGACGACGACCCCGCCCAGCGCAGGCACGATCGGGTTGTCCATCAGCGAAGCCAGGAAGCCGCCGTCGGGCTCCGCCGCTGGAGCCGCTGCCGCGGGCGCGGCCGCGGGCGCAGGCGATGCGGCAGGCGCCTGTGCCGCTGCTGGCGCCTGTGCCGCTGCTGGCGCCTGGGCCGCCGCCGGCTCCGGCGCCGCGGCGGGCGCAGGCGCGGACGGAGGCG
>JACPVA010000118.1 GCA_016191995.1 Burkholderiales bacterium | reverse complement strand
CGGTGCCAGCGACGCCGCCAGCGACTCGAGCCGTTGCAGCGTCGCGGCGTCGAAGGGCTCGGCGCGCGTGCGTTCCAGGACCAGCGCACCGACCGGCTGCAGCCCGGCGAACAGCGGCAGCGTCAGCACCGCGGCCGATCCCTGCCGCGCTGCCAGCTCGGCGTGCGCCAGCGTGATGCGCGCTCGCTCGCTCGGGTGCTGCGGGTGCTGGATGCTGCAGGCCTGGTCCAGCGCCTCGTCCATCGCGCGGCCGATCTGCGCCGCCAGGCTCTGCTGCTCGCGCAGCTGCGCACCGTGCGACAGCGCGACGACGCGCGCGAAGCGCCTGGCGACCACGCCGACGGCGACGCGGTCGGCCGCCAGCGCGCGCGCGAGCTCGGTGGCGACGCCGGCGGCGCAGCTGTCGAGATCGGGTGCGGCGATCGCGCTGCGCAGCAGTGTCGCGCTCAGGTCGTCCACGGCCGGCTGGGCCGGCGCCGGCCAGCGCGCCGGCGCGAGGGCCGGCGGCGGCGCGAACGTCGTCGGGGGTGGAAGCGCGGACCTGGCCGACCGCGGCGGCCCGGGCGCGGCAGCCGGCGCCGGGCCCATGTCGGTGCCCACCACCAGTGATGCGGCCGGCGAAGGGCCTGCGGAATCGGGCGCAGTCCGCGCCGCCGGCACCGATGCCGGGGCCAAATCCGATGACGACTCCGATGCCGATTCCGACTCCGATGCCGATGCAGGAGGCAGGCGCAGGGCCAGCACGCCGACCGGCTGGTCGGCGCGACGCAGCGTGCGCAGCACGATCCCGCTGCCCGGTGGCGCGGGGATCGTGGGGTCGCCCAGCCGCGCCATCGCCGCGCCCAGCAAGGCATCGTCGCGCGGCGCGTGCAACGGCCAATGCCCGACCACGGGCGCCCCGTCGCCATGCCGGATCACGGCCAGCGCGGTCGCGACCTCACCCTGCGCCGCGACCGCGCGCGCGAGCAGAGCCTGGACGGATTCATCGGCCATACCGCGACGCTATCGGCACCGCGGGCACGACCATGAGCCGATTAAGGGGCCGCTCGCTACGCAGACCAGCCTTTGCCCGGAGCCGGCAGCCTGAATGCGACAATTCTCACGACTCGGGGTTTACCCGGATGAGGCGTGTCGACGCACCGCAGGCTTGCATCGGCCCATCGCGTCCCCATCTCGGAGGCTGTCGTGGCGCGGACAGGCAGCGCCGGCCGGTCACGACAAGTCCCCGCAGCGTCCAGGCCCTGCGCCACCCGGAGAATCCCCGATGAACCAGGTCATGACCGTCGAAGCCCCGAGCGGGCTGGTTCGCATCACGCACCTCGTCTATGCGCTGCACGCGCTCGGGCTGGCGATCGGCGCCTTCGGCGCGGCTACGGTGGTCGGCGCCTTCGTCTTCGGCTGGCCGTCGATCATCGCCGTCGTCATCAACTACGTGAAGCGCGGCGAGGCGCGTGGGACCTGGCTCGAGTCGCATTTCGACTGGCAGATCCGGACCTTCTGGTATGCGCTCGCGTGGGCGCTGCTGATCGGACTCGTCTCGCTGCCGCTGACGCTGCTGATCGTCGGCTTCGCGACCTGGGCGGTGGGGCTATTCGTGCTCGGGATCTGGGCCATCTACCGCGTCGCGCGCGGCTGGTTGGCGCTGAACGACCACCGCCCGATGCCGCGCTGAGGCACTGCCGCGCCGGCCTTCGCCGGCTCGGCGCGCGCGCCACGGCAAGTCCTACGCGGTCGTGTCGCGGTCGAACACCGCGAGTCCCTCCACATGCGCCGTGTGCGGGAACATGTTGACGACACCGGCGGCGCTGCAGCGGTAGCCGGCCTGGTGCACGAGCAACCCGGCGTCGCGCGCCAGCGTCGCCGGGTTGCAGCTGACGTAGACGATGCGCCGCGGCGGCGTCCAGTCGGCGCCGGCCTGGACCAGCTCGGCCGCCGCCTTGGCGAGGGCGAACGCGCCCTCGCGCGGCGGGTCGACCAGCCAGCGGTCGGCGGCCCCCAGCGCGCGCAGATCGTCGGCGCTCAACGCGAAGAGGTCGCGAGCGTCGAAGCTGGCGCGCTGTGCGAGGCCGTTGAGGGCCGCATTGGCGCGCGCACGCTCGACCAGCGCCGCGCTGCCCTCGATCCCGAGCACGCGCCCGCCCTCGCCCACCGCGCGCGCCAGCGGCAGCGTGAAGTTGCCCAGGCCGCAGAACCAGTCGATCACGCGCGCGCCACGCTGAACGTCCAGCCGGCGCAGCGCGCGCGCGACCAGCACGCGGTTGATCTGCGGGTTGACCTGGGTGAAGTCGGTCGGCCGGAACGGCATCGTGACGCCGAACTCGGGCAGCGCATAGGCCAGCGGGGCGCGCGCGGCGGCATCGGGGTCGAGCGGCTGCACGCTTTCCGGGCCCTTCGGCTGCAGCCACCACTGCACGCCGTGCGCATCGCCGAAGGCACGCAGCCGCGCCAGGTCGGCGTCGGCCAGCGGCTCGAGGTGGCGCAGCACGAGCGCGATCACCTCGTCGCCCATCGCCAGCTCGATCTGCGGCACGCGGTCGCGCGCCGCCAGCGCGCCGACGAGGCGGCGCAGCGCCGGCAGCAGCGCGCTGACCGCCGGCGGCAGCACCGCGCAACTCGTCATGTCGGCCACATAGCGCGAGTGGCGCTCGTGGAACCCGACCAGCACCTCGCCCTTGGCCGCAACGTGGCGCACCGACAGCCGGGCGCGCTGGCGGTAAGCCCAGGCCGGGCCCTCGATCGGCCGCAGCACCTCGTCCGGGCGGACCTTGGCCAGGTGCCAGAGCTGGTCCTCCAGCGCGCGCTGCTTGACCGCGACCTGCGCCATCGGCTGCAGATGCTGCATCTTGCAGCCGCCGCAGGCGCCGCGCTGCAGCCCGAAGTGCGGGCAGGCCGGCCGCACGCGCTGCGACGACTCGCGCGCGATCGCCACCACCTGGCCGCGCTCCCACTGGTTCTTGCGCCGGTCGACCGCGACCCGGACGCGCTCGCCCGGCAGCGCGCCCTCGATGAAGACGACCTTGCCGGCGGCGTCGCCGGCGTCGCTGCCGCGATGCGCCACGCCCTGGCCTTCCAGGTCGAGCGATTCGACGTCGAGCCAGCCGGAGTCGTCGGTTGCGTTCGTCATGGCGGCGGATTATCCCGACGCACGCGCGACGGCCCCCCCCCCGCAAGCGCGACGGCCGCGCGCAGGCGGCAGACAAAGAAGCGGCCGCCCGCAGGCGGCGGGCAAAAAACTGCCGCGCGCAGGCGGCGGGTACGGAACGGCCACCCGCAGGCGGCGGGTACGGAACGGCCGCCCGCAGGCGGCCGTCGGCAAGCGTGCGACGAGGACCCGCAGGCCCCCGTCGCGCACGCGATCAGTTGATCTTGAAATACTCGGTCACGGCCTTCCAGCGGCTGTCCTCGAGCTTGGACAGGCGCGAGGCGTTGCTGCCGAGCCGCTTGGTCGGGCTGAAGGTCATCTCGGCGCTGCCGAAGAAGTCCGGCGGCACGACCATCGTGTCCATCGCCTTGATGAAGCTGTCGGTCGTCAGGCTGGCGCCGGCCTTGGATGCGGCGCGGATGAAGTTCTCGATCGCCAGGTAGCCGTAGACCGAGAAGACGGTCGGGTCCTCGTTGAACTTGGTCTTGTACTTGTTGGCCCAGAAGCGGATCGGCTGCGAGGCGTCGTCCAGGTAGGGGTGCTGCACCGTCATCGTCGCGTACAGCCCGTCCATCGCCTTGCCGCCGAGCTTGTGGATGAGGTCGGTGTAGGACGCGCTCGACCCGAGGAAGGTCGGGCCGAAGCCGGTCTTGCGGCTCTCGGCGATGGTGCCGATGGTCTCGCGGATGATCGTGCCGATGACGACGAAGTCGCAGCCGGCGGCCTTCATGCGCGCGACCTGGCTCGAGAAATCGGTCGCGCCGCGCTTGAAGGTGGTCTTCTCGGCCAGCTCGACGCCGATCGTCTTCAGCCCGTCCTCGGCGCCGCGCATGACCTCCAGGCCGAACTCGTCGTCCTGGTAGATCGTGCAGGCCTTCTTCGCGCCCTTCTCCTTGTAGAGCATCGGCGCCGCGACACGCATCTGGTCGTAGTAGGTGGCGGCGAACGAGTACTTCAGCCGGTGGAAGGGGTCGTACATCTGCCTTGCGGCGGTGACCGGGAAGAAGTTGAAGACGTTCTTCTCGAACTGCACCGGCATCGCCGCCATGTTCTGCGCCGTGCCGATATGCGCGACCATGGCGAAGATCTTGTCCTGGTTGACGAGCTTCTGCGCCGCCAGCACCGCCTTGCGCGGGTCGTAGGCCGAGTCCTCGACCACCAGCCGCAGCTTGCGGCCGTTCACGCCGCCCTGCTCGTTGGCCTCGTCGACGCGCAGCATCATGCCCAGCCGCACCTGCTTGCCGAAGCCCGCCAGCGGGCCCGACAGGTCCTGGATCGAGCCGACGACGATCTCGTCCTTGCTCACGCCCTGCGTGGCCTGCGCGAGCGCGAGCGGCGCCGCCAGCGCCAGCGCCAGGGTGGTCAGTGTCTTCCTCATCGCAACGATCTCCTAGGGTTGTCGCCCCTCAGGGGCGGTTGCTGCCGTACATCGACTCGATCAGCGGGGCGTATTTCTGCTGCACGAGTTTTCGCTTGAGCTTCATCGTCGGCGTCAGTTCCTCGTCCTCGGCGGAGAGCTGGGTCTCGATCAGGCGGAAGGCCTTGATCTGTTCGACGCGCGCGAACCTGGCGTTGACCTTGTCGATCTCGCCCTGGATCAGCTCCTGCACCTCGCGCGCGCGGGTCAGGCTGGCGTAGTTCGAGAACGGCACGTCGTGGTCCTGCGCGTACTTCTCGACGTTCTCCTGGTCGATCATGATCAGCACGGTGAGATACGGCCGCTGGTCGCCGATGACGACCGCGTCGGTCACGTAGGGCGAGAACTTGAGCTCGTTTTCCAGCTCGCTCGGGGTGATGTTCTTGCCCCCGGCCGTGATGATGATGTCCTTCATGCGGTCGGTGATGCGGAAGAACCCTTCCTCGTCGACGCTGCCGACGTCGCCGGTGTGCAGCCAGCCGTCGGCGTCGATCGCCTCCGCGGTCTTCTCGGGCTGGTTCAGGTAGCCGGCGAAGATATTCGGCCCGCGCGCCAGGATCTCGCCGGTGCGCGCGTCGATGCGAACCTCGGTGCCCTCGGCCGCCGGGCCGATCGTGCCGACCTTGATCGCGTCCGGGCGGTTGACCGTGCCGGGCGCGCAGTTCTCGGTCATGCCCCAGCCCTCGAGCATCGGGATGCCCAGCGCCAGGTACCAGCGGATCAGCTCGGGCGAGATCGGCGCCGCGCCGGTGAGCAGGTAGCGCGCGCGGTGGATGCCGATCAGCCGCCGCACGTTGTCCAGCGCCAGCACGCGCGCGAGCAGGAACTGCAGCTTCAGCGCCGCCGGCACCGGCTGGCGCGCCAGCACCCGGTCGGCGACGCGGCGGCCGACGCCGATCGCCCACGCGTAGGCCGCCTGCTGCACGCGGCCGGACTCGGCCAGCGCGATCGTCACCGTCGAGTAGAACTTCTCCCACACGCGCGGCACGGCGGCGAAGACGGTGGGCGAGATCTCGCGCACGTTCTCCGGCACGGTATCGGGGTTCTCGACGAAGTTGAGCACCGAGCCGGCGTAGATCGACAGGTAGGCGCCGACCAGCCGCTCGAAGATGTGGCACAGCGGCAGGAAGCACATGCGCTCGTCGGGGTCGACCGACCCGAGCCCGATCGCCGTGTGCCGCATGCTCCACACCAGCCCGCGGTGCAGGTGCATCGCGCCCTTGGGCTTGCCGGTCGTGCCCGAGGTGTAGACCAGGATCGCCAGGTCGTCGGGCCCGCGGCTCGCGACGAGGCGGTCGAACTCGCCCGGCTGCGCGGCGTGGCGGGCACGCCCGCGCTCGCGCAGCGCGTCCAGGCTCAGCACCCTCGGGTCGGCGAAGCGGTGCAGGCCCTCCATGTCGATGACGACGATCCACTGCAAAGCCGGCAGCCGCTCGCGCACCTCGAGCAGCTTGTCGAGCTGTTCGTCGTCCTCGACGAAGGCCACGCGCGTGTCGGAGTCGAGGCACAGGTATTCGACCTGCACCGGCGCATCGGTCGGGTAGATGCCGTTGCACACGCCCCCTGCGCACAGCACGCCGAGGTCGGCGAGCATCCACTCGAGCCGCGTATTCGACAGGATCGACGCGCATTGCCCGGGCTGCAGCCCCAGGTCCGCCAGGCCGAGCGCGATCTCGCGCACCGCGTCGAGGGCCTCGCGCCAGCTCCACTCGTGCCACAGGCCGAGCTTCTTCTCGCGCATCCAGATGCGGTCGCCGCGCGCGCGCACCGCGGCGACGAAGACCTGCGGCACGGTCTCGCCCGGCGTCAGCACCTCGGTGCGCCGCTGCCAGCGCGCCAGCTCCCACAGTCCGCTCATCGCCGCCTCGTCCCCCCTCGTCTAGCGCCAGGTCTTCTTCTTCTTCCAGCGCCGCTCGCCGCGCGCGCCGGATTCCTTCATGCCGAGGTAGAACTCGCGGATGTCCTCCTTCTCGCGCAGCCGCGCACAGCTGTCCTCCATCACGATGCGGCCGTTCTCCAGCACGTAGCCGTGGTCGGCCGCGTTCAGCGCCATGTTGGCGTTCTGCTCGACCAGCAGCATCGTCGTGCCGCGCTCGCGATTGATGCGCACGACGATCTCGAAGATCTCCTTGGTCAACTTCGGCGAAAGCCCCAGGCTGGGCTCGTCGAGCAGAATCAGCCTCGGGTCAGCCATCAGCGCGCGGCTGATCGCCAGCATCTGCTGCTGGCCGCCGGACAGCAGCCCGGCCTCCTGGCGCTGGCGCTCCTTCAGGATCGGGAAGTAGCCGAACACCATCGCCATGTCGCGCGCCACGGCGTCGCGGTCGCGCCGCGTGTAGGCGCCCATCAGCAGGTTGTCGTGCACCGACAGCAACGGGAAGACCTCGCGCCCCTCCGGGACGTGCACCAGGCCCTTGCGCACGATCAGCGCCGGGTCGAGCGCGGTGATCGCCTGGCCAGCGAACTCGATGCTGCCCTTGCGCGGGTCGATGATGCCGGAGATGGTCTTCAGGATCGTCGTCTTGCCGGCGCCGTTGCTGCCCAGCACGGTGACGATCTCGCCCGCGCGCACCGCCAGGCTGACGCCGCGGATCGCCTTGATCGGGCCGTAGGCGCTTTCGACGTTGGCCAGGCGCAGGATCGTCTCGGCCGCCGAGCGGTCGGCGGCGACGGCCGCGGCGGCTTCGGTACCCGTACCGACCACGGCAGGCGCGGTGTCGCTCACGGCCGCTCCCTGCGCAGCGAACTGGCATCGTCGGCGGTGCCGAGGTAGGCCTCGATCACGCCGGGGTGGTGCTGCACCTCGGCCGGGCTGCCGCTGGCCAGGACCTGGCCCTGGTTCATCGCCAGCACGCGGTCGGAGACGCGCGACACCAGGCTCATGTCGTGCTCGACCATCAGCACGGTGACGCCGAGGTCGTCGCGGATATCCTGGATCCAGAACGCCATGTCGTCGGTCTCCTCTACGTTCAGGCCCGAGGAGGGCTCGTCCAGCAGCAGCAGCTTCGGCCCGGTGGCGAGCGCGCGCGCGAGCTCGACCACCTTGCGCACGCCATAGGGCAGCCCGGCGACCATGGTGTCGCGGTAATGCTGCAGGTCCAGGAACTCGATCACCTCCTCGACCTTGCGCCGCGTCTCGCGCTCGGCGTCGCGCACCGAGGGCAGGAACAGCATCTCGGCCCATAGCCGCCGCCGGTGGTGCACGTGGCGCCCGATCAGCAGGTTCTGCAGCACGGTCGCGTGCTCGAACAGCTCGATATTCTGGAACGTGCGCGCGATGCCGAGCTCCGCCACGCGGTGCGGCGGCACGCGCGTCAGCGGCTGGCCCTCGTAGACGATCTCGCCGGCGCTCGGGGTGTAGATGCGGCTGATCAGGTTGAAGACCGTCGTCTTGCCGGCGCCGTTCGGGCCAATCAGCGTGAAGACCTCGCCGCGCGTGACCTCGAAGCTCACGTCGTCGACCGCCAGCACGCCACCGAAGCGCACCTGGAGCTGGCGCGCCTGCAGCAGCACATCGGCGTCTTGACCGGCGCTCACGTCATTCGTCCATCGCGCCCACGCGGCAGGCAGGACACCAGCCCCGCCAAGCCCTTGCGCGGATCCGGCTCTGCCGGTCCGCAGCAAGCGCCCCCTCGGGGGGCAGCGAACGAAGTGAGCGTGGGGGCATCATTTCAAGCGGTCGGACTTCTGGAACGCCTTCTGCCGCCTGAACATGCCCTTGCGGTAGAAGGGAAAGAGCTGGAACCAGGTGCGGAGCTTCAGCCAGCGGCCATAGATCCCCATCGGTTCGAACAACACGAAGCCGACCAGCACCGCGCCGTAGATCACCGACTTCAGCCCCGGCGCCTGGCCGATCGCCTCCGGCAGCAAATCCTTGAAGGCCGAGATCGCCTGCGGCATCCCGATCAGGAACGCGGCGCCGAGGAAGGCGCCGTGCACGCTGCCCAGCCCGCCGATGACGACCATCAGCAGCAGGTCGATCGACTGGATGATGTTGAACTGCTCGGGCGACAGGAAGCGGATCATGTGCGCATACAGCGCGCCGCCGATTCCCGCCAGCGCGGCGCTGATCGAGAAGCTCAGCGTCTTGGTGCTCGCCAGGTGGATGCCCATGCTCTGGGCCGAGATCTCGCTGTCGCGGATGGCGACGAAGGCGCGCCCGGTCGGGCTGCGCAGCAGGTTGAGCACGGCCAGCGTGCAGCCGACCGCGATCGCCAGGCAAAGGAAGTAGAACTTCTCGCCGCTGTCGGCCGTCCAGCCGAACATCTGTGGCTGGCCGACCATCAGCCCGGCGTTGCCGCCGGTGACGCTCTCCCAGCGCGCCAGCGCCTCCTCGACGATGAAGCCGAAGGCCAGCGTCGCGATGCCCAGGTAGATTCCCTTGACGCGCAGCGCCGGCAGCCCGACCACCGCGCCGACGATCGCCGACAGCACCGCCGCCGCCGCCAGCGACAGCGGGAACGGCCAGCCCTGCGCCGCCAGCACCGCCTGCGTGTAGGCGCCGACGCCGAGGAAGGCCGCGTGCCCGATCGAGAACAGCCCGGTGAAGCCGGCCAGCAGCATCAACCCTAGCCCGACGATGCCGTAGATGAGGATGAAGGTCAGCTGCGCCAGCCCGTAGGACTCGAGCCACCACGGCGCCGCCAGCAGCGCCAGCACCAGCAGCGAATACCAGAATACATGCCCGCCATGCCTGGCCAGGCGCAGGTCCTGGTCGTAGCGGGTCCTGAAGACGAAGCGCATGGCCCGACCCCGTCAGCCCCGCCGGGCCGCCCCAAGGGGCTGACGCGCCGCCTCGGGGGGCAGCGAGCGAAGTGAGCGTGGGGGTTCCATCTCAGACTTTCTTGCGCAGCCGCTCGCCGAACAGCCCGTTGGGCATCACCATCAGCATGACGAGAACGACGACGTAGGCGGCGATGTCCTTGAAGCCCTCGGGCAGGTAGAAGCCCGCCAGCGCCTCGACGACGCCGACGATCAGCCCGCCGACGATCGCACCGGGCAGGCTGCCGAAGCCGCCGACGACCGCGGCCGGGAAGGCCTTCAGCCCGATGAAGCCCATGTTGGCGTGCACGAAGGTGATCGGCGCCAGCAGGATGCCGGCGATCGCCGCCACGCCGGCGGCCAGCGCCCACACCAGCCCGTTGAGCCGCTGCACCGGGATGCCCATGTAGTAGGCGGCGAGCTGGTTCTGCGACGCCGCCTGCATCGCGATGCCGACCCGGCTGTAGCGGAAACCCGCATACAGCAGCGCGCACAGCAGCGCGGTGCAGACGATGACGACGAGCTGCTCGTAATTGACGACCAGCCCGCCGACGTCGGCGATCGCATCCTTGTACGGCACGGGCAGCACGTGGGTCTCGGTGCCGATGCCGGGGATCATCGTCACCAGCCCGCGCAGCACGTAGCCGATGCCGATCGTCAGCATCACGATCGAGAACGCCGGCTGGCCGAGGATCGGCCGGATGACGATGCGCTCGGCCAGCAGCCCGAGCAGCGCCATCGCCGCGATCGCTGCCGGCACCGCGAGCCAGAACGGGAAGCCCAGCATCGTCATCAGCGCCAGCCCCGCGAAGGCGCCGAGCATCATCAGGTCGCCCTGCGCGAAGCTGACCGTCTCGGTCGCCTTGTAGATGAGCACGAAGCCCAGCGCGATCAGGCCGTAGATGCAGCCCTGCGCGATGCCGGCGATGACGAGCTGGACCAGGAACAATACGGATCCTTCGGGGGTGTGGCGATGCCGGCGCGTCGATCGACGCCTCGGGCAAGCCGCAACGGCGACGCCGCACGCGGCCGCCGGACGACGGCCGCTCGGTGGCGGTCACGCGGGGCCTCTCGGCAACGGCCGCGCCGATGCTAGCGGCCGCAGCGCGGTGCGGCACTTGCGGGAAACGATGACCCCCGGGGCCGACGCGCGCGGCGTGGCGCGCGACGCCAGGGCGCGCCGCGCCCCTCGCTCAGCGCGGCGGCAGGTAGCGCAGCGGGTCCACCGGCCTGCCCTGGCGCCGGATCTCGAAGTGCAACTGCACCCGCTCGGCGTCGCTGTCGCCCATCTCGGCGATCTTCTGCCCGCGACGCACCGCCTCGTCCTCCTTGACCAGCAGCCTGCGGTTGTGCGCATAGGCACTCAGGAAGACGTTGTCGTGCTTGACGATCACGAGGTTGCCGTAGCCGCGCAGGCCCGCGCCCGCATAGACGACGCGTCCGTCGGCGGCGGCGAGCACGGCGTCGCCGGCCTGGCCGCCGATCGCGACCCCCTTGCTGCCCGCGCCGTCGAAGCCGACCAGCACGCTGCCGACGGCGGGCCATTGCCAGGCGATGTTGCTCGGGGCTTCCGGCGTCGCGGCCGGCGCCGGCGCCG
>JACPVA010000122.1 GCA_016191995.1 Burkholderiales bacterium | reverse complement strand
TGAACAACAAGATCCGCGTAATCCAACGGCGCTCGTACGGTCTGCGAGACCAGGACTATCTGCGGCTCAAGATCCTCACCTGCATGCTCCCGCGGCTGTGAAATGACCAGATCCCACCCACTCGACTTCCCGAAGAGCCATGAAGAAGAATCCGGCGCTCGGCATCAAGGACCCCTACGAGCTGAACGAGGCGCAGTACAAGGCCGCGCTCGACCTGCTGCGCGGCCAGCGCAAGCTGGTCGGCAAGTACTGGCACGATGCCTTCGTGCAGATCGACGACTTCACCAACGAGGGCGTGGTGGCGTCGAGCAGCTGGCAGTTCCAGGCCAACATCCTGCGCAGCAAGAAGGCGCCGATCGATACCGTCGTGCCGGTCGAGGGGGCCACCGGCTGGGCCGACAGCACGATGCTGCACGCCGACGCCAAGCACCCGAACTGCGCCTACATGTGGCTCGAGCATTCGCTCAACCCCAAGCTGCAGGGCGACCTGGCGGCCTGGTTCGGCTCGGTGCCGGCGGTGCCGGCGGCGTGCAAGGGCAACAAGCTGCTCGGCGATGACGGTTGCGCGCGCCAGGGCTACAACGACTTCGAGAAGATCTCGTTCTGGCGCACCCCGGTGGCGCAGTGCAAGTCGCAGAACAATGCCTGCGTGCCCTACTTCAAGTGGGTCTCGGACTACATCGCGGTGCTGGGCGGGCGCTGAGGCCTTGTCGCCGGCACGCTTGACGGCGCCTCGTCTTGTCGAAGGTGGGGCCGGCCCGTGCGTGCCGGCGGCGACCGGCTCGCGGCGTGGCCCTGTCCGGCGGCGGTCGCGCGCATGACGGCAGCGGTTGAGCTCGACCAGGTGTCCTGCGTCTTCGGCAGCGGACCGGGCGCGGTGCGGGCCGTCGAGGGTGTCGACCTCGCGATCGACGCCGGCGAGTTCTTCACCCTGCTCGGCCCGTCGGGGTCGGGCAAGACGACCTGCCTGCGGATGATCGGCGGCTTCACGTTGCCGACGGCCGGCCGTATCCGGATCGGTGGCGCCGACGTGACCGCCGCGCCGCCGTATGCACGCCCGGTAAACACCGTTTTCCAGGACTACGCGCTGTTCCCGCACATGAGCATCCGCGACAACGTCGCCTACCCGCTGATGGTGCGCAAGGTCGGCAGGGCCGAGCGCACACGGCGCGCCGACGAACTGCTGGCGCTGGTGCAGCTTCCGGGCGTCGCCGACCGGCGCCCGGCGCAGTTGTCGGGCGGGCAGCGACAGCGGGTGGCGCTGGCGCGCGCGCTGATCGGGCAGCCGCAGGTGCTGCTGCTCGACGAGCCGCTGGGTGCGCTGGACCTCAAGCTGCGCGAGCAGATGCAAAGCGAGCTCAAGGCGCTGCAGCGGCGCCTGGGCATCACCTTCCTGTTCATCACCCACGACCAGCACGAGGCGCTGTCGATGAGCGACCGCATCGGCGTCTTCAACGCCGGGCGGTTGGAGCAGGTCGGCACGCCGCAGGCGGTCTACGAAACCCCGGCGACGCGCTTTGTCGCGCATTTCGTCGGTGCCGCCAACGTGCTGGAAGGCGAGATCGCGCGGCGCCTGACCGGGCATGCGGCGGCGATGCTGCGCCCGGAGCGAATCCGCCTCGGCGAGGCGGCCGGCGCGCGCGCCGGCGGCACGGTGACCGAGGTGCAGTATTTCGGCGCCTTCACCCGCGTCAAGGTGGATGTGGGCGGGGCCTTGCTGCAGGCCGACCTGCCGACCAGCCCAGGCAAGGCGCCGCCGCGGGCCGGCCGCGAGGCGCACCTGCATTGGGACGCGCGTGCCGTGCACGCCCTGGCGGGGTGAGGGAGGACTCCGTGTCCGCGTTCGGCCCGGAGCGGTCGCCCAGCCGACAGCCTCCTTTGGCTGCCAGGCGCCAGCGTGCCAAGGGTGCCGGGCCCCCTCTCCCTCCATGTCCCCCGGTTCGGGCTGCGCCCGACCCTCCTCCTTTACTTACGGGAGAGGGGGCCCGGCACCCTTGGCCGGCTACCGCGGGGGTTTTCGGCGGTCGAACACCACCTTGGCAGCTACGAAGCCGGGACCGGGCCGGCCGGGGCGCGCGTGGGAGGCGCCGAGAAGCGCAGGGCGCCTGGCCGCGCGCGCAGCGCGCATCCCGATCTGACTCGTCGCCTTTGTTCGAGCGCAGCGAACGAAGTGAGCGTAGCGAGTTAGGCGACGGGCCAGGCGACCGAGCATCGCAGGGGAGTCGGCGCGCAGCGCCGACCGCCTCCGCCGCGCGCCCCGGCCGGCCCGGTCCCGGCTTCGCCGCCCTGGCTGTCGCACGCCGGCACGGCGTCGTGGACCCGAAGTGGTCGCCGAACGTCCGCAACGGATCGCAATCGGTCGAACGCCATGCGGCAGGCATGCGGCCATGACGATGCTCGCCGGCACGGCCCCATCGGCGCTGCGTCGCCGCGCGTCCGACCTGCTGTACACGCGCCGCGGCCTGCTGCTGCTGGCGCTGCTGGCGCCGCCGCTGCTGTGGTTCGGCGTCATCTACCTCGGCAGCCTGTTCGCGCTGCTGGCCAATGCCTTCTTCCGCCTCGACGACTTCACCGGCCAGGTCGTGCGCGAGGTCGGGTTCTCCAACTTCGTCGCCCTGCTCGAGCCGGCCAACCTCGACGCCGCGCGGCGCAGCGTCGGCATGGCGGTTGCTGTCACGCTGGCCTGCACCGTGCTCGCGTTCCCGGTCGCGCTGGTGATGGCGCGCCACGCGAGCGGCGCAACCAAGGCGCTGCTCTACATCGCCGTCATGCTGCCGCTGTGGAGCAGCTACCTCGTACGGCTGTATGCGTGGAAGCTGCTGCTGGCCAAGGAGGGTGCGATCAACTGGGCCGCCGGGCAGACACACAGCACCTGGCTCGTCGATGCACTGCTCGCGCTGCCGCTGGTCGGCGGCCCGAGCTTGAGCTTCTCGACGCTGGGCACCTTCATCGTCTTCGTCTACATGTGGCTGCCGTTCATGATCCTGCCGCTGGTGGCGGCGATCGAGCGCATCCCGGCCAGCACCATCGAGGCGTCGGCCGACCTCGGCGCCGGGCCCGGCACCACATTTCGCCGCGTCATCCTGCCGCTGGCGATGCCCGGCGTCGCGGCGGGGTCGATCTTCACCTTCAGCCTGACGCTCGGCGACTACATCATCCCGCAGGTCATCGGCGACTCCACGCTCTACATCGGCCAGATCATCTACCGCCAGCAGGGCGTGGCCGGCAATATCCCGTTCGCGGCCGCGTTCTCGCTCGTGCCGATCGTCGCGGTCGGGCTGTACCTGTGGTTCGCCAAGCGGCAGGGGGCTTTCGATGCGCTCTGAATCCGCGCGCGGCAGCCGCTGGCTGAAGGGCGCCGCGTGGGCGGTGATCGCCTTCCTGCACGTCCCGCTGGCGCTGATCGTGCTGTACGCCTTCAGCGCCGAGGACAAGAGCTATGTCTTCCCGCCGCCGGCGCTCACCACGCGCTGGTTCGGTGTCGCCTGGCAGCGCGAGGATGTCTGGGCCGCGATCGAGCTCAGCTTCCAGGTGGCGGCCTGGAGCACCGCGATCGCGCTCGTGCTCGGCACGCTGGCCGCCGGCGCGCTGGCGCGCGCGCGCTTCTTCGGCCGCGACGCGGTCTCGCTGCTGTTCATCCTGCCGATCGCGCTGCCCGGCGTCATCACCGGCATCGCGCTGCGCAGCGCGTACCACACGATGGAGATCCCGTTCTCGTTCTGGACCATCGTCATCGGCCACGCGACCTTCTGCGTCGTCGTCGTCTTCAACAACGCGGTGGCGCGGCTGCGGCGGCTCAACCCGAACCTGATCGAGGCCAGCATGGACCTCGGCGCCGACGGCTTCCAGACCCTGCGCCACGTGATCCTGCCGCAGCTCGGCTCGGCGCTGCTCGCCGGCGCGCTGCTGGCGTTCGCGCTGAGCTTCGACGAGGTCATCGTCACCACCTTCACCGCCGGCCAGCAGACCACGCTGCCGATCTGGATGCTGCAGGAGCTGATCCGCCCGCGCCAGCGGCCGGTGACCAACGTCGTCGCGGTCGTGATCATCGCGCTGACCTTCGTGCCGATCCTGCTGGCCTACCTGCTGACGCGCGCCGACGAGCCGGCAGCGCGCTGACCGCCCCCACCGTGACCGAGGAGCCCGCCATGAGCCAAGCGACCCTGCCGACCGACCTGTTCATCGACGGCGCCTTCGTGCGCGGCGACGGCGAGATCGAGCGCGTGCTCGACCCCGCCACCGGCGCGCTGCTGGCCGAGGTGCCGGAGGCCGGCGCCGAGCAGCTGCACAAGGCGGTGTCGGCCGCGCACCGCGCCTTCGACGCCTGGCGCGACACGACGCCGGCCGAGCGCTCGGCGATGCTGCTGAAGCTCGCCGCCGCGATCGAGGCGCAGGCCGAGACCTTCGCGCGGCTGGAGAGCCTGAACTGCGGCAAGCCCTATGCGCGCGCGCTCGGCGACGAGATCCCGGCGGTGGTCGATGTCTTTCGCTTCTTCGCCGGCGCCTGCCGCACGATGACCGGGCCGCTGGCCGGCGAATACCTGGCCGGCCACACGAGCCTGATCCGGCGCGATCCGGTCGGCGTCGTCGGCTCGATCGCGCCGTGGAACTACCCGCTGATGATGGCGGCGTGGAAGATCGCGCCGGCGCTGGCGGCCGGCAACACCGTCGTGCTCAAGCCGAGCGAGCAGACGCCGCTGACCGCGCTCGCGCTGGCGCGGGTGGCGGCCGAGATCTTCCCGAAGGGCGTGCTGAATGTCGTCACCGGCCGCGGTGCCAGCGTCGGCCAGCCGCTGGTCGAGCACCCCAAGGTGGCGATGGTCAGCCTGACCGGCGATGTCGCCACCGGGCGCAAGATCCTGCAGGCCGCCAGCGCGACGCTCAAGCGCACCCACCTCGAGCTCGGTGGCAAGGCGCCGGTGATCGTCTTCGACGATGCCGACCTGGCGGCGGTGGTCGACGGCCTGCGCAGCTTCGGCTACTACAACGCCGGCCAGGACTGCACCGCCGCCTGCCGCGTCTATGCCGGCGCGAAGATCCACGACAAGCTGGTCGCCGACCTGTCGAGCGCGGTGAAGTCGATCAAGGTCGGGCTGCAGGACGAGGACGGGGTCGAGGTCGGGCCGCTGATCAGCGACCGCCAGCGCAACCGGGTGGCCAGCTTCGTCGAGCGCGCGCAGATGGCCGGCCACATGGAGATCACCGCCGGTGGCAGGCTGCGCGCCGGAGCCGGGTTCTTCTACGAGCCGACCGTGATCGCCGGCGCGCGCCAGGACGACGAGATCGTGCGGCGCGAGGTCTTCGGCCCGGTCGTCAGCGTCACGCGCTTCAGCGACGCCGAGCAGGCCGTGGCCTGGGCCAACGACAGCGACTACGGCCTCGCGTCATCGGTCTGGACGCAGGATGTCGGCCGCGCGATGCAGGTCGCGCGCAAGCTGCAGTACGGCTGCACCTGGATCAACACCCACTTCATGCTCGTCAACGAAATGCCGCACGGCGGCCTGAAGAGCAGCGGCTACGGCAAGGACCTGAGCCTGTATGCGCTGGAGGACTACACCGTCCCGCGGCATGTGATGGTCAGGCTCTGATCGAGCGCGCGGCGCCGCGGCTGCGAGACTGCTCGCGCGCGACCTCGATGAACTCGGCCGCCTCGGGCTCGAGCCTGAGGCCGCGCCGCCAGACCAGGCCGACGTCGACCGTCGGCAGCTCGTCGCGCAGCCGGCGCGCGTCGACATGCTCGGCGTCCAGCGTCCACGGGCGGTAGAGGAAGTCCGGCAGCACCGTCACCCCGGCGCCGGCGCCGACCAGCGACCGCACCGCCTCCAGCGACGAGGTGCGCAGCAGCGTGCGCGGCGCGAGCTGGTGGCGCGCCCAGACCGCGCGCATCAGGTCGCCGATGCGGTCGGCCTCGAGCACGACCTGGTCGTGCGCCGCGCAGTCGGCCAGCGTGACCTCGTCGAGTGCGGTCAGCGGGTGGTTGCTCGCCATCCAGACGCGGTAGGGGCTGCGCGTCAGCGTCTCGGCCACCAGCGCCTGCGGCTCGGCCAGCGCATTGCTCAGCATGATCGCGACGTCGAGCTCGCCGTTGATCAGCAGGTGCTCGAGAAACGGCGGCGTCTCCTCGGTGACGACGACGCGCACCGCCGGGCACAGGCGCGTGAAGCGCGACAGCAGCTCGCTGAGGTAGTAGCCGGCGACCAGGCTGGTGACGCCGACCGCCAGCGCGCCGCTCAGCCCCGGGCCATCGCCGCGGTCCGGCCGCGTCGCGTCGGCGACGGCGGCCAGCACCTTGCGCGCGCTGGCGAGAAAGCGGTGGCCGGCCGGTGTCAGCACCATGCCGCGCGCGCTGCGGTCGAACAGGCGCTGGCCGAGCTCGTCCTCGAGCTCGTGGAGGCTCTTGGTGACCGCGCTCTGCGCGATCGCCAGCATGCGCGACGCGGCGGCGACCGAGCCGCTCTCGGCGACGGCGACGAAATAGCGGAACTGGCGCAGCGTGATGTGCGTCGACATGCGCTTGCCGCCGCGGGCGCCGCCGGCCGTTGCGCGACCAGCCTCAGCCGGTCTCGACGCCGAGCTTGTCGAGCAGCGCGTCGAGCTCGTCGAGCGAATCGAAGCGGATCGCGATCTCGCCCTGCTCGCCGCGCTGGGTCCGCTTCTTGACGCGGATCTCGACCGGCGCGGTCAGCGCATCGGCGAGCGCCGACTCCAGGCGCACGATCTGGCGCGGCTTTTCGGCCTTGACGCGCAGCAGCGGCGCCTGCCGGCCGGCGCCGGCGGCGGCGCGCGCGACCAGCTTCTCGGTCTCGCGCACGCTGAGCTTGCGCGCGGCGACCTGGTTCGCGGCGCTGATCTGCAGCGCGCCGTCGAGCGCGAGCAGCGCGCGCGCATGCCCCATGTCGAGGTCGCCGGCCATCAGCATCTGCTGCACCGGCTCGGCCAGCTGCAGCAGCCGCAGCAGGTTGCTCGCCGCGCTGCGCGAGCGGCCGACCGCCTGCGCCGCCTGCTCGTGCGTCAGGCCGAACTCGTCGACCAGCCGCTTCAGGCCCTGCGCCTGCTCCAGCGGGTTGAGGTCCTCGCGCTGCATATTCTCGATCAGCGCCATCACCGCCGCGGCCTCGTCGGCAACCGCCTTGACCAGCACCGGCACCTCGTCCAGCCCGGCCAGCCGCGCGGCGCGGAAGCGGCGCTCGCCGGCGATGATCTCGTAGCGGCCTTCGGCCGCATCGCCGACCGGGCGCACCAGCACCGGCTGCATCACGCCCTGGCTGCGGATGCTCTCGGCCAGCTCGTACAGCGCGCCCTCGTCCATGCGCGTTCGCGGCTGGTAGCGCCCGGGCTGCAGCCGGTCCAGCGGCAGCGTCGTCGGTGTGCCCTGCGGGGCCGGCGCGTCGCTCACCTTGGGGCCGAGCAGCGCCTCCAGGCCGAGGCCGAGTCCCTTGGGTTTCTTGGTCGCCATGGGGGCGGATTGTCGGGCAATCGGCCGCGGGCACCGGGGCGCTGCGCGCCGATCGGGCGCCCGGCATGGGGTGCGCGGGCGGCGCCGGCGAGGCGGTGCGGCGGCATCCGGTGCGTCGAGGCGGCGCCGGGCATCGCGTATCCTCGACGCATCACCCCGATTCTGCAGAGGCTGCGGGCAAGGAGCGCGCCATGGCAACCAAGGTCTTCGTCGACGGCCAGGAGGGAACGACCGGGCTGCGCATCCACGAGGTGCTGGCCGCGCGCGGCGATATCGAGCTGCTGCGCATCGACCCGGCGCGGCGCAAGGACGCCGCCGAGCGCGCGCGGTTGCTGAATGCCGCCGACGTCGCCTTCCTCTGCCTGCCCGACGCCGCGGCGCGCGAGGCGGCGTTCATGGTCACGAGCGAGCACACCTGCGTCATCGACGCCAGCACCGCGCATCGCACCGCGCCCGGCTGGGTCTACGGGCTGCCCGAGCTGACCCCGGGGCAGCGGCAGGCGATCCGGCGCGGCCGGCGCATCGCCAACCCGGGTTGCCACGCGACCGCGTTCGTGCTGCTGCTGCGGCCGCTGGTCGACGCCGGGCTGGTGCCGGCGGCGCTGCCGGCGAGCGCCACCTCGATCACCGGCTATACCGGCGGCGGCAAGACGATGATCGCGCAGTACGAGGCCGGCGCCGACCCGGCGCTGCTGGCGCCGCGGCCTTATGCGCTGTCGCTGGCGCACAAGCACCTGCCGGAGATGGTGGCGCACACCGGGCTCGCGGCGCGGCCGGTCTTCATGCCGGTCGTCGGGCCGTTCGCCAAGGGGCTGGCGGTGTCGGTGCCGCTGCACCTGGCGCAGCTGCGGGCGGGGACGACCGCGGCCGACCTGCACGCCGCGCTGGCGGCGCGCTACGAGGGCGAGCGCTTCGTGCGCGTGATGCCGCTGGGCGACGAGGCGAACCTGGCCGGCGGCTTCTTCGACGTCACCGCGTGCAACGACAGCAACCGCGCCGAGCTGTTCGTGTTCGCCGGCGACGGCCAGGCGCTGCTGGTCGCGCGGCTGGACAACCTCGGCAAGGGCGCCAGCGGCGCCGCGGTGCAGTGCATGAATATCCACCTCGGCCTCGACGAGGGGTTGGGGCTGCAGGGCTAAGAGGGGGCGGCGCGCGGATGCGGCTGTCCCCGGCGCTGGCCGCCGGCATCTTCGACCTCGACGGCGTGCTGACGCGCACCGCGCGCGTGCACGCGGCGGCGTGGAAGCAGGTCTTCGACGCCTTGCTGGCGCGCCAGCCGCCGCCGCAACCGCCGTTCGACGCCGGGCGCGAATACCTCGAGCATGTCGACGGCAAGCCGCGGCTGGACGGCGCGCGCGATTTCCTCGCCGCGCGCGGCATCGCGCTGCCGCAGGGGGACGAAGGCGACGCGCCCGGGCTGCAGACGCTGCACGCGCTGGGGGCGTCGAAGAACCAGGCCTTCCACGAGGTGCTGGCGCGCGACGGCGTCGAGGCCCATCCCGGTGCCGCGGCGCTGCTGCGCGCGCTGCGCGACGGTGGGCGTCGCACCGCGGTCGTCTCGTCGAGCCGCAATGCGCGCGCGGTGCTCGACGCCGCCGCGCTGGCGCCGCTGCTCGATACGGTCGTCGACGGTACCGATGCGGCGCGCCAGCGGCTGCGCGGCAAGCCGGCGCCGGACCTGTTCGTCGAGGCCGCGCGCCGGCTCGGCGTCGCGCCGGCGCGCGGCTTCGTCGTCGAGGATGCGCGCTCCGGCGTCGCGGCGGCGCGCTCGGGCGGCTTCGGCCTCGTTGTCGGCATCGCCGCGCGCGGCGCGGCGCAGGCCGAGGCGCTGCGCGCGCACGGCGCGGATATCGTCTGCCAGGATCTTTCGGAGCTGACCGTCGTGAACGACCCCTGCCCCCCCGCGCTGGAACACCTCGACGAGATCGCGGCCCGCCTCGCGCGCGGCCGCCCGGCGATCTTCCTCGACTACGACGGCACGCTGACGCCGATCGTCGACCGCCCGCAGGATGCGGTGCTGGACCCGCGGATGCGCGAGGTGCTGCGCACGCTGGCCGCGCGCGTGCCGCTGGCGGTCGTCAGCGGGCGCGACCTGGGCGATGTACGCGATCGTGTCGGCGTAGCGAGCGCTTACTACGCCGGCAGCCACGGTTTCGACATCGCCGGGCCGAACGGCGAGCGGCACCAGCATCCGCAGGCGCAGGCCCGAACCGCGGCGCTGGATGCGGCGCAGGCGATGCTGCAAGCGAGGTTGTTCGGGCTGCCCGGGGTGCTGGTCGAGCGCAAGACCTTCTCGCTCGCGGTGCACGATAGGCTGGTCGCCGACGCCGACCTGCCGCGCGTGCGCGAGGCGGTGGCGGCGGCGCAGGTCGCGAACAAGGGCTTGCGCGTGCAGGAGGGCAAGCGGGTGCACGACTTCCAGCCCGACCTGCCGTGGCACAAGGGGCATGCGGTGCGCTGGCTGATGGAGGCGATCGGCGGCGCCGCGGCCGGGGCGGGGGCGCCGCTCGTGCCGCTGTATATCGGCGACGACGTCACCGACGAGGATGCGTTCGAGACCCTCGCCGCGGACGGCGTCACGGTCGCGGTGCTCGACGCCCCGCGGCCGACCGCGGCGCAGTACCGGCTTGGCTCGACCGACGAGCTGCGGCAGTTGCTGGACGCGCTGGCCGGGCGGCTGGCACCCGGGGCCGATGAAGGATGACGGATGAAGGCGCGCCAGGGCCGCGGGAGCCCGCGATGAACGACGACGACGCCACGCCGCCGCCCGACTGGTGCCTGACCTACGAGGGCTTCGACCCGGCGCAGGAAGGGCTGCGCGAGGCCTTGTGCACGCTGGGCAACGGCTTCGTCGCGCTGCGCGGTGCGGCGCCGGAATCGCGCGCCGACGGCGTGCACTACCCCGCGACCTACCTGGCCGGCGGCTACGACCGCAACGTCACGCCGGTGGCCGGGCGCGAGGTCGAGAACGAGGACCTGGTCAACTTCCCGCACGCGCTGGCGCTGGACTGGCGCGTCGCCGACGGCGACTGGTTCGGCGCCGGTGGGCTGGAGCGCATCGAGCATCGGCAGACGCTGGACCTGCGCGCCGGGCTGCTGCGGCGCACGATGCGCTGCCGCGACGCCGCGGGGCGCATCGTTCGTGTCGAGCAGCGCATGCTGGTGCACATCGGGCAGCCGCACCTGGCGGCGCTGCAGATGACGATCACGCCGGAAAACGGTGCGGCGACGATCGGCGTCGCGAGCCGGCTCGACGGCAACGCGCGCAACGCAGGCGTCGCGCGCTACCGCGACTTCGACGGCCGGCACCTGGACGTGCTGGAGGCGACGGCCGACGACGACGAGACGCTGTTCGCGCGCGTTCGCACGCGGCAGTCGCGGCTCGAGTTGGCGCTGGCGGCGCGCACACGCGCGTGGCGCGGCGACGAGCCGCTCGCGCTGGTGCCGCGCCGCGTGGCCGAAGCGGGCCTGGCCGAGCTCGCGTTCGAGGTCGCGGCCGAGGCCGGGCAGCTGCTGCGGATCGAGAAGATCGTGGCGCTCTACAGCTCGCGCGACGCCGCGATCTCGGAGTGCGGGCTGGCGGCGCGCGAGGCGGTGGCGCACGCCGGCGGCTTCGACGCGCTGCAGCGCAGCCAGGCCGTCGAGTGGCGGCACCTGTGGCAGCGCTTCGACGTCGGCGACGTCGAGATCGACGGGGCGAACGCGGTGACCACGCGCCGCGTGCTGCGGCTGCACGCCTTCCACCTGCTGCAGACGGTGTCGATGCACACCATCGACCTGGATGCTGGCGTGCCGGCGCGCGGCTGGCACGGCGAGGCCTACCGCGGCCACATCTTCTGGGACGAGCTGTTCATCTTCCCGCTGCTCAACCTGCGCTGGCCCGAGATCACGCGCGCGCTGCTGCTGTACCGCTGGCGGCGGCTCGACGCGGCGCGCGCCAATGCGCGCGCCTGCGGGCTGCGCGGCGCGCTGTACCCGTGGCAAAGCGGCAGCAGCGGGCGCGAGGAGAGCCAGCGCGTGCACCTGAACCCGATGTCCGGGCGCTGGGTGGCGGACGACACCTGGCTGCAGCGCCACGTCAACGCCGCGATCGCGTTCAACCTGTGGTCGTACTGGCAGGTCACGCGCGACATGGAATTCATGGCCTTCCACGGCGCCGAGATGATGCTCGAGATCGCGCGCCTGATGGCCAGCCTCGTGAGCCACGACGCCGCGGCCGACCGCTATGAGATCCACGGCGTCGTCGGCCCGGACGAGTTTCACACCGCGCTGCCGGGCGCCGATCGGCCGGGGCTGAGCAACCACACCTACACCAACCTGATGGCGGTATGGGCGCTGGCGCGCGCGCTGGAGCTGCTCGAGCTGCTGCCCGAGGAGCGCAGCGCCGAGCTCGCCGAGCGCATCGGGCTGGACGACGACGAGCGTGCGCAGTGGGACGCGATCAGCCGCCGCATGCGCGTGGTCTTCCTGGCCGACGGAATTCCGGCCGCGTTCGAGGGCTGGGACGGCCTGCAGGAGCTGGACTGGGACGCCTACCGCGCGCGCCGCGGCGACATCCACCGGCTCGACCGCATCCTGGAAAACGAGGGCGACAGCGTCAACCGCTACAAGGCCGGCAAGCAGGCCGACGTGCTGATGCTGATGTACCTGTTCTCGGCCGAGGAGCTGGCCGAGCTGTTCGGGCGGCTGGGCTACGACTTCGACCCGGCGCTGATCCCGCGCACCGTCGCCTACTACACCGCGCGCACGACGCACGGATCGACGCTCAGCCGCGTCGTCGACGCCTGGGTGCTGGCGCGCGCCGACCGGCGGCATTCGTGGGAGCAGCTGCAGCTGGCGCTCAGGAGCGACATCGACGACGTCCAGGGCGGCACGACGGCCGAGGGCATCCACCTGGGGGCGATGGCGGGCACGGTCGACGTGCTGCAGCGCGGTTATACGGGGATCGAGACGCGCGGCGATACGCTGTGGCTCAACCCCTGCCTGCCCGAGGAGGTGCGGCGACTGCGGCTGCTGGTGCGCTACCGCGGGCACGCGATCGAGCTCGACATCCGGCCCGGGACGCTGGAGATCCACGCGCGCGACCACGCGCGGGCGTTTACCGCGGCCCCGGTGCGCGTCGGCGTGCGCGACGAGGTCTTCATGCTCGCGGCGGGGCAGCGGCGGGCGTTCGAGCTGCCAGCGGCGCCGGCTCCGTGCGCGCAGGACGATGCGGGGCGGGTGGGCTGAGCGGACGCGCGTCGCTTCGCGAGCTTATCTCGATGTTATGAGGCGGGCGCGAAATGCGAAGTGGGCGCACACGTCATCGCCGAGGACCGACGATCCTCGGCGATGTCGGCGTGCTGGTCGGCCCGGCGTCGGCGCACGCCGGCGCAGCCGGCGGCGCGCCATGCAGCGATGCCGGTCAGGCCGCGGCCGTATTCCCGGCGCGGGCCGGCGGCGCACCCTCGGGGCCCGCGGCCGCCGGGCGGCCGAGCCGGCGCACCATCTCGGCGGCGAAGGCGACATAGGCCTGCGCACCCTTGGACGCCGGGTCGAAGACCACACCGGGCTGGCCGTAGCTCGGCGCCTCGGCGAGCCGCACGTTGCGCGGGATCACGGTGGCGAAGACCTTGTCGCCGAAGTGCGCCTGCAGCTGCTCGCTGACCTGCTGCTGCAGCGTGATCCGGGGGTCGAACATCACGCGCAGCAATCCGATGATCTCCAGGTCGCGGTTCAGGTTGGCGTGCACCTGGCGGATCGTATTGACCAGGTCCGACAGCCCCTCGAGCGCGAAATATTCGCACTGCATCGGCACGATCACGCCGTGCGCGGCGCACAGGCCGTTGAGCGTGAGCAGGCTCAGGCTGGGCGGGCAGTCGACGAGGACGAAGTCGTAGTCCGGCGCGACCTCGCGCAGCGCATCGCGCAGGCGGCGCTCGCGGCGGTCGATCTCGACCAGCTCGACCTCGGCGCCGGCGAGCTCGCGGTTGGCGCCGAGCACGTCGTAGCCGGCGTGCGGGCTGCGCTGGCGCGCCGCGGCGATGCCGTGCGTGCCGAGCAGCACGTCGTAGACGCTGGCCGGCAGCTCGCGCTTGGCCAGGCCCGATCCGGTCGTCGCGTTGCCCTGCGGGTCGAGGTCGACGACGAGCACACGCTGGCCAACGGCGGCCAGCCCGGCGGCCAGGTTGACCGTGGTCGTCGTCTTGCCGACGCCGCCCTTCTGGTTGGCGATGCAGAAGATGCGCGGGCCGCTCACGTCGCTGCGCTCGTCACGAGGTCCCCAGGCGGATGCCGAAGCCGATCAACGCGACCCCGGCGAGCCGCTGCAGCGCGCGCGCGAGCCTGCGGCGCGCGCGCAGCTGCGCGCTCAGCGCATGCGCGAACAGGCACAGGACGGCCGCCCAGACGGCGGTCAGGGCCGCGATCGTCAGCGCCATCGCGCCGAAGGTGACGAGGCCGCGGTGGCGCGCCGGGTCGATGAAGAGCGGGAAGAAGGCCATGTAGAAGACGATGGCCTTGGGGTTGAGCAGCGTGATCAGGAAGGCCTGGCGCGCATAGTGGCGCGGCGCGATGCGAACCGGGGCGGCGGCGCCATCGCGGGCGCGCAGCAGCTGCCAGCCTATCCACGCGAGATAGGCGGCGCCGGCCCACTGGACGGCGGTGAAGAGCGTGGGATTGGCCGCCATCACTGCGGCCACGCCGCCGACGGCGAGCCAGAGCAGCACCTGGTCGCCGGCGATCAGCCCTGCGGTGGCCGCGGCGCCGGCGCGCAAACCGCCCTGCCCGGCCGAACCGAGCAGCGCGAAGGTGCCCGGACCGGGCAGGGCGAGGAAGACGAGGACGGCGGCGCAAAAGGCGCCGTAGTCGGCGATGCCGAACATGGTGGAGCAGGACGAGGGTCGGGCGAGAGTCCCGATTGTGCCGCGGCGGCGAGCCGCGAAGGTGGGGCTTGTGGGCTGCGCGCCGCGGTGCGGGACGGGCTTTCACGCTGCTTGGCGCATCCAGACGAGGCAGCGCTCGGCGTCCAGCCCCGGCACGCGCAGTGGTTCCACGTGAAACACCGCCACATCGGACGGCAGCGCGGCGATCTCGTCCGCAGGGGCCCTGCCTTTCATCGCGACCCAGACACCGTCGGGTCGCAGGTGCCGTCGCGTGGCGCCGACGAAGTCGGCGAGGCTCGCGAAGGCGCGCGAGACGACGAGATCGGCGCCGACAGGCGGCGCCTGCTCGGCGCGGGCGTGGACCGCGGCGAGGTTTGTCAGCCCGAGTTCGATCGCGGCTTGCTGGACGAAGCGCATCTTCTTGGCGACGGCGTCGAGGCAGACGACACGCCAGTGCGGCCGCGCGATCGCGATGACGACACCGGGCAGGCCAGCGCCGCTGCCGACGTCGAGGATCGTCGGCGTTGCCGAATCGGGCTGCACGGTTCTGTCGGATTCGGTGGCGGTGGCGGTGGCGGTGGCGGCGGTGGCGGCGAGGTAGCGGTCGATCGCCGGAACGAGGGCGAGGGCGTCGAGCAGATGGAGGGTGTCGATCGCCGCCTGGTCGTGGATCGAGGTCAGGTTGTGGATGCGGCTGGCTCGCTGGAGCAGTCCGCGGTAGGCGCG
Organism: Burkholderiales bacterium; assembly: GCA_016191995.1. GTDB lineage: Bacteria > Pseudomonadota > Gammaproteobacteria > Burkholderiales > Burkholderiaceae_C > Rubrivivax. Next base: position 41,264 of record JACPVA010000122.1, on the reverse strand, counting down.
AAGCTGCGCGAGCTGTTCCGGGGCGAGCGTGCAGCCTAGCCGGGCCGCGCCCTCGGCCAGGGTGTCGTGCAGGCCCGGATCCGGTCCGGGGGGCATCAGGCGGCGTCCTGCGTCGGGCTTTCGGCGGCGGTCTCCGCGGCGGAGTCGGCGGCGGTCGAAGCGCCGCGTGTCGGAGCAGGGACGGTCGACGTGGCGCCGTTCTTCGAGCTGGTCAGTGCCCGGCCCCGCTTCTTCTTCAGGTGCACCAGCAGCAGCGAGATCGCCGCCGGCGTGACGCCCGAGATCCGCGACGCCTGCCCCAGGGTCGCCGGACGGTGCTGCGCGAGCTTGTGCCGGACCTCGAACGACAGCGCATGCACCTGCGCGTAGTCGAGGTCGGGCGGCAGCGGCAGCTGCTCGAAGGCGGCGGCGCGGTCGACCTCCTCCTTCTGGCGGTCGATATAACCGGCGTACTTGAGCGCGATCTCGGCCTGCTCGATCACAGCGTCGGCCTCGCGGGCGCCGAGCTCGGCGCGCAGTGTTTCACGTGAAACAGCCTGCCCCGGGCGGGCGATCGCCTCCGCCTCGGCGATGCGGTCCCAGTCGATGCCCGGCCGCCGCAGCAGGTCGGCGAGCCGGTACTCATGGTCCACCGCCCTGCCCAGCAGCCGCTCGGCGTCGGCGTCGGGCAGCGTCTGCGGCCGCACCCAGGTCGCGCGCAGCCGCTGCAGCTCGCGCTCGATCGCGTCGCGCTTGCGGCAGAAGGCGTCCCAGCGCCGGTCGCCGACCAGCCCGAGCCGGCGCCCGGTCTCGGTCAGCCGCAGGTCGGCGTTGTCCTCGCGCAGCTGCAGCCGGTACTCGGCGCGGCTCGTGAACATGCGGTAGGGCTCGGTCACGCCCTTGGTGATCAGGTCGTCGACCAGCACACCGAGGTAGGCCTCGTCGCGCCGCGGCAGCCAGGGCTCGCGTCCGAGCACCTGCAGCGCGGCGTTGACGCCGGCGAACAGCCCCTGCGCCGCCGCCTCCTCGTACCCGGTCGTGCCGTTGATCTGGCCGGCGAAGAACAGGCCCTCGATCTGCCGCGTCTCGAAGCTGGCGCGCAACTCGCGCGGGTCGAAATAGTCGTACTCGATCGCATAGCCCGGGCGCAGGATGTGCGCGCGCTCCAGCCCCGGGATCGACTGCACGGCGGCGATCTGGATGTCGAACGGCAGCGAGGTCGAGATCCCGTTCGGGTAGAACTCGTTCGTCGTCAGCCCCTCGGGCTCGAGGAAGACCTGGTGGCTCGCCTTGTCGGCGAAGCGGTTGACCTTGTCCTCGATGCTCGGGCAGTAGCGCGGCCCGACGCCCTCGATGACGCCGGTGAACATCGGGCTGCGGTCGAATCCGCTGCGGATGATCTCGTGCGTGCGCGCCGTCGTGTGGGTGATCCAGCAAGCCAGCTGGCGCGGGTGCTGGTCGGGCGTGCCGAGGAAGCTGAACACCGGCAGCGGCCCGGCCGGCGGCGTGCCGTCGACGCCGGGCATGCCGTCGCCCGGCTGCTCGGTGCAGCGCGCGAAGTCGATCGTCCGCCCGTCCAGCCGCGGCGGCGTGCCGGTCTTCAGCCGCCCCTGCGGCAGCTTCATCTCCTTGAGCCGCGCCGACAGGCTCAGCGCCGGCGGGTCGCCCGCGCGCCCCGCGGGATGGTTCTGCAAGCCGACGTGGATGCGCCCGTCCAGGAAGGTGCCGGCGGTCAGCACCACGGCGCGGGCGCGAAAACGGATCCCGGTCTGGGTGACGGCACCGACGACGCGGTCGCCGTCCAGCATCAGGTCGTCGACCGCCTGCTGGAACAGCCACAGCCCGGGCTGGTTCTCCAGCCGGCGCCGGATCGCCGCCTTGTACAGCTCGCGGTCGGCCTGCGCACGCGTGGCGCGCACCGCGGGCCCCTTGCTGGCGTTGAGGATGCGGAACTGGATGCCAGCCTCGTCGGTCGCCTCGGCCATCGCGCCGCCGAGCGCGTCGACCTCCTTGACGAGGTGGCCCTTGCCGATGCCGCCGATGCTTGGGTTGCAGCTCATCGCGCCCAGCGTCTCGAGCTTGTGCGTCAGCAGCAGCGTCGTGCAGCCCATGCGCGCGGCGGCGAGCGCGGCCTCGGTGCCGGCGTGGCCGCCACCGACGACCATGAGGTCGAATTCCTGGGGATGCAGCATGCGGGCCACCTCGGCGGCTGGCGGCAGTGGGCGGAACGGGGTGCGCGCGGGGCCTTGCTCGACGCGATGCCCACGTTCGCGCTCTGAAGGCGGCGGCGGCCCGGATGGGCTCGCACCCACGCCCGTCTCGACGCCGGGTCGATTCTACGAAGCCGTCGCCCGCGCCGCCGGGGCCCGCCAGCGAGCCCATGCGGCCTTGATCCGTGGATGGCCCCACCAGCGGTCGAACAGATAGTGCACCACGGTATTGACCGCCGGCTCGATCAAGGTGATCGCGCCGGCGATCGCGACGTCGCCGGTCAGCGCATAGCCGATGGCGAAGGCGACCGTCACGTGGACGGCTCCGAAGGCGAGTGACTTGGTCATGGCGGCATTCACTGCGAGCGATGCGCATTCGCATCATGCCATGAAGGGTCTACCTGCGCCATCACCTTCGCCGATCACATCGATAGCCACACCTTCGGCAGCGGGCTGGCGCGCCCGGGCATGCTCGGCTCCGCGTCCCATCCCGACCCGCGTGCAACAGGCGATGCGCGATCATCGGCGCATGCGAGCTGCCGCGCCGAAGCCCGACCCCGCGCGGTCGATCGAATGCCGCCCTGGCTGCGGCGCGTGCTGCATCGCGCCGTCGATCAGCAGCGCGCTGCCGGGGATGCCGGGCGGCAAGCCGGCCGGCCTGCCCTGCCCGCACCTGGACCGGGCGCGGCGCTGCACGCTCTTCGGCCGCCCCGAGCGGCCGGCGGTTTGCCGCACGCTGGCGCCCAGCGCCGAGATGTGCGGCGGCTCCTCGGGGCACGCGATGGTCTGGCTGGCGCGGCTGGAACGGGTGACGCGGCCGTAGTTGCCGAGCCCATGCGTCTTCCGCGGTCGTACGGACGCCGGCGAAGAAGGCCTTGCCGAGCGCCGCGCCGCGCCCGCAGCGCCGCGCACGGCAAGTGCCGGCGAACCTCGCATCCGGCGTGCCGCGGCTCCTCGCAAAGGGCTCGCCGCCATACCTCGCACAAGACGCGCTGCCGTGGCGAGCGCGCTGCCGCCCGGCGCCGGACCGCCGTCTACGCCGCGGATTCCACCCGCGCCGCCGAAGCCTTGCCGACCGGATAGTGAATCGGCGGCACCGCCATCCCGTCCAGGTGCGCCGCATCGGCCCAGCGCAGGATGACGAATCCGCCCGCGGCCTCGTCGGCCGGGCGCAGCACGTTGACGCCGGTGTTGGGGATCTCGCAGCTGCGCGCGCTGGTCAGCGGCTGCCCGCTGACCCCGCGCCAGACCATGTCGAGCACGCCGCCGTGCGTCACGACCGCGATGCGCGCATCGCGGTGCGCCTGCGCCAGCTCGCGCAGCGCGCCCCAGACGCGGTCGAAGAAGGTGCGCCGGGGCTCGCCGCCGGGCGGCGCATCGTCCGGGTCCTGCCGCAGGACGCGCGCCCAGAGCTCCGGCATCGTCGCGCGCACCGTCGGCACGTCCAGCCCCTCGAGCGTGCCGAAGGCCTGCTCGCGCCAGCGGGCGTCGGGCCGCAGCGCCAGCCGCCGCCGCGCCGCCAGCGGCTCGGCGGTCTGCATCGCGCGCTGCAGGTCGCTGGCGACGATGAGGTCGATCGGCTCGTCGGCCAGCCGATCGGCCAGCCGCGCTGCCTGCGCCAGGCCGTTGGCATTCAGCGGCGCGTCGAGGTGGCCCTGGAAGCGAAGCTGCCGGTTGAAGTCGGTTTCGGCGTGGCGGATCAGCAGCAGCTCGGGCATGCGCCGAGTATGCGCCGAAGGCGGTGACCGCGGTGTGGCAGGGGCGGCGCGGCAACGCGACAGCCGAGACGTCTGCGCCACGCCGCAGCGTCGCGGCGCGGCCCCGGAGGTGAATACCGCACAGGCGCGCGCGTGCAGACGCACACCTCATGCCGCCCCCCGATTCCTAAGCTGCGTGCACGGTGACTGCCCGGGGCCAATCCCCAGGCGGCCGACCCACCAGGAGAAAGACCATGTTCGACACGATGACCGCTGCGACGGCCATGCCCCTGCCCCCCGCGCCGTGGTCGGGCTTCGCCCGGTTCGCGCCCAACGATCCCGCCCCGCGCGTCGCCAGCGCCCCCTTCGACGACACCGACCGCCCGGCGCCCGCCATCGGCAGGCTGCTGGCGCGGACGCTGGACGAGGTCGACTACGGCATCGTCCTGCTCGGCGCCGACGGCGAGGTGCTGCATCTCAACCACCGCGCGCGCGAGCTGCTGGCCGGCGAGCTGCCGCTGCAGCTGCTCGGCCGGCGCCTGCGGGCGCGCGACGAGCGCGACGCCGGAGCGCTGCACGACGCGCTGCGCGACGCCGCCGGGCGCGGCCTGCGCCGGCTGCTCGCGCTCGGCGACGACGAGGCGCGCCAGCTCGCCGCGCTGGTGCCGGTCGAGCCCGGCGTCGCAGCGCTGCTGCTCGGACGCACGCGGGTGTGCGAGGAGCTCTCGATCCAGGGCTTCGCCCGCGCGCATGCGCTGACGAGCGCCGAGACGCGGGTGCTCGCGGCGCTGGGCCGCGGCGTCGCGCCCAGCGCGATCGCGCGCGACCAGGGCGTCAAGCTCAGCACGGTACGCACGCAGATCGGCGCCCTGCGCGACAAGACCGGCGCCGGCAGCATCACGGCGCTGGTGCGCATGGTCGCGGCGCTGCCGCCGATGCTCGGCGCGCTGCGTCGCTGAAGGCGCCCGCACCCCGGCACGGCCAGGCATTGGCCGCGCCGGGTGCGCGATTCGTCTGCCGACATGAGGGCCCGAGCGATCGGGCCCTCGCCGCGTCGGTTGCCGCCCGACGAGCGCCCGCGACGGGCGGTGCCGGCGCCGCGGCGGGCTCGCCGTGGCCCCGGCGCCGCGCGCAGCTTCAGCGCCCATCGGCGAGCATCACGCCGCGGGTGACGCGATCGCGGTACGCAGCGACAACCGTCTGCGTGCAGGCAAACCGCTCGGCGCGGCCGGCCAGGGCCTGGCACGATTCGCTCAGCGCGAGCAGCTCTTCGGTCGGCTCGAACCAGCGCGTCGGCGAGGCCTGGTGAAACAGCCCGAGCAGCGCGGCGACCAGCGTGCCGGTCGTCGCCAGCGCGCCGACGCCGCACAGCAGCCGCGCGCGCGGGCTCACCGCTGTACCTTCGGACCGGGCCCTGCGCTCTTCGTCCCTGGAGCGGTGTGGCGGGTTCATGGCCAGCCCCGGGCTGCGGACCGGCACGTCGCCACGGGTCGCGACGGTCGTGGAGGGGGTCTTCGATTCGAGCATGGTGGTCTCCGCTTGGATCGTGGGGAGGGATCCAGCATGCGCGGGGAAGCGCGCCGCGGCATCCCCCGCCGACGGGAGGCGCCCGCTACGATCGCACCAGGCGTCCGTTGCCCGGTGGATGCCGCGAGGAGCCCGCGTGATCGACCCGTCCGCCCTGCCGACCGCATCCCGCGCGCCCGACGCGACGGCGAGCCCCGACGGGCTGAACCTGCCTGGCGCGAGCGACGCACTGCGTGCGCTGGCCGCTCGCGGCGTGCGCCACGCCTACCGCAAGGGCCGGCTGCTGATCGAGGAGGGCGACGTCGGCGACGCGCTGTACGTGATCCTCGAGGGTCGCCTGCGCGTGTTCTCGGCCAACCCCGCCAACGGGCGCGAGATCACCTACGGCAGCTACGGGCCGGGCGAGTATGTCGGCGAGATGAGCCTGGACGGCGGGCCGCGGTCGGCCAGCGTCGAGGCGCTGGAGCCGACCGAATGCGCGCTCGTGACGCGCCCGACGCTGCTGGCCTTCATCGCCGAGCGGCCCGAGTTCGCGCTCGAACTGCTGGCCAAGGTGATCGCCCGCGCCCGCGCGGCGACGCTGTCGGCGCGGCAGATGGCGCTCAACGATGTGTACGGGCGGCTGCGGGCCCTGCTGGAGGGCAGCGCCCGGGTCCAGGAGGACGGCACGCGCGTGCTGCCTGGGCCGCCGACGCACAAGGCGCTGGCGCAGCAATTGGGCTGTTCGCGCGAGATGGTCAGCCGGCTGATGAAGGACCTGGAGCGCGGCGGTTACCTAGGACGTTCAGGGCGGGAGCTAGCGATTCTGGCCCCCTTGCCTGCGCGCTGGTAATCGCCGCGCGCGATTGCGCCCGGCCTACCAGTGGCGCGTCGGACATGGACTGGCCGCCGCCGATCGGCGTGGGGCCGCGGCGGCGGTCTGACGCAGACGGTTCGACCCAGGTTCAGTCCTGCTCGAAGCAGCCCAGCGCCTCCAGCACGGACATGTCGGCCGAAGCCGCTGCGGCCTTCGTGCACGCAGCGACCTTACGCTTGGCGAGGTCGAGCTGCAGCCTTGCATTGACCGCGTCGGCCTCGGCCTCCGACTTCGCTTCAAAGCCCGAGAAGACCGCGCCCACCGCGGCGAAGTAGGCTTTGAGAACTGCTGCGGGCAGCGTCAACAAGGCAGGGATCTCGCCTTGTGACACGGGTGTGAACGATTTCAGCTCCCCGAGCACGAGACCGATGTCAGCCTTCGAATCGGCGAATGCGGTCCGCTCGATAGGCAGGAAGCGTGCCGGCGAAAGCGAGGGCGACAGAACAATATGCGTCGAATCGCCTACCCCCGCGCCCTGGACCTCGACCCGTAGCGGGATGCTCTGCCGATAGTAGACACCTGGCCGAGCCTTGTCCGCTGCGCTCGGCTCATTCGGCGCCAGCACCGTCCCGTAGGACCTGTCTGAGTCGGGGGAGCAGGCAAAGAGTTCGGCAGGCGCGTAGACATCGACCGAGACCTTTGACGCGCCGCAGAAGTCGCCTCGGCCGACGAGCACCCCCTTGCCTTCGACAACCTGCAGTGACTGCTTGACGCTGGAGGCTTGGCGATCATCATGGCACTGCCGGGGCAGCCGCGCGCCCAGCTGCGCAGCGGTCGGGACCGGGATGACAAAGACGTAGGTGCCGGGCTCGGCGCAGTCACGTCGAGGGTCCTCGGCTGGCGGAGGCGGGCCATCGACGGTGGCCTTGGACGCCAGCTTGTCGACGATGGCGTTCAGTGCTTCCACGAGCTTGGGTGTGGTCGACGTATTGGTCGTCCCCAGCAGTCCATCGGCCGAGATATGAAGCTCGAGCTTGGCTTCGCCGATCGGGTTGCGGTGGAACTGCAGAAGGTACGCGGTCGACAGGTCGGCATAGGCGTCGCCAGGCGTGACTGTCAACTGCCGGGACAGGCTCGCCTGCTGACCCGAACCAACCTTGCTGACGGCGATCGTTGCCTTCACGTCGCGGCGCGGAAGGTGGTAGACGGGGCCAATGCTGGCTGAAATCGGATCCACAGGCTCCGAGGTCACGCTGGCGCACGCGACGAGCCCGAGTATCAGCATGAAGGCCACCCAGCGCATCGCTAGCCTCCCTTGTCTGGATGATGAAGGAACCCGCATCCGTCAGGGCGCCTCTTGTGCGGTACTTTCGGAAAGAGCAACATCATGCTGCTCCGATGCTCGCGTGGCAAGGTGCCATGACGGTCGGGCCAAGCCATCAAGGCGTTCCGCGCTGACCAGCATTCATGGAGCCATTCCTTCGCACTGCTGGGGACGTTGCACTTTCCCGCAGGCACTCGTCATTGCGCAGGCCTGCGCCTTGTCACGAGGGTGAATGAGATGGACCATCAGTGCCGTTCGGCTGCGAGCGCCGCGTGAATGACGAGGGAGGACCACCCCATGCGACGCGTGTTCATTGCCGCCATCATCCCGTTTCTCGTGGCTTGTGGCACTCGGGCCAAAGCCCCGAGTCCCAGTTTGGCCCAGGCAGGGGCTGCCGCGATTTCCATGAGCGGCTTAGCCGCGCTGTGTGATCCGCAGCCAGAGGACCAGGATTTGCTCGACGGAGTCGACCAGGAAGACCAGGAGGATTGGCGTCAGCCAGTGACGAGGCGGTCTTCAATCTGGTTGTTTCCCCTCCCACTGGCTGCCGGGCCCTGGGTCGCACCGATCTGCGAGGGCGTGGGAAACACGCCGGCGGGCGACGGCACCTGCGAATTGCCAGTGCTGGTCCGTCAGATCGCCAGGGGGCGCTGCGAGGCAGAGCTGCCTTTCGCTCGCTATTGTGTGAAGCAGGATGCTGGGGGCGTCGCTCCGATCCGGATCCGCTTCGTGCTCGCGAAAGAGGATTCTTCCGATCCCCGTGGCTATGTCGAGTGGACCGATAACGCGCCAGGCCCCTACGAGTTCGTGCCCGACGCAAGCGCGGCTCCCGCCTACGGCCAAGTGCAGGGCATTCACCTGCAAGAGGGCCGCAAGAAGCCGCCGCGCGGCAACTATTTCGTCATCGACATGAACTCGCGCTCGGCGGGCGGGCAGGCGTTCACTTTGGGAATCGGCAAGGAGAATACCGATGCGATCGACGAAATGGTCAGGTTCCGCAACGGCCAACAGGCGAGGTTGAAGGGGGGCGTGCTCTCCGCGGCCTTCGTCAGGCAGAAGGCGGGCGCGCCTGGGCCAGCTGGCGTGTGCAGGCCAACAGACCCCATCATCGTCAACGTCGCGAATTGACCCGCCGCGCCGCCGCAGCGAGTTCGTCGTCCATGAGCGGGGCTAGGCCGCCGGGCGCCGCGGCGCTCAGCCGCCGCGTTTCGCTGGCCGACCCGGGTGGCGGCGACCGATCGGCACCGGCGTCGGCGTCGGCCGCCGTGCGCGGGAAGGCGCGGACCACTTCGGATAGGTGGACACAAGAACGAAGTGCGATCGTCGGGCATCGACATCGAGTCGGGCTCGACGCTCGGGGGCCGAAGGGCTCAGGATCCACCATCAGGCAAGCGCGCCCGCTCGGCACTCGAGGACTGCGCGGCAACAAAGGCCTGCTGCCGGGCTGAACCCGGAGTTCGACCGACCCATCGATGCGAGGGAGGCTACGAGCATGAAGCCAGCGATCACCGCGATGGCCGCACTGGTCCTGCTGGGCTGCGCGGCGACGCCGACCTACCAGCAGCGCGAGCTGCGCGCACCGCCGCCCGTACAGGTGCGAACCCTCCCGCCGGCCGTGGACGAAAGGCAGCGCGCCTGCGAGGTGGACACCGACGACATAGGACTGATCGGGGCGAGGGACGGCGAGAACGCGGCGGCCTGGAGTCAGGCGCTCGAGATCCCGTCCTGGAAGCGCGAGGGATCGGTGCTGATGGCCGTGACCACGGGCGTCTCCTTCGTTCCGGCCTGCGATGGTTCCGCCCCTTGCGAGATCCCCGTCGTGGTGCGATCGACCGCCATGGGTTGCCAGGCGCTGCTGCCCTATCGGCGCTATTGCGTCAAGCAAGGCGCGAGCGGTCAGAGACCCTCGACGATCAGGTTCAGGCTGGCCCGGGAAGTGGATCCCGTCACGGGAGCCTCGCCGGCCGCGGCGACGGACGGCGTGCCACCGCGCGGCTACCAATGGTTGACCGAAAGCGACGGCTACGAGTTCGTCGACATCGAGCCGCAGATCCGCACTTACACGGCCAGCGTCAGAGGCCTGCATATCCACGAGCGCGGCGCGAGCGGGATGGGCCGCGACTACTTCAGGAACGGCCAGCGGTCCGCCGATGGTTTGTCGTTCACATGGGAGGTCGGCCCGGTCAACACCCTCGGCGATATCCCGGGCGGTGGCAGGCCGAGCATCCGTTCGGGGCTGCTGAGCGCCGCCTTCGTTAGGCCGCGCGGCTCGACCGGCGTCGGCAGCGTGTGCCTGCCGCAGGACCCGATCATCGTCAACGTCGCGAACTGATCCGCCGCGCCGCCGCGGCCAGTTCGTCGGCCACGAGCAGGGCCACGCCGTCCGGCGCCGCGGCGCCCAGCCGCTGCGCCTCGGCCAGCCACGCGACGGCCGCACGCTTGTCCTCAGCACCGTCGGCAGCGTCCGCCGCCTGCAGGCAGGCGCGGATCGCCTCGGCCTGATCGCCGGCGTGCTGCGCCAGCGCGCGTGCCTGCTCGGCCGCATGGATCGCCTCGGTATGCTGCCCACGCGCGCTCAGCGCACGCGATCGCGCGCGCTCGCACTGCGCGGCGAGCGCCTCGTCGGCCAGCTGCCGCGCCAGCCGCGCCGCGTGGTCGAGGTCGGCCAGCGCCGCGTGCGCGTCGCCGGTCTGCAGCCTCAGCAGCCCCAGGTTGCACGATGCCGTCGCCTCCAGCGGCGTGAGCCCGATCTCGCGTGCGGTCGCCAGCGCGTCGTGCAGCGACGCCAGCGCCTGCTCCGTCTCGCCGGTCTCGATCTGCAGCAGCCCGAGGTTGCAGCTCGCATTGGCCGCCCACTGGCGGTCGCCGACGTCGCGCGCGGCCGCCAGCGAGGCCTGGAATCGGGTGCGCGCCGGCTCGCGCCGGCCCTGTGCGTACAGCGCGGCGCCGAGGTTGCCGAGCAGCCCGCCCTCCCAGCGCCGCGAGGCTGCGCGGCGTGCCAGCGGCAGCGCCTGCTCGAACAGCCGCTCGGCGTCGTCGGGCCGCTGCTGCGCCAGCGCGAGCGAGCCCTGCGCATTGAGGACGGCGCACAGGCGCAGCGGGTCGGCTGCGGCGCGCGCCTTCGCCTGCGCTTCGTCGAGCAGCCCGGCCGCGGCGTCCAGGTCGCCGCCGTGCGTCAGCAGCAGCGCCAGCGCGCAGCCGAGCCGGGCGCAGCGGTCGGCATCGCCGGCCTGCCGTGCCAGCGCCAGGCCGCGCTCGTAGGCTGCGGCCGCCTCGCGCGGCTGGCCGACCGGATAAAGCGCATTGCCGAGCACACGCAGCACGTCGGCTCGCGCTGCGGACGGCATCTCGGGCAGCGAGTCGACCCGCCGCGCCAGAGTCAGCAGGCGCTCGACCGGGCCGCGGCGCAGCAACGCCTCGCCGGCCAGCACCAATGCGCCGGCCGCCGCCGGGGCGTCGCCGGCGTCGGCCGCGCGCACGCAGGCGGCGACGACGTTGTCGAGATCGGCGAATCCGGGCTGCTCGACCGCCGCCTCCGGCAGGCGCGCGAAGTAGCGCCAGTGGCGGCGCCGCGTCGGCGCGGCCTCGCCGCTGGCCGCGAGCCGCTCGACAGCATGGTCGTGCACCGTCTGCAGCATGCCCAGCCGCCCCGCACCCTGGTCGACGAGCAGGCTGTGGTCGAGCAGCGCCTGCAGGCAGTCGCCGACCCAGGGCGCGGCGCCGCTGGCGCCGGGCTCGACCACGCGCTCGGCCGATTCCAGCGTGAATCCGCCCTCGAAGACCGAGACCTGCGAGAGCGTGCATTGCTCGGCGTCGGTCAGCAGCTCCCACGAGCTGTCGAGTACCGCGCGCAGCGACGCCTGCCGGTCATTCGGCGCGGGCCGGGCGCGCGCCAGGAAGAGCAGCCGGTCGTGGATGCGCGAGCGCATCGCCGACGGGGGCAGCAGGCGCGAGCGCGCGGCGGCCATCTCGATGGCCAGCGGCAGGCCGTCGAGCAGATCGACCAGGGCGGGCAACTCGGCGCGCTCGGCCTCGACCAGGTCGACGCCGGCCGCGCGTGCGCGCTCGACGAACAGCGCGACGGCGTCATCGCGCGGCAGCGGAGGGACCGGCGCGACGCGCTCCTCGGGCAGGTCGAGCCGCGCGCGCGAGGTGACGAGGAAACACGCATCCGGCGCGGCCGCCAGCCAGCGCGCAAGCTGCGACGCAAGCGCCGATACGCAGCGCTCGGCGTTGTCGAGCACGATCAGGCCACGGCCGCGGCCTCGGATCGCGGCCGCGAGCCTCGCGGCCGCGCCGCGCGTGCCCAGCGGCACGTCGAGCGCGGCGCCGACCGCGTGCAGCACCGTCGCCTCGTCGCGGGCGCCGGCGAGGTCGCAGAACCAGGCTCCGGCCGCGAAGCCTGCCGCAGCGTGGTGGACGAAGCGCAGCGCGGCGCGTGTCTTGCCGATGCCGCCGGGGCCGGTCAGCGTGACGACGCGGGCCCCCGCGTCGAAAAGCTCGCCGACGCGCGTCAAGGTCGCGGCGTCGCCGACGAAGGATGCGCGCTCGGCAGGCAGCTTCCGCCCCGCCTGCGCCGCGGCGATCCAGGCCCCTCCTTGCCGCAGCACGCGATGGGCCTTCTCGCCGAGGCGCGGTGCGCGCGGAGACCCGCCGGGCGGCAGTGCCTCGAACAACTCGACCGGCTCGGCCACGCCCTTGAGCCGCCAGTGGCCGTGGCTGAGGGTCCGGATCTCGCCGTGGTCGATCCTCACGGCGACCGCGGCGCTCAGCAGCGTCTGCCTGGCATGCGCGAGCGCGGCGATGCGAACGGCAACCGGCAGCACGGGGCCGTCGAGCTCGAAGGGCGTGGCCCCGGCGGCGATGTCCTCGGGCCGGTTGTGGCGCAGCTGCACGGCCCCGGCGTGCACGCCGGCGCGCGCGCGCATCGGCGGGGCCAGCTCGCGCAGCCGGGCGTGGTAGGCGGCGACGAACCCGAGCGCCTGCGGCACGGTCGGGAACAGCGCCAGCATGCCGTCGCTGCGGCCGATCTCCAGCCCCTGGTGCGCGTGAATCAGCCGCCGTGCGGCTTCGTCGTGCGCGCGCCACAGCGACGAGGGCTGATCCGCAGCCCATCGCTCGCCCAGCGCCGTGCTGTCGACGATGTCGGTGACGGCCAGGACTCCCCAATCGGGCGCATCGGACATGCGAACTCGGCCGCTGCCGCGGGGGTGACGACGACCCCGCCGACTCTATGCGAAGGCGCGCCTGCGGTCGATCGCCCTGCAGTGCGGCCGGCCGTCGCCGCTCAAGCCTTCGGCGGCCCGAACACCCGCCCAGGCTTGTCGGCCCGCGCGTACAGCGGCTGCACCTTCGGCAGCACGCGCTCGATATCGCGGATCCGGGTGTCGCCGGCCGGGTGGGTCGACAGGAACTGCGGCGGCTGGCCGCGGCTCTTGTCCATCATCTTGCGCCACAGGGTGACGCCGGCCGCCGGGTCGTAGCCGCCGCGCGCGGCCAGCTCCAGGCCGATCAGGTCGGCCTCGGACTCGTCGTCGCGGCTGAACTTCAGCGTCAGCATCTGCGCGCCCATGCCCAGTGTCGCGTCGCCGAGGTTGCCCATGCCGAGCAGCGCGCTGGCCAGGCTGGCGCCGACGCGCGTGACGGTGGTCTTGGCCAGGCGCTCGCGCGCGTGCTCGCGCAGCGCGTGCGCCATCTCGTGCCCCATGATCGCCGCGACCTCGGCGTCGTCGAGCTGCAGCCGCTGCAGGATGCCCCAGAAGAACGCGATCTTGCCGCCGGGCATGCAGAAGGCGTTCAGCTCGGGGCTGCCGATCAGGTTGACCTCCCAGCGCCAGTCGCGCGCACGCGGGTTCCACGGCAGCGCGTGCGGCACCAGCCGCTCGGCGATCCCGCGCAGCCGGACGACTTGCGAGTGATTCGCCGGAGCGAGCGCTTGCTTCGCCATGGCCTCTCGCTTCATCTGCGTGTACTGCGCGGCGGCGGCCTCCTCGACCTGCTCGGCCGGGACCAGCCGCGCGATGCGCGAGCTGCGGCCGACCTCGTCGCGCACGCCGTCCTGCGCCCACGCCGGCCAGGCCGCGGCCGTGCCGCCGGCGAGCAGCGCGCCGGTGAAAAGGCGCCGGCCGTGCAGCGGGCAGCGGCAGCCGGGGGCATGCGCCAGCGTCGGGGTTTCGATGCGGGCATCGGTGCGAAAGCGCGGTTTCATGCTGCGTCGGACCGGTCGAGCCGGCCGCGGGTTCCGATGGGGGATTCTAGGAAGCGCGGTCCGCGCACCGGTCAGTCGCAGCGTGCGTGCCGCGGAGCCGGGGCGAGACGCGGCGCGAGGTCGTCAGCCGCCACCACGCGAAGGCTCTGTCACGCCATGAGGCGCGCCGCCGTCAGCCCCCGCCCTCCAGCGCCCGGATCGGCCGGCGCAGCCACGCCAGCATCGCCAGCGCCGGCAGCGCCAGCAAGGTGCTGACGACGAAGAAGCTCGGCCAGCCGATGCTCTCGGCCAGCACCCCGGCCAGCGGCCCGACCCACACCCGGCCGACCGACGCGAACGCCGACAGCAGCGCATACTGGGTCGCGGTGAAGCGCTGGTTGCACAGGCTCATCAGGAAGGCGACGAAAGCCGCCGTGCCCATGCCGCCGGAGATATTCTCGACCGCGATCACCATCAGCAGCCCGCCGTCGACCGGCGTGGCCTGCGCCAGCGCGACGAATCCCCAGTCGAAGGCCGGCAGCGTCAGCCCCGGCAGCACGCCCTTGCCGTAGACCGCCAGCCACCAGAAGCCGAGGTTGCTCGCCGCCTGCAGCACGCCGAACAGCAGCAGTGCGCGCCACAGCCGCAGCCTGAGCATCAGCGCGCCGCCCGCCAGCGCGCCGAGGATCGTCAGCCACAGCCCGATCACCTTGTTGACGACGCCGACCTCGGCCGGGCTGTAGGCCATGCTCTTGAGCAGAAACGGCGTCATCAGGCTGCCGGCGAAGGCGTCGCCGAGCTTGTACAGCACGATCAGCAGCAGGAAGCCGGCCGCGCCGGTCTGGCTGAAGTAGGCCGCCAGCCCCGACAGCAGGGTCTCGAAGCGCGCGCGGCGCGCCGCCCAGGCCGCCAGCGGCAGCGTCAGGCCGATGCCCAGCAGCAGCGCGACGAGGTCGATCCAGCGCTGCTGCAGCCGCGGCTCCAGCGTGCTGCCCTCGAGCCAGGGCCCGAGCAGCGCCTGCGCGACCGGCGGCGCGAAGCGCGCGCTGAGCAGGTAGCCCACGGCGACCGCCGCCAGCACGGCGGCGAAGCCGAAAAGATCGTGGCGCGCGACGCTGGCGCGGCCAGCCGGCATCGGCACGCGCGGCAGCATCGTCGCCGACAGCAGCGCCGCGCCGGCCATCAGCATCGCCATCGCACGGTAGACCTCGGGCCAGCTCCAGGCGCCGTGCTGCGCCGGGTCGGTCCAGATCAGCGCCAGCCCGCCGGAGACGATCATCGCCAGCCGGTAGCCCATGACGTTGAGCGACGCCCCCAGCCCGCGCTCGTCCGCGGGCAGCAGGTCGGTGCGGTAGGCGTCGATGACGACGTCCTGCGACGCCGAGACGAAGGCCACCGCCACCGCCAGCAGCGCGAACAGCCGGATCGACGCCGACGGGCTGGTCGCCGCCAGCGCCCACAACGCCGCGGCGAGCGCGAGCTGCGTCAGCACCAGCCAGCCGCGCCGCCGGCCGAGCCAGGGCAGGTCGAAGCGGTCCATCAGCGGCGCCCACAGGAACTTGAAGGTGTAGGGCAGCCCGACCAGGCTGAGAAAGCCGATCGTCGCGATGTCGACCCCGTCGGCCGTCATCCACGCCTGCAGCGCCTGCCCGGTCAACGCCAGCGGCAGCCCGGAGGCGAAGCCGAGCACGCTGACGATGACGAGGCGCTGCAGCGCCGCCAGGCGCTCGGCGGCGGTGTGGGCGGGGACGGCGGGCAAGGGAGGTCGTGCGATGCAACGGGTGGCGCGGCGATTGTCGCCGCGCAGGGTCTGCGGCCGCGGCGCCGCCGCGGCCGGCGCACCCGTCTCCCGCCGGGGTTGGCGCGGGCAAGCGTGGGGCGCGCCGCGCGCCGGACTACATCGACTTGAACAGGTGCGCGCAGGCTTCGGCCACCTGCAGCGACTCGCTGCCATGCTTGAGCCGCACCTGCAGCCGGCCGCGGAAGTCGCGCGTGACCCCGGCGATCGCCGCGACGTTGACCAGCGTCGAGCGGTGGATCTGCCAGAACTGCTGCGGGTCGAGCTCGTCGGCGAGCTCCTTCAGCGGCTTGCGGATCAGCGCCTCGCCCTGCGCCAGCGCGACGCGGGTGTACTTGTTGTCGCTCTGGAAATACTGGACCTCGTCGACCGTGATCAGCTTGAGTGTCTGGCCGACCGAGGCGTTGATCCAGCGCAGATACTGGCGGGGCGCGGCGCCGGCGCGCGCGGCGTCGAGTGTCGCCAGCACCTCGCCGAGGTCCGACGGCGGCGCCGCGAGCCGCTCCTTGACGCGCCCGATCGCGGTGAACAGCCGCGCCGGGGCCAGCGGCTTGAGCAGGTAGTCGACCGCACCCTGCTCGAACGCCGCGACCGCATGCTGGTCGTAGGCGGTGACGAAGACGATGCGGCTGCGCGCACCGACCTGGCGCGCGACCTCCAGCCCGGTCGCGCCGGGCATCTGGATGTCGAGGAACAGCACGTCGGGACGCTGCTGCTCGACCAGCCTCAGAGCCTGCAGGCCGTCGGCGGCAACGCCCACGATCGCCAGCTCGGGCCAGAGCTGGCCCAGTCGCTCGACCAGCTCCTGCCGCAGCGTCGCCTCGTCCTCGGCGACGACGGCGGTGGGGCGCGCCGGTGCCCGCATGGCCGATCAGCCGCAGCTCGGCGTGCAGGCCAGCCGCAGGACGAAGCGGGTGCCGCCGGCGTCGCCATCGCAGCGCAGCGCGAGCGGGCACCGCCAGGCCGCCTGCGCCCGCGCGGCCAGCGCCTCGAGCGTCTCGGCGTCCGGGCAGGGCGCGGCGGCTTGGATCTCGAGCGCGAGCTCGAATCCGTCGCCATCCTGGCGCGCCAGCAGCCGCGCCGCGGGGGCAGGCTGGCCTGCGGCGGGCGCTCCCGGCCGCTGCGCGAAGGCGGCTTGCAGCAGCGGCAGCAGCAGCATCGGCGGCAGCGGTGTGGCGCCGAGCGCCGGCGGCCAGTCGGCCTGCAGCGTCGCCGGCACCGGCAGCCGGTGCTGCGCGACCGCCAGCCAGCTCGCGAGCAGTTCGGTCTCCGTGGCCAGCGTCGTGCTGCCGTCGCGCAGCCGCGGCAGCGCCACGCGCAGGTGGTGGATCAGCGCGTCCAGCCGCGGCACCGCGTCGGCGCCGGCACGCGCGTAAGCCTGCTCGATGTCGACCAGCGCCTCGAACAGGAACTGCGGCTCGAGCTGCGCCTGCAGCGCCGCCAGCCGCGCCGCCAGCGCCTCGCGCGCCAGGCATTGCTGCTCGGCCTGCAGCTCGTGCAGCCGGCGCGCGTTCTCGCGCCGGCGCCCGACGAGGTCGAACAGCACGAAGGCCAGCGCCGCGGGGAGGAAGACGGTCAGCACGTCGCCGGCGAAGTTGCCCCACTGCCATTCGCTGAACATCGGGTGGCCCTTGGCCTGCCGCATCAAGTCGCCGACCGTCGGCCACTGCAGCCAGCGCACGAGCGGCCACAGCAGCGCCATGCCGGCCATCGCGCCGGCCAGCGCGGCGCCGGCCAGCAGCCTGGTGCGCGCCGGTCCGGTCGCTGGGTGGCGCGCCGCCGGCAGCCAGAACGGGACCAGGATCAGCGAGGCCAGCAGCGGAATCAGCACCAGCCGGGCGACAGTCGGCCATGGCGAGACGCCGGCCGGCAGGTCGGCCAGCGAGCCGAGATCGCTCAAGCCGTAGCCCAGGCCGATCAAGACGAACCAGCCGAGCTCGACGCGCTGCAGCGACCGCCAGGCCCGGACGAGTCGCGTCGGTGCCCCGCTGCCGGTGCGCGGTGCGAGCAGGGTCGCATCCATCAGGCCGGCGTCCCTTCGATGGCAGGCGGCCCCGCCGCCGGACCGGGCCCGCCCGAGGCCGGCGACGCCGCCGCGCCGGCGGGGCCGTCGCCCAGAGCCTCGGCGCGCGGCAGCCGCACGCGCGCGATGACGCCGCGCGGCGCGCCGGCCTCGAGCTCCAGAGCGGCGTGCCCGCCGAACAGCGCCGCCAGCCGCGCCCGCGTATTCGCCAGCCCGACGCCGCTGCCGGCGCCAACGACGAAGCCACGCCCGTCGTCCTCGACCTCGATCAGGATCGCATCGCCCGCCAGGCGCGCGCGGATCTCGATGCGACCGCCGTCGGGCAGCGGGGCCAGCCCGTGCTTGATCGCATTTTCGACCAGGGTCGGCAGCACCATCGGCGGCAGCCGCGCCGCATGCAGCGCGGGATCGGCCGCGATCGCGAAGCGCAGCCGCGCGCCCATGCGCATCTGCAGGATGCCGAGGTAGCTGCGCACCAGGTCCAGCTCCTGGCCGAGCGTCGACACGCTGCGCCGCATCCCCGGCAGCGCCGCGCGCAGGTAGCCGATCAGCCGCGTCAGCATGTCGCGGCCGCGCTCGGGGCTGGTTTCGTACAGGCGCTTGACGGTGGCCAGCGTGTTGAACAGGAAGTGCGGCTCGATCTGCGCATTCAGCGCCGACAGCTGCGCCTCGATCTGCTGCGAATGCAGCGCGGCTCTCGCGGCGCGCGCCTCCAGCAACGCCGCCTGCGCGCGCTGCTCGGCGCGTGCGGCGAGCACCAGCGCATAGGCGATCGCGCCGAGCAGGCTCCACAACAGTGCGTTCGACCACATCCAGCCCAGCGGCATCGCGGCCGCGGGGTCGCCGAGGTTGGCCAGCTCGAAGCGCAGCCAGGTGCCGCCGAATGCGGCGCAGCCGACCGCCAGCGCGCGCACGGCGAGCCCCGCGGCGCGCGCGCCGGGCTCGCCGCGCCAGGCGAACCAGGTCTCGGCCGCCGCGACCGCGAGCAGCATCAGCACGCCGGTGATCAGCGTCTGCCGCGTATAGCGCGCCAGCGTGAAGCCCCATTCGGCCAGGGACTCGGCGTCGGCCAGCCAGCCGAAGGCGCGCGACAACGCCAGCGTCAGGCACAGGTAGAAGACGATCGCGATGCTGCGCAGGTCGAGCAGCTGGATCCAGGTCGACCAGGCTGCAGCGCCTCTCGCGCGGCCCGGCCGCGACGCGGTGTCGGACATGGCGCCATTCTGGGCCGCTGTCGCGCCCGACGCCAGTGCGCGGCGACGGACCGGCGCGGGCGGCGACGAAGCCGCCCGTCGGCCGACGAAGCCGGCCGCGGCGCGGCCGCGCGTCGCTGCGGCGTGGACAATCGCGACCGCCGGGCCCTGGCGCGTCGAGGTCTGGCGCGGCATCGCGCCGCCCGGATCCGACCGACATCCAGGAGGCCCGATGTACCTGCCGCCGCACTTTGCGGTCGCCGACCCGCAGGAGCTGGAGCGGATCGTGCGCGAGCACCCGCTGGGCATGCTCGTCACGCACGGCGACTGGGGCCTCGATGCGGACCATATCCCGTTCGAGTTCGACCCGGCGGCCGGGCCGCTGGGCACGCTGACGGCGCATGTGGCGCGCGCCAACCCGCTGTGGCAGCGCTGTGGCGCGGCCGACGCGGTGCTGGTCGTCTTCCGCGGCGCCGACGGCTATGTCTCGCCGAGCTGGTACCCGAGCAAGCCCGAGCAGCATCGCCAGGTCCCGACCTGGAACTACGAGGTCGTGCACGCGCACGGCACGCTGAGCGTGCGCGACGACGAGCGCTTCGTGCGCGGCATCGTCGCGCGCTTGACGCGTCGCCACGAGGCCGGCGAGCCCAGGCCGTGGAAGATGTCCGACTCCGCGCCCGCATTCATCGACGACATGCTCGGCCGCATCGTCGGCATCGAGGTCGCCGTCACCTCGCTGGTCGGCAAGCGCAAGCTGAGCCAGAACAAGGACGCGCGCGACCGCCTCGGCGCGGCCGAGGCCCTGGCCGCGCGCGGCCAGGACGAACTGGCGCGGCGGATGCGCGAGG
Organism: Burkholderiales bacterium; assembly: GCA_016191995.1. GTDB lineage: Bacteria > Pseudomonadota > Gammaproteobacteria > Burkholderiales > Burkholderiaceae_C > Rubrivivax. Next base: position 21,682 of record JACPVA010000122.1, on the reverse strand, counting down.
CCGGCTGAGCGCTGTAGACGGCAGCTCACCGCGACGCCCTACGATCGCGTGCCGAACCAGGACCGAGACCTGCCCATGCCGCTGCACTACCGCACCGTCCCCGTCACCCCTTATCAGCAGAACGCCAGCATCCTGTGGTGCGACCGCACGCGCGAGGCGGCCGTCGTCGACCCCGGCGGCGAGCTGCCGCGTCTGCTCGCCGCCGTCGCGGCGCTGGGCGTCGAGCTGCGCCAGATCCTGCTGACGCACGCGCATATCGACCATGCCGGCGGCGCCGGCCAGCTCGCGCGCGAGCAGGGGCTGCCGATCGTCGGGCCGCATCGCGGCGACGCGTTCTGGATCGACGCGCTGGCGCAGCAGTCGGCGATGTTCGGCTTCACCCGGGCCGAGACCTTCGTGCCGACGCGCTGGCTGGAAGACGGTGATACGGTGCAGGTCGGCCAGGTCGTGCTGAACGTGCGCCACTGCCCGGGGCATACCCCGGGGCATGTCGTCTTCCACGACCCCGAGTCGAAGCGCGCCTTCGTCGGCGACGTGCTGTTCGCCGGCAGCATCGGCCGCACCGACCTGCCCGGCGGCGACTACGACGAGCTGATCGCCAGCATCCGCGAGCGGCTGTGGCCGATGGGCGACGACACCGTCTTCATCCCGGGCCACGGGCCGGAGAGCACGTTCGGGCGCGAGCGGCGCAGCAATCCCTTCGTCGGCGGCAGCTGAGCGGCCTCGCGCCCGGCCGCGCGTTCAATGCATCGGGTCGGACGCGCGGGGCGTCACTGCGTCGCGCGCTCGCCCGCGTCGCGGCGAGCGGCGACGATCTGGCGCGGCGCGACCTCGGCGCGGGCGTGCGCTGCGGGACCGGGCGCGGTCGCTGCGATCGTCTGCGCGCCCGAGCTGCCCCAGGGCTTCTCGTCGGCCACCAGCGCGATGCTGGCGAGCGCGAACAAGGCCGAGACCAGCGCGAACAGCGTGCCCTCCAGCGAGCGCACCAGGGTCTCCTCCAGCCAGCGCGCGGCGCCATCGCACACCAGCATGGGCTTCTTCGAGGTCGTCATGGCTTCTCCCTCGGCCGGGCCTCGGCTCGAACAGCCGACCGGCTGGCCGCGATCGAAGTCTCTTCCCGTGCCGCCCGGCATGCACCGCGTTGCCGCGTGGGAGGCGCCCCGCGTCGCGACCCGGGGATGGCGGCGCGACGGGCCGGGTCACGCCGGCGCCGACTCGAGCGACCCGAGGGCCGATGCGATGGCTTCGTTGCGGGTATGTGCATCGAGCTTCGAGTAGAGCTGCCGGATGTGGTAGTCGGCGGTGTTGTGCGTGACGCCCATCCGTTCGGCGATGCGGTCCTGGCTCAGACCCTGGGCCAGCAGGAGCAGCGTCTCGCCCTGCTGCACCGACAAATCCAGCAGCTCCATCGCCTCCACCAGCCTCACGAGCAGGTGTTCGACGCGCTCGATCAGCACCCCCAAGGGCCCGCTGCCGTCGAAGAACGCCCGCAGCCTGAACAGGCCCCAGGGGTTGATGAGCGTGGTCATCCTCTCGGCCGCAGGCGCGAGGGGCTCGCCGCGCGGCACGCCTTCGGCAAGCAGGTGCTGGATCAACTGCCGCCCCGCTTGCTCGAGGCGGTCGGGCACCGTCGCGCGGTTGACGGGGCAGCCGCTGGCCTGCGCGAGCAGCTCGTAGCCGTTTGCCGAGGCCCGGATCACACGACCATCCGGCTCGCATTCCAGGAACCCATGCTCGCCGCCGGCCCGGTACATGGCGGCGCTGGTGTCGGCCGGGATCGAGCGGTCGTTCAGCGACAGGTAGCGACCGGCAGCCTTCACCGCGACCCTTTCCTTGCGGCCGAAGGGGGGCAGCGCTGCCGGCCGGTACACCATCAACGAAGCCATGGGCGATCCGTGCCGCGTGACGGTGGAGCACAGCCGCTGCAGCGGCAACGTGGCGGGGGCGGCCGCGCCGCACAGGTGACGACTCGGGCACAGCGGGGCGGCCCGGTCGTCGTCGCGGTCCCGACCGTCGTCGTCGCCGTCGGTGCAGGTCGCCATGTACGCGTTGCGGCGGTCCGGGCCTGCCAGGATCCCCGTCTTTGACGCCGAGCTTCGCGTCTGCGGAGGTGGCCCGAACCAGGCGCCCAACGCGGCGGGCGCCGGCAGCCTGGGCGCATAGAGGTTGACGACCTCGCCGCGCGAGTCGAACCACAGCACCAGGCCGGCGCCGCAGAGGGCCTCGCGGTACAGCGTGCGCATCAGCGCCGGCACGATGGCCTCCATCGGAAGCCCCAGCGTGCACAGCCGGCGCATTTGTGCCGGCGCAGACCACCGCTTGTCCGACAACATGCGACCCCACCCTTCCTGACATCAGCCTTCGCAAGCTGGTCGGGCCGGACCTGGGCCGAATGCCGCGACCAAGAGCCGCGCCCGCGCTTGCGGAACTTTTGATGATGCCGGCCGCCCGCCGCAGGAGGGCGCGGACCGACCGTATTCCCACATGACGGCGTGGGACATCGCCTGTCACCGGGCCGAGGGCTTCGAGCCGGCTGGCCGGCACGGCCTTCGTTGCACCCGATCGATGATCACGAGTCGGCCCCGAGGGTCGGTCGAGTCGAGCGCGCCGAGGCCTTGCTCGATCGGGTCAGCGGCTCGTGCGCGATGGAGCCGTGCCGAACACACAGGCCCACCCGCAACCGTGGGCCCTTCCCACGTCCTGACACGGCATCCACGAGTCAGGCGCTTTTCGAAGCCAGCGCAATGCCTAACCTGCACTCCATCGATGAGTCACCACAAGCGGCTCAGCGAAGCGGGGACAAAAACTCCGCGCCGAACGGGCCGGCCTGCCCGCCGGGAGTGTCCCACTCCCTGTTCCAGGAGGAACTGCCATGATCCGCACTACCCTGATCGCTGTCACCCTGATGACCGGCGCCACGGCCTTCGCCCAGGAGGCGACTTCCGACGCCTGGATGAACGTGACGAGCGCCAAGTCGGCCGCTGAAGTGCGTGCCGAAGCCGTCCAGGCGCGCCTCGACGGCAGCCTTCGCGTCTACGGTGTGGGCTACATCGAGTCGCTGCGCGGCGCGCTGACGCGTGCCGAGGTCCGCGCCGCGCTCGAATCGGCCCGCGAGTCCGGCGAATTCGCACGGCTCAACGCCGAGGCGAGCGACCCCGCTGCGACGGTCAGCGCACCGGTCCGCCTGGGCGCGCACCAGTGACCCCGGCCGCGGTCGCCGCGGGCGATGAACACGCGAGCAGGCGGCAGGACGCCTGCTCGCGTTGTTCGATTTCCTCGGCCGGCGATCTCCTGCGCGCGTCCGTCCCGGTTGCCGGCCTGGAGAGCGCCTGGCGGATCGGCCGGGGACCGTTCAGCCGCCTACTGGTTCGTCGCCGCCAGCACTTCGGACAGGTCGGTATGGCCGGCCAGCACCTTCACGATCCCGTCCTGGCGTAGCGTCACGAGCCCGGTGGCCAGCCCCGCGGCCTGCAGCTCGGCGGCGCTGGCGCGGTGGCGGATCAGCTCGCGCAGCCGGTCGTCGGCCACGAGCAGCTCGTGCAGCCCGAGCCGGCCGTGGTAGCCGCTGCCCTCGCAGCGGTCGCAGCCGACATGGCGGTAGGCGCGCAGCCGGCCGTGCTCGTCGCCGTGTCGTTCGCGCCAGCGCTGCAGCAGCGCGCCGGCGCCGTCGTCGCCGCGGCCGCTGCTGGCCAGGTACAGGTGCGCCAGCGTCGCCAGCGCGCGCGCATCGAGTGGCTCGGGGGCGCGGCATGCGGTGCACAGCCGGCGCACCAGGCGCTGCGCCAGGATCGCCAGCAGCGAGTCGCTGAACGTGAACGGGTCCAGCCCGATCTCGAGCAGCCGCGTGATGCTCTCCGGCGCGCTGTTGGTGTGCAGCGTGCTCATCACCAGGTGGCCGGTCAGCGAGGCCTCGACCGCGATGCGCGCGGTCTCCTCGTCGCGCATCTCGCCGATCATGACGACGTCCGGGTCGGCGCGCAGAAAGGTCCGCATCGCGGCGGCGAAGGTCCAGCCGATGCGCGCATTGACCTGCACCTGGCGCAGCCCGTCCTGCGTGATCTCGACCGGGTCCTCGGCGGTCCAGATCTTGCGCTGGGTCGTATTCAGCTCGCGCATCACCGAGTGCAGCGTCGTCGTCTTGCCGCAGCCGGTCGGCCCGCAGATCAGGATCAACCCGTAGGGCTTGGTCATGACCTGGCGCAGCGCCGGCAGGTTGGAGGCGCTGAGTCCGAGCTTGTCGAGCGGGATCGGCTCCAGCCCGCCGAGCAGCCGCAGCACGACGTCCTCCATGCCGCGTGTCGTCGGCACGGTGACGATGCGCAGTTCGACGCGCGGGCCGCCGAAGCGCGCGAAGTCGATCTTGCCGTCCTGCGGCTTGCGGTGCTCGCTGATGTCGAGCTCGGCCATGATCTTCAGCCGCGCCACGAGCGCGAAGCGATAGATCGCCGGCAGCTCGAGCCAGGGCACGAGCTCGCCGTCGATGCGCAGCCGGACGCGAACCGGCCGCGGCGCCTCGGCGGTCTCGACGTGGATGTCCGAGGCCCGGTGCTCGGCCGCATCGGCGATCAGCCGGTTTACGAGCCGCACGAGCGCGTTGTCGGACTCGCTGACCTCGGCCGCATCCTGCGCCGTGGTGGCGGCGGCGTGGGCGGCGAGGTCGGCGGCTAGCGAGCGCAGGTCCGACGGGCGCGCGGCGGCGTTGGCCGCCGGCGCCGCCGTGCCGTTGCGCGCCAGCCCGCGATAGGCGCGCGCCACCGCCGCGGGCAGCGTGCCGGGCACCGCCGCCAGCGGCAGCACGCGCAGCTCGCTGGCGAAGCGCAGCTGCTCCAGCAGCCCGCGGTCCAGCGGGTCGGGCAGCACCGCAACCAGCGTGTCCTCGCGAACCATCAGCGGCAGCACGCCCTCGCGCTCGGCCAGCGCCTGCGGCACGCGGCGCAGCGCCTCGGGCTGCGGGGTGTAGTCGCGCGGGTCGACGACGTGCACGCCCAGCCACTGCGCCATCGCCATGTGCAGCTGCGCCTCGCTGAGCGCGCCCGAGTCGACCAGCGTCTGCCCGAGCAGGCGGTGCGGCTCGGTGCGCGACTGCGTGCGAAGGGCCTGCGCCAGCGTCTCCCGGTCGAGCAGGCCGCGCGCGACCAGCGCCTCGCCCAGGTGTGGCTCGCGCGCGGGAGGCGCATCGTTGATCGCCTGCCACAAGGTGTCCAGGGCGGCGTGGGCGGGTGGCTGGGCGAGGTCGGTCATGCGGCAAGGCGGTGGACGGGGTACGGCGCTGCGGCACAGGTTGATAGCCGGCCATCGCCGCGGGGTGCCGGGGCGGGCGACACGACCGCGGCCGGCGCCGGCGCGCGGGCACGGCCAGTCACTATCGGCTGCCGGACTCGGTCGGCGGAGGTCGGATCGCACGCGGTGCGGCGCGCCGGCACGCGCCGGGCGTGCATTTCCGACGCCCGGGGGCTGGGCGGACGCCGGGAGTGGCGTCCCGTCGACACGACAGGGCTTGGATCGCGCCTCGTCGACCCCATACATCAGGGTGTATGCCTGCGCTACCGGGCCGACGGCGGTCCGACGCGGGCGCTGATCCGAAAGGCCACCCATGAGCGACTCGCCCCGTCATGTCCCCTGCGCCGGCTGCGGCGCGCTCAATCGTGTCCCCGCCGCCCGTCTCGGCGACGACCCGGTCTGCGGCCGCTGCGGCGAGCCGCTGCTGGCGGGTGCGCCGGTCGAGTTGACCGACGCCAGCTTCGATCAGGTCGCCGGCCGCATCGAGCTGCCGGTGCTGGTCGATTTCTGGGCCGCATGGTGCGGGCCCTGCCGCGCCATGGCGCCCGCATTCGCGCAGGCGGCGGCGCAGCTGAAGGGGCGCGCGCTGCTGGCCAAGGTCGATACCGACGCCAACCCGCAGCTCGCGGCGCGCTTCGGCATCCGCAGCATCCCGACCCTGGTCCGGCTCGACGGCGGGCGCGAGACCGCGCGCCAGTCCGGCGCCTTGCCGCTGGGGGCGATCGTTTCGATGATTCGCTGAGTCAGGATCGTTCGGCGCGGGCGCGCCGTCGGGCCGCTCGACGCGATCGCGCGTTCGGCCGCTCGGCGCGGGGGCGCGCCGGGGTCGGTCGATCGGGCCTTCAGCCGCCCGGGGTCAGCCGCGCGGCGTCAGGTCCCGGCGTGTCGGCGCCGGGGCGCGCATGCGAGCGTCCACGAACCGACACGGCGATGCGTGGGTTGCCGCTCGGCCCATTCGGCGAGCCGCTCGAGCCAGGAGGCGCGCGCGGCGGCGCCGCGGGTCCGCGTCGCCGGCTGGGCAGCGCGGGTTGGCATCCGGGGCATGGCGATCGCGGTCATCTGGGTCTCCATCGGTGGGGCGGGCTCGGGAAAAACCCGTAGGCTTGACTCTAGGGCCGTGCGTTTGTGCACGCAAGACATGCGGACGCCGAGACACATTGCAATTACGCAATACGTGCGGCATCATGCGCCATGCCTGAACTCGACTGGAGCGACCTGCGCCACGCCCTCGCGGTCGCCGATGCTGGCACGCTGGCCGCCGCCGCGCGCCAGCTCGGCGTCAATGCGAGCACCGTGCTGCGCCGCATCGATGCGCTCGAAGCGCGGCTGGGGACGCGGCTGTTCGACCGCGGCCGCAACGGCTACGCGCCGACCGAGGCCGGGCGCTTCGTCGTCGCGCAGGCGCGCCGGATGGCCGATCAGGCCGATGCCGTCGAGCGCCAGGTCGCCGGCCGCGACCGCGCGCTGACGGGGCTGTTGCGCGTGGCGACCGCCTTCGTGCTGATGGACCATCTGCTGCCGGCGCCGCTGGCGGCGTTCGCGCGCGACTACCCTGGGATCGAGGTCGAGGTGGTCGAGAACGCCTCGCTGGTGGATCTGGCGCGGCGCGCCGGCGATGCCAGCGCGCCGCTGGCCTCGCGCGAGGCGGATGTCGCGCTGCGGCTGTCGCCGCAGGTCGCCGAGAACCTGTTCGGGCGCCAGCTCGGACCTGCCCCCTGCCGCGTCTATGCGCTGCGCGGGGCGCCGGAGCTGCCGCAGTCGCCGCAGCCGCTGGCCACGCTGCTGCGCGATGCGCCGTGGGTCGCGTTCGAGCGCGACAACCGCTCGCGCGTCTACGACCGCTGGATGCAGCGCCACCTGGCGTCGGCGCGGGTGCGGGTGCGCGTGGACATCTTCAACGCCGCCGCGGCGATGCTGCGCACCGGCATCGGGGTCGGCGTGCTGCCCGTCTTCATGGAGCCGCGCTACCCGGAGCTGGTCGCGGTCTCGGACCCGATCCCCGAGCTGGCGGTGCCTGTGTGGATGCTCACCCACCCCGACCTGCGCGGCACCGCCCGCGTGCGTGCCTTCATGCAGCATGTCGGCGATGCGGTGGCGGCGCGGCTGGCGGGGGCGGCGTAGGTCTGCGCCCTGGATCGGCCGCGCGGCCTGCGCGACGCGTCCGCAGTGTTTACGCGGTCGTCCCCGGTGCGGCCTGTGCGGCCCGCTGCCGCGCCAGCTCGACAAACCAGTCGACACTGTCGGCATTGGCCATCGCGTCGCGGTTCATCACCTTGCCGGCGTCGGCACCCATCAGCAGCTTCTTGACCGGCAGCTCCATCTTCTTGCCCGACAGCGTGCGCGGGATCGCGGCGACCTGGAAGATCTCGTCGGGCACATGGCGCGGCGACAGCGCGGCGCGCACCGCGGATTTGATGCGCGCGCTCAGCGCATCGTCGAGCGTCATCCCCTCGCGCAGGACGACGAATAGCGGCATCCAGCTCGGGCGGCCCAGGTATTCGAGGTCGACGACGAGACTGTCGAGCACCTCGGGCAGCGCCTCGACCGCACGGTACAGCTCGGCCGTGCCCATGCGGATGCCGTGCCGGTTGATCGTCGCGTCGCTGCGGCCGTAGATGATCGCGCCGACCGACCCCGACTGCGGGTGCGGGACGAGCCGGATCCAGTCGCCGTGCCGCCACACGCCGGGGTAGGTGTCGAAGTAGCTGTCGCGGTAGCGCCGGCCGTCGGCGTCGCCCCAAAGGTATAGCGGCATCGACGGCATCGGCCGCGTGCAGACGAGCTCGCCGACCGCGTCGAGCACCGGCCGGCCCTGCTCGTCGAAGGCCTGCACCGCGGCGCCGAGGCAGCGGCATTGCATCTGCCCCTCGACCTGCGGCAGCAGCCGCTGCCCGCCGACGAAGGCGCCGGCGAAGTCGGTGCCGCCGCTGATGCAGTCGATCCACATCGGCTGCCCGCCCGGACGCGGCAGCTTCTCCCACAGCCAACGGTAGGCCTCCTCGGGCAGCGGCGACCCGGTCGAGCCGACCGCGCGCAGTGCGGCCAGTCCGCGCCCGGGGGCGGCGCGCTCGGCCTCGCGCTGCGGGTCGATTCCTTCCTTCATGCAGCTGACGTGGAAGGCGGCGCCGGCGCCGAAGAAGGTCGCGCCGCTGGCGGCGACGAAGCGCCACAGCGTGCCCCAGTCGCGCCCGCCGACGCCGGCCGCGCTGCCGTCGTAGAGGCACAGCGTCGTGCCGCCCAGCAGCGCGGCGAGGGCGGCGTTCCACATGATCCAGCCGGTCGAGCTGAACCAGAAGAAGCGGTCGCCGGTCTCGACGCTCGGGCCGACGTCGTTGTGCAGGCTGCCCTTGAGCGACTCCAGCACGATGCCGCCGTGGCCGTGCACGATCGCCTTCGGCAGCCCGGTGGTGCCGCTGGAGTAGACGATCCACAGCGGGTGGTCGAACGGCAGCCATTCGGGCTCGAAGCCTGCGCCGTCGCCGGCGACGAGCGCCGGCCACTCGTGCAGCGCGAGCCCGGGGCGCGCGAACTCGGCTGCCTCGGCGCGCGGGTCGAGGTCGGCGACGAAGGCGAGGTGGCGCAGCGCGGGCAACCCGTCGAGGATCGCGCGCAGCACGCCGCGGCGGTCGTGCGACGTGCCGCCCCAGGTCTGGCCGTCGACCGCGAACAGCCAGGTCGGCTCGATCTGGCGGAAGCGGTCGAGCACCGCGACCGGCCCCATGTCGGGCGAGCAGACCGACCAGATCGCGCCCAGGCTGGCGCTGGCGAGGAAGGCGACGATCGCGTGCGGGGTGTTCGGCAGCCAGGCGGCGACGCGGTCGCCGCGCCGCACGCCGGCGGTGCGCATCGCCTGCGCGAGCGAGCCGACCTGGCGCCGCAGTTCGGGCCAGCCGATCTCGACCGGTGCTGGCATGCGCTCGCCCTGGAACACGATCGCGGGGTGGCCGGCAGCGTGCGCGGCGTCGGCGTGGCGCAGCACCTGGCGTGCGAAGCTCGCCTGAGCGCCCGGGAACCACACCGCGCCCGGCATGCGGTCCTCGGCCAGCACGGCGGCGGCCGGGGTCGGCGACTCGACGCCGAAGAAGTCGCGGATCGAGGCCCAGAAGGCGTCGAGCTCGGTGACCGACCAGCTCCACAGCGCTTCGTAGTCGTGAAAGCGCAGGGCGCGCTCGCGCGCGAGCCAGTCCTGGTAGAGGGCGATGCGGGGGGTGGGCAGCGCGGCGGCGCTCATGCGCCGCATCTTACGCAGCGTGGGGGCCATCGCTCGAGGCCTGGCCCCGGCGGCCGCGGCCGCCGCGCCGGAACGGACGCGGCGAGATCAGTTCAGCGCGTCGAGCTCGCCGACCATGCTGTCGCTGAACTGCTCGGCCAGCAGCCGCGCGAGGATCCCCTCTTCGTCGCGCTGCGAGAACGCGAACGGGTAGAGCGATCGCACGTTGCCGGCATCCTCGGGCCGGCCGCCGAACAGGCCGATCTGGTCGCGGATGAATTCGAAGCGAGCCGACAGCAGCACCGCAGGAGCGCCGACGCCGGCGTGGGTGCGCGGGCCGCCGATGACCTGGCAGCCGAGCATGCGCTCGTAGAAGCGTGCATGGCGCGGGTTGACTTCGAGCAGCAGCGTGTCGTAGCGCCGGATCCGATAGGCGACGATATAGCCGACGTGGAACAGCGCCGCCAGCACGCGCGGGCTGCTGGCGCCTGGGTCGATCGCCAGCCGGGTGAACTCCGCCAGCCGCGCGCCGGCGGCGCGCAGTTCGGCGGTGACGTCGCCGAAGGCGTTGTCGGCCGACAGCGGCTGGCCGCCGGCGAGCTCGACCGTCAGCGTGCCGATGATGTCGTCGCCGTCGTGCGCGCTCAGCGTCGAGCGAAATCCCGTCTGGTCCACCGGCAGCTGCACGGTGCGATAACCGCGCCAGCTGTAGCGATCGCGCAGCAGTCCGGCGGCGTGGTCGCGCTCGGGGCCGGAACTCGCAGTGCGGACGGTGAAGGTGCGCTCGGCAGGGCGGCGGCCGTCGGGCCCCCTGAGCGACGGGATGGCCATGCCGCGGGGCAGGCCCAGGGGGGCGACGGCGACGGTGCGAGCGTGCATGGGTGCGGATCTTGCCAGGGTTATGCGAACAAAAAGCAAACCCGACCGCCCGCAAACGGGGCGACGGTGCTGTCGACCCCCCCTGGATCAGGGGGTGATCCCGAGATTACGGCCGCGCAACCCCTGAAGGCATGACACGAACGGTAACCAATGGTCAACAACGGTGCCCAGTTGCGCCCTCGTGGGGCTGGCACAGCCGGCCGGGCAGCGGCGCCGCGCCCGATGCCGCGCAGCTTCGCAGGGCGCCGGTCGTGCCGCGTTCGCGGTTGCACGCCGTCACCGATGATGCGATGCGTGCGAACCTCGAGCAGGCCGCCGGCGAGCGGGCAGGCCCTCGGCCCGGCGTGTCAGGACAGCATGCGCGGGGAAGCCGGCTCCGCTGCCGAGGCGGGGCGCTCAGCGGCGGGCCGCGCCGGGCTCGATGTCGACCATATGCCACCAGTCCTGCCAGAACAGCGGGCGCCGGTAGCCAACCAGTTGCGGCCGGGCGAGGTCGGTGACGATGCGGTGGATCAGCGTCTTGTATGGCGCGTAGGCCACCGCCAGCCGCTTGGCTTCGTGGAACAGCGCGTCGCGCTCGGCGCCGTCCGGGATCAGCTCCATGCGTTCGTACAGCGCGTCGAACTCGGCCAGCGCAAAGCGGCCCATATTCTGGCCGCCGATCTGGCGCGAGTGGTAGCGCGCCAGCGCCGGCAGCCCGTCGGGCGCGGCGGCCGAGCCGCCGACGCGCCAGACCATGTAGTTGCCGCTGCGCGCCGCCTTGAGGTTCTCCGGCCACTTGGCCGGCCGGTAGGCGACGCGCAGACCGACCGCGGCCAGATTCTTCGCCCGCAGGTCGTCGAGCGCGCGCGACTGGTTGTCGGGCTGGGTCGTGATCTCCAGCACCAGGGGCTGGCCGTCGGGCTGGTCGCGCCAACCGTCGCCGTCGTGGTCGACCCAGCCGTAGAGATCGAGCAGCGCCATCGCACGCGCCGGGTCGTGGTCGCCCATCTCGCTCTTGAACGCCGGGTCGTAGCCGCGCGTGCCGGGCACCAGCGGCGACTGCGCCGCGATCGCCTGGCCGCGCCAGATGAGCACGATCTCGCGCGGCACGTCCAGCGCCAGCCCGATCGCGCGGCGCAGCGCGATGCGATCGGGGGCCAGGCCGCCGATCACCCTGTGCTCCATGTTGTAGAGCATGTAGAAGACATCCGGCCTGACCACGCGGTAGCCGCGAACGCCCTCGCGAGCGAGGTTGGGCGCGACGCGGCCGCCCGGCATCGCCAGGTCGATGAACGACGCCGGCATCTGCTCCAGGAAGTCGTGCCGCCCCTGCAGGAAGCTCAGCCAGCGCGGCTGCTCCTCCTCGATGACGTCGATCTCGACCCGGTCGACCATCGGGATGCGCCGGCCGGCGAAGCGCGCGCGCAGCGCCTGGCCCTCGGCATCGTCGGGCGCGGGCTCGGCGTCGTAGACGCGATCGCGGTAGCCGGGGTTGCGCTCCAGCGCGATGAACGCGCTGCGCCGCCATTGCACGAGCCGGAACGGGCCGGTGCCGACCGGGTGCGCGCCGATGGCGTCGCCGTAATGCTCGACGACCTCGCGCGCGACCGCGCCGTACAGGTCGCCGGTGGCCAGCGTCTCCAGGAAGCGCGGCCGCGGCTCGCGCAGCCGGAAGCGGATCGTGGTGCGGTCCAGCGCCTGCAGGCCGGCTATCGGGCGGTCGATATCGAACGGCCGCCGGCCCTCCAGCGCCTCGCGGCGCAGCTCGGCCAGGCCGACGATGCCCTGCTGCTCCAGCCCGGTCCAGGTCGGGCTCTTGAGCGCCGGGTCGGCGAAGCGCTTGAAGCTGTAGACATAGTCGTCGGCAGTCAGCTCGCGCCGCCGGCCGCCAAACGCCGGGTCGTCGGCGAAGAAGATGCCGGGTTGCAGGCGCACCGTCCAGGTCCGGAAGTCGTCGCTGACCTCGGGCATCGCGGCGGCGGTGACGGGCTCTATGCGGTACGGGCGCGCCAGGTGGTCGTAGCCGTAAAGGCCCTCGAAGATGTGCGGCGTGACGGTGCGCGAGTAGATGTCGTTGACTTGCGCCGGGTCGAAATTGGTCTCGGCGACGCGAAAGGCGTAGCGCAACACCTTCGCGCGTGGCCCGGCCGCCGGCGCAGGCGCCGCGGTCGACGGGTCGGCCGGCTGTGCAGCCGCCGACGGCGAGGTGGCCGCCAGCGCGAGCAGTGCGAGCAGCGTGGCCAGCATGCCGAGCGCGCCGGGCCAGCCGGCCGCCTGGCGCCGCGTCCGCAGCGCGCCCCGCGGCGTGGCCGCAGGCCGCATCGTCACTGCAACGCCCGCGCTCGCTGCTGCGGATCCACGTCGACCAGGTGCCACCATTCGTTCCAGAATGTCGGCCGCCGGTAGCCGATCAGCCACGGGTGCCACAGGTCGGTGCTGATGCGGTGCACGGTCGGCTTGTACGGCATGTAGGCGGTGCCGATCTTCTTGGCCTGCAGGAACAGCGCCTCGCGCTCGGGGCCGTCGGGCAGCTGCGACATGCGGTCGAACAGGGCGTCGAACTCGGGCAGGCGAAACCGCGCCAGGTTCTGCGACCCGGCCTGCAGCCCATGCAGGCGGAACAGCGCGGTCTGCCCGTCGGTGCTCGTCGCCGACGAGCCCAGGGCCCAGATCTGCAGCTTGCCGGCGCGCGCCTTCTTCAGGTGCTCGGGCCACTGCCCGGTCTCGAACCGCACCTTGATGCCGATGGCTTCCATATTCTTGCGGAACAGCTCGTCGAACTGGCGGTAGATCTGCTCCGGCTGCGTGGCCTTGAGCAGTTCCAGCGGCGAGCCGTCGGGTTGATCGCGCCAGCCGTCGCCGTCGCGGTCGACCCAGCCGTACAGGTCCAGCAGTGCCATCGCGCGCGCCGGGTCGTGGTCGCCGGCCTCGCTCTTGAAGTCCGGGTCGTAGCCGGTCGTGTACGGCACGATATTGGACTGCGCCGGGATCGCCTGGCCGCGGCGGATGATCCTGATCTCGCGCTCGATGTCCATCGCCAGCCCGATCGCCCTGCGCAGCGCGACCCGCTCGGGCGTGTAGCCGCCGACCACCGGATCCTCCATGTTGAAGTAGGTGATCGCGATGTCGGGGTTGACCGACTGGCGGCCCTGGATGCCCCGCTTCGCGAGGTTCGGCGCGAGCTGCCCGCCGGGCATCGCCTGGACGACGAAGTTGCCCGGCACCGGCCCGTACTTGGACGCCAGCGCGTCGATCTCGGCGTTCAGGAAGCTCAGCCACATCGGCTGGTCCTCCTCGATGATCGAGACCTCCACCTCGTCGACGATCGGGATGCGCCGGCCCTCGAACCGGGCCCGGATCGCCTGGCCCTCGGCATCGTCGGGCGCGGGCTCGGCGTCGTAGAAGCGTTCGCGGTAGTCGGGGTTGCGCGCGAGGACGATGCGCGAGCTGCGGCGCCAGCTCGCGAGGCGGAACGGCCCAGTGCCGACCGGGTGCTCGCCGATCTTGTCGCCGTAGAACTCGACCACCTCGCGCGCGACCGCGCCCAGGATGTCCGAGGCGGCCAGCGCGGCGAGGAAGCGCGGGTTGGGGTCGACAAGGCGGATCTGCAGCGTGTAGCGGTCCAGCGTGCGCAGGCCCTCGGGCTCGCGGTCGTAGTCGAACGGCGTCTTGGCGTCCAGGTGCCGCTGGCGCTTCTCGGCCAGGCCGGCGATCTTCAGCGACGCGATGTAGGTCCACAGCTCGCTGCGGTTGGCCGGGTCGGCAGTGCGCAGGATCGAGTAGACATAGTCGCGCGCGGTCAGCTCGCGCCGCCGGCCCTGGAAGGCCGGGTCGTCGGCGAAGAAGATGCCGGGCCTGACGCGCACGGTCCAGCTGCGCCAGTCGGCCGAGACCTCGGGCATGCCGTCGGCCGTCAGCGGCTTGATCTTCGCCGGGCGCGCCAGGTGGTCGTAGTGGTAAAGGGCCTCGAAGATATGCGGCGTGATCGTGCGCGAGTAAAGGTCGCTGATCTGCACCGGGTCGAAGCTGGTCTCGGCGGTGCTGAAGGCCACGCGCAGCACCTTCTTCGCCGCGGCGGCCTGGTGCGCCGGCATCGCGTCGCCCGGCGCGCCCGGCTCGCCCGCCGCCGCGGCGCCGACGACGGCGCAGCCGAGCACGACGGCGATCGCGGCGCGACGGAGCGCCGACTGGAAGGCGAGCGAGGCACCGACGCTCATCACGGCAGCCTGGCGGTGTCGATATCGACGTAGCGCCAGAAATCGCGCAGGAAGGGGTGGCGCCGGTAGCCGACGAGCTGCGGGTGCATCAGGTCGGTCGCCATGCGGTGGCCGGTGACCTTGTACGGCATGTAGGCCACGCCCAGCAGCATCGCGCGGCGGATCAGGGCGTCGCGCTCGGCGCCGTCGGGCAGCACGCGCTGGTGCTCGTACAGGGCGTTGTAGTCGGGTAGGTCGAAGCGGGCGTGGTTCGCCTGCCCCTTGTTCGGGCCGTACATCAGGTCGAGGAAGTAGCTGCCATCGGGGCTGACGCCGCCCCAGGCCACGCCCCACATCATCAGCTTGCCGGCGCGGCTGGCCTTGAGCTGCTCGGGCCACTTGGCGATCGCGAAGCGCATGCGGACGCCCACCGCGCCGGCCGCCTTGCGCCACAGCTCCTGCAGCTTGCGCGATAGCTGGTCGGGCTGGGCGGCGTACTCGATCTCCAGCGCGCTGCCGTCGGGCTGCTCGCGCCAGCCGTCGCCGTCGCGGTCGCGCCAGCCGTACAGGTCCAGCAGCGCATTCGCGCGCGCGACATCGTGGTCGCTCATCTCGGTCTTCAGCGCCGGGTCGTAGCCCGACAGCTGCGGCGGCACGATCGCCTGTGCCGGGATCGCCTGCCCGAGCCGGACCTGCGCGATCTCTAGCTCGACGTCGTAGGCCAGCGCCAATGCCCGGCGCAGCGCGATGCGCTCGGGCGCATAGCCGCCGACGACCGGGTTTTCCATCCCGAAGTAGCTGAAGGTCGTGTCGACCAGCGGCTGGCGCTCCATCACGATGCCCTGCTTGCGCAGGTTGGGCGCGAGCTGGTTGTGCGGGATCGCCACCGGCGCGAACTCGTTCGGCAGGCGGTCGAGGAAGTCGTGCTCGCCGTTGAGGAAGGCCAGCCAGCGCGGCTGCACCTCCTCGACGATGCTGATCTCGACGCGGTCGATCATCGGCAGCCGCCGCCCGGCCAGCGCCTGCGCGATCGCCTGGCCCTGGGCATCGTCGGCGGCGGGCTGCTCAGCGTAGCGATGCTCGCGGTAATTCGGGTTGCGCTCGAGCACGATCCGCGACGAGCGCCGCCAATCGGCGAGCCGATACGGCCCGGTGCCGACAGGGTGCGCCATGATCGCGTCGCCATAGCGCTCGACGACCTCGCGCGCGACCGCGCCCATCGAGCCGCCGTCGGTGAAGAGGTAATGCAGGCGTGGCGCCGGCTCGGCCAGGCGCAGCTCGTAGGTATAGCGGTCCAGCGCCCGTGCGCCCTGGACCTCGGTGTCGTAGTCGAAGGGCTGGCTGGTCTCGATCGCGCGCTTGCGCAACTCGGACAGTCCGAGCAGCCCGGCATTCTCGAGCTGGAACAGGTTCGGGCTCTTGAACTTCGGGTCGTAGTGGCGCTTGATCGAGTAGACGTAGTCGGCCGCGGTCAGCTCGCGCGGCCTGCCGCCGAACGCCGGGTCGTCGGCGAAGAAGATGCCGGGCCGGATGCGGAAGGTGAAGCGGCGGCCGCCGTCGCCGATCTCGGGCATGGACTCGGCGGTCTGCGGCACGACCCTGGCCGGGCGTGCGAGGTAGTCGTAGGTCAGCGGTGCTTCGAAGATGCTGGCCGCGATCGTGCGCGAGTACAGGTCCGAGATCTGCGCCGGGTCGAACCCGGTCTCGGCGACCGGGAAGGCATAGCGCAGCACCTTCGGCGGCTGTGTGGCCGCGGCCGGCCCCGCCTGCGCGAAGGCCGTGCCACAGGCCAGCGCGAGGCTCGTGGCCAGCGCCAGCAGGACGGGTCGGATCATGTCGTGGGGTGCGGCGCGGGTCGCGCGCCGCGGCAGGCGATCGAAAGCCGGCAGTCTATCGGCGGCGCCGCGCGCGATACCGGGGCATGCCAGCGGCGGGATCGGGGTTTCCCCGCGCCGGACGGGGCGCGTCGGGGCCCGGCAGACCGGCCGGCGCGACCGCGGGCTAACGCGGGGCAGCATCGTGCGGGTGCACTCTTAAACTCGCGCCTTCCCCGATCCGGGAGTGACCGACGACATGGCCGCCTACCTCCTGCGGCGCCTGTGGCAGATGGTGCCGACGATCCTCGGCGTCGTGCTGCTGGTGTTCTTCCTCTTCAAGTATTTCGGCGGCGACCCGGCCGAGATCCTCGGCGGGCTGAACGCCACGCCCGAGCAGATCGACGCCATCCGCCAGCAGCTCGGGCTGGACCAGCCGGTGTGGGTGCAGCTCGGCATCTACCTGAAGAGCGTCGTCACCTTCGACTGGGGCAAGAGCTGGGCGACCAACGAGTCGGTCGCCAACCTGTTCGCGACCCGGCTGCCGGCGACGCTGACGGTGATGCTGCCGATCCTGGTGCTGGAAGCGCTGATCGCGCTGCCGATCGCGATGTGGGTCGCGTACCGTCGCGGGTCGATCGCCGACCGCACGATCATGGTCGTCAGCACGGTGGCGCTGTCGATCAGCTTCCTCGTCTACGTCATCGTCGGCCAGTATGTGTTCGGCTTCCTGCTCGGCTGGTTCCCGGTCCAGGGCTGGAGCGACAGCGTGTGGACCAACCTCGCGACCTACGCGCCGCTGCCGGTGATGCTGGCGGTGGCGGTATCGCTGGCGCCGTATACGCGGCTGTACCGCACCTTCTTCCTCGACGAGCTGGGGCACGACTATGTGCGTACCGCACGCGCGAAGGGGCTGGGGGAGAGCACGGTGATGTTCAAGCATGTGCTGCGCAACGCGATGATCCCGATCCTGACGAATATCGGGCTGGCGCTGCCCGGCGTCTTCGTCGGCTCGTTCCTGATCGAGGTCTTCTTCTCGATCCCCGGCCTCGGGCGCGAGGTGCTGCTGGCCGTCAACCGCAGCGACTACCCGGTGATCCAGGCGATCGCTGTCTACCTCGCGGTGCTGACGATGCTGATCAACCTGGCGGTGGATCTGCTGTTCAAGCTGGTCGACCCCCGCGTGCAACTCAAATGAGCGCGGTCATGACCCCCGCCGCCGGCGCCGTCGGCGTCGCCGAGCGCTCCGAAGGCGTCTGGCACGCCGCCTGGCGGCGCTTCCGGACCGATCGCGTCGGTGTCGTGTCGGCCGCCGTCGTGCTCGCGTTCCTGCTGCTGATCCTGGCCTCCTGGACCGGGATCGTGGCACGCGACTGGCAGCGCGAAGTCGGCGTCGCCAACGCGCCGCCGACCTTCCTCGGGCCGCGCCCGCCGGAAGCGATTGGCGCGATCGAGGTGCCCAAGGGGCCGAACGTCGACCTGTCCGACGTCGACCCGCTCGCGCCGCGCTATGCCGAGTGGGAGGCCGCGGCGCAGAAGTACCGCACCGCCGAGACGCCGAAGGCCGAGACGCTGCCGCTGGGCGGCGACCGTCTCGGCCGCGACGTGCTCGCCAAGGCGATCAAGGGCACCGAGATCTCGGTCTTCGTCGGCGTGCTGGCGTCGATCGTCGCGACGACGATCGGCACCGTGCTGGGGGCGCTGTCGGGCTTCTTCGGCCGCCGCGTCGGCGACTTCCTCGAGTGGCTGTACAACGTCTTCGAGTCGATCCCGGGCATCCTGCTGATCTTCGCCTTCGCCGCCGTGTTCGGGCGCGGCATCGGCACCGTGGTGCTGATCCTGGGCTTGACCGGCTGGACCGGGCTGTACCGCCAGGTGCGCGCCGAGTTCATGAAGCACGGCTCGCGCGAGTACGTGCGCGCCGCCGAGGCGATCGGCGCCAGCCGCACGAGCCGCATGTTCAGGCACATCCTGCCCAACGTAAGCCACGTCATCCTGGTGCGGATGAGCCTGCTGGTGGTCGGCTTCATCAAGGCCGAGGTGATCCTGTCCTACCTCGGGCTGGGGGTGGGCGTCGAGGACGTGTCCTGGGGCACGATGCTGGCCGAGGCGCAAAGCGAGCTGATCCTGGGCTACTGGTGGCAGCTCGCGGCCGCCACGCTCTTCATGGCGGTCTTCGTCACCGCGTTCTCGCTGCTGGCCGACGCCGTGCGCGATGCGCTGGACCCGAAGCTGAGGGGGCTGGAATGATCGCGGCGCGGCGCATCCGGGTGCCCGTCGTGCAGCGCGCGGCATGGAGGGGAGTTCGGTGAGCACGCTGCTGTCGATCCGGGACCTGAAGGTCCGCTTCCGCATGGGCAAGCTCGCCGGCGTGCCGCAGGTCGCCGAGGCGGTCAAGGGCGTGAGCTTCGACGTGCCGGACAACACGATCGCGGCGCTGGTCGGCGAGTCGGGCTCCGGCAAGAGCGTGACCGCGATGTCGATGCTGGCGCTGCTGCCCGACAACGCCGAGCGCAGCGGGCAGGTGCTGTGGCAAGGCCGCGACCTGCTGAAGACGGGGCTGGCCGAGCTGCAGGCGATCCGCGGCAAGGAGATCGCCTGCGTCTTCCAGGACCCGATGCAGTCGCTCAACCCGGTCTTCACCGTCGGCGCGCAGCTCGTCGAGCCGCTGGTCAGGCACCTGGGGCTGGGACGGCGCGCGGCGCTGGAGCGCGCCGAGCAGCTGCTCGCCGAGGTCGGCATGCCGGAGCCGAAGCGCCGCCTGGCGAGCTACCCGCACGAGCTCTCCGGCGGCCAGCAGCAGCGCGTGATGATCGCGATGGCGCTGGCCTGCGAGCCCAAGCTGCTGATCGCCGACGAGCCGACGACGGCGCTGGACGTGACGATCCAGCGCCAGATCCTCGAGCTGATCGGCCGCCTGCGCGAGCGCCACCGGATGAGCGTGCTGTTCATCAGCCACGACCTGGGTGTCGTCGGCGAGGTCGCCGACCATGTCGTCGTGATGCGCCACGGCGTGATCCGCGAGCAGGGGCCGGTGGCGCGCATCTTCGCCGCCCCGCAGGATGCCTACACCAAGGCGCTGCTGGCCTGCCGCCCGAGCCTGAGCGAGAACCCGGCGCGGCTGATGGTGATCGACGACCACATCGCCGCCGGCGCGGCCGGCGCGCCGACCGCCGAGGCCAGCCGCGTCGTCGCCAGGCCCAAGGACCCGCAATCGCCGGTCGTGCTGCAGGTGCGCGCGCTGGCCAAGAGCTTCTTCATCAAGGAGGGGCTGTTCGGCAAGCGCGAGTTCAAGGCGGTGCAGGATGTCAACTTCGAGCTCAGGCGCGGCCACACGCTGGGGGTGGTCGGCGAGTCGGGGTCGGGCAAGACGACGATGGGCTTGTCGCTGCTGCGGCTGCACGAGCCCACCGGCGGCGAGGTGATCTTCGACGGCCGCGACATCCTGAAGCTCTCGGACCGCGAGCGCCAGCCGATCCGCCGGCGCATCCAGGTCGTCTTCCAGAACCCGTATGCGAGCCTGAACCCGCGCTTCACGATCGGGCGCGCGCTCGTCGAGCCGATGGAGATCCACGCCATCGGCCGCGACACCGCCGAGCGCGAGCAGCGCGCGCGCGAGCTGCTGGTCAAGGTCGGGCTGGACGGCAGCGCCTTCGGCAAGTACCCGCACGAGTTCAGCGGCGGCCAGCGCCAGCGGGTGGCGATCGCGCGCTGCCTGACGCTGAACCCGGACGTGCTGGTGCTCGACGAGGCGGTGAGCGCGCTGGACGTGTCGGTGCAGGCGCAGGTGCTGAACCTGCTGAAGGACCTGCAGGACGAATTCGGCCTGGCCTATGTCTTCATCAGCCACGACCTGGCGGTGGTGCGCTTCATCAGCGACGAGGTGCTGGTGATGAAGGACGGCCGCGTTGTCGAGCAGGCCAGCGCCGAGCAGATCCTGCGCGCGCCGCGCGAGGCCTACACGCAGCGGCTGCTGGCGGCGATCCCGCGCGGGTATCAGGGGGCGGTCGCGGCTTGATGCGACCGCGGGGGCGGCGTCCGGCCGCGCGGGCGGGGGGTCTCAGGTCGCGGCCCGTTGCGCGGGCCTGTTCGGGTTGACCGAGGCCGCCGTTCAGCGTGGCCGGGGGTCCGGGCAGGCGTTCTCCGGCCCACGCTCGCGGGGCACCGCCCGCCTGCCCGAACCCCCGGGCCTGCCACCGCCATGGCTGCGGCGGTAGACGAACGCGTTCGGCCTCACAACATGCGCCGCAGCGCGGCTCAGGCCAAGGCTGGCGCCTTCGCCTTTTTGTACATACACTCTGCTCTGTGCGGATTACCTTTGACCCAGCCAAGAAGGAGCGCAACCTGCGGCTCCGCGGGTTGAGCTTCGAGACAGCCGCCGACTTCAGCTTCGACACCGCGGTCTTCGCCGTGGACGATCGCAGGGAGTATCCGGAGACCAGGTACGTCGCCCTGGGTCTTCTCGGAGATCGAGTCCACGTCCTGTGTTCGCTGAGACCAACGGCGGGATCCGGGTCATCAGCCTCCGTAAGGCCAACCCAAGAGAGGTGAAGCGTTATGCCCAAGCGCGTTCCACTGACTCGCCCTGATGGCGAGGTTCGAGAGCTGAAGACAGAAGACATCAAGGCCTTCCGGCCTGGTGCCACGCTTCCCGCTTCACTGCAGCAAAAGCTCGGCGTTCGCGGGCCGCAGAAGGCGCCTACAAAAGAGCGGATCACGATTCGCCTCTCCCGAGAGGTCGTCGAGCGCTTCCGGGCCACTGGAGACGGATGGCAATCTAGGGTTGATGCAGCACTGCAAGACTGGCTCAAACGCCAGAAGCGCGGCTCGGTACAGTGAGGCCGAACCCCTCGCTCAAGCTGATCCGCTACGGCAGCGTGCTCGGCCTGGACGGCCAGGACTTCCAGATCCCGCTGGCCGCGGCCCCGCAGCGGCTGCCGGAGATCCTCGCGCGCGAGGAGATCGCGCGGCTGTTCGCCGCCGCCTGCCACCTGAAGGCGCGCAGCCTGCTGATGCTGGCCTACGGCACGGGGCTGCGGCTGTCGGAGCTGTGCGCGCTGCAGGTCGCGCACATCGACAGCGCCGCCGACCGCATGGGCCTGCGCGTCGAGCAGGGCAAGGGTGCCAAGGACCGCTACGTGCCGATGTCGAGCGACGTGCTGGCGCTGCTGCGCCGCTGGTGGTGCATCGAGCGGCCCGCGCGCTGGCTGTTCACCGCCGCGCACGACGCCAGCCGGCCGCTGGACACCAAGACCCCGCAGCGCTGGTACCGCGCCGCCGCCGCGCGCGCCGGCATCACCAAGCAAGGCGGCATCCACGGC
>JACPVA010000038.1 GCA_016191995.1 Burkholderiales bacterium | reverse complement strand
TGGGGCGGGCGCCGCGGGTGCCGCCGGCGGCGCGGCCTGGCGCGAGGCCGCGCGGCTGCCGCGGCGCGTTGCCGCCGCGGCGGTGCCGGTCTCGTAGTCGGAGGGATCGAGCAGGTCGGCCTTGCGGGTCGGCGGCTTGGGAAGCGGCATGGGGCGGGGGACGGACAGCGGGCGTCGGGCTCATCGCGCCCATTCAGGCGGGCGCGCTGCGGGAAAAAAAAGTCGCACGGACGGCCGTGCGGCTCGGCGGGCGGGGCGCGGCGCGCGGCTCACGGCCATCGAGTCATGAAGCCACGCTGCGCAGGGGAGCGATCAGGCCGGGGTCTTCAGGCCCTTGACCGCCTTCAGCACGTCGTCGACATGGCCCGCGACCTTGATCCCGCGCCACTCGGCGCGCAGGATGCCCTCGGGGTCGATGAGGAAGGTGCTGCGCTCGATGCCCTTGACCTTCTTGCCGTACATGATCTTGTTCTTGACGACGCCGAACATGTGGCAGAGCTTCTCCTCGGTATCGGCGATCAGCTCGAACGGCAGCTCGAGGTTCTTCTTGAAGCGGTCGTGCGACGCCATGTTGTCGCGCGAGACGCCGAAGATCACCGCCCCGGCCTTGACGAAGTCCTTGTGGCGGTCGCGAAACTGCATCGCCTCGGTCGTGCAGCCAGGCGTGGCGTCCTTCGGATAGAAGTACAGCACCACCGTCTTGCCGAGGTGGGCCTGAGGGGTGAAGGTGACGCCGCCGGTGGCATGCGCTTCGAAGTCGGGAAGGGCCTTGTTGACGACGGGGGTCATGGTCATGATGCAGCTACCGCTCGGCTTAACTGCGAATTATAAGTCGCCGCTCATCCCGCCCCGCCGGGCAGCAGCAGCGCGGCGACAACGCAGCGGCCCTCGGCCGCGAGCACGTTGTAGGTGCGGCACGCGGCCGCGGTGTCCATCGTCTCGACGCCGATGCGCCGCTCGATGAGCGCGCGGAGCAAGGCCGGGGCCGGGAAGCGAAGCCGCGCGCCGCTGCCGAACAGCACGACCTCGGCGCCGCTTGCGGCCAGCTCGTCGAAGTGCGCGGCGGCGAGGTCCTCGAACCGCGCCGGCGCCCAGCGCCGCACCTCGCCGCGCCACGGCACGACGAGGCTGCTGGCGTGCGCCGTCGCCCCGACCCAGACCCGCCCCGGCTCGACGCGGGTCAGCATATTGGTGCCGGGCAAGCTGTCGGGCTGGAACTTCATGCGGCGATAATTGTAGTTTTGCCGCGCCGGCCATCGCCCAGCGGCCGGCAGACCCGGCTCGATGTCGAAGTCTTCCAGGGTCCGCGGCGATGACCCGGACCCTGGAAGTTTGCCGCCCCCCTCGCGTGCGCAGCGCCATGAAATCCATCGCCAAGTCCAGCAAGCTGGCCAACGTCTGCTACGACATCCGCGGCCCGGTGCTCGACAAGGCCCGGCTGATGGAGGAGGAAGGCCACAAGATCATCAAGCTCAACATCGGCAACCTGGCCGTGTTCGGGCTCGACCCGCCGGAGGAGATCGTCCAGGACATCATCCGCAACCTGCCCGCGGCGGCCGGCTATACCGACAGCAAGGGGCTGTTCGCGCCGCGCAAGTCGGTCGTCCACTACACGCAGGAGAAGGGCATCGCCGGCGTCACGGTCGACGATGTCTACCTCGGCAACGGCGCCTCCGAGCTGATCGTGATGGCGCTGAATGCGCTGCTCGACGACGGCGACGAGATCCTGGTGCCGGCACCCGACTATCCGCTGTGGACGGCGGCGGTGTCGCTGTCCGGCGGCACGCCGGTGCACTACCTGTGCGACGAGGGCGCGGGTTGGCTGCCCGACCTGGACGATATCCGGCGCAAGATCGGGCCGCGCACCAAGGGCATCGTCGTCATCAACCCGAACAACCCGACCGGGGCGCTGTACCCGGACGACCTGCTGCGCGAGATTGTCGAGCTCGCGCGCCAGCACCAGCTGATCGTCTTCGCCGACGAGATCTACGACAAGACGCTGTACGACGGCAACACCCACACCAGCGTGGCGGCGCTGTCGGACGACGTGCTGACGGTGACCTTCAACGGCCTGTCGAAGAACTACCGCTCCTGCGGCTACCGCGCCGGCTGGATGATCGTCTCCGGCGACAAGCGTTTCGCGCAGGACTATATCGAGGGGCTGAACATGCTGGCCTCGATGCGGCTGTGCTCGAACACGCCGGGGCAGCTCGCGATCCAGACCGCGCTCGGCGGCTACCAGAGCATCCGCGACCTGGTCGCGCCTAGCGGCCGGCTGTGCCGGCAGCGCGACCTGGCCTACGAGCTGCTGAGCCAGATCCCCGGGGTCAGCGTCGTCAAGCCGAAGGCGGCGCTGTACATGTTCCCGCGCCTGGACCCGAAGCTCTACCCGATCGACGACGACCAGCAGTTCGCCTACGAGCTGCTGGCCGAGGAGAAGGTGCTGATCGTCCAGGGCAGCGGATTCAACTGGGCCGCACCCGACCACTTCCGGCTCGTCTTCCTGCCCAGCGTCGACGACCTGACCGAAGCGATCGGGCGCATCGACCGCTTCCTCGCGCATGTGCGCAAGCGCCACTTCGTCTGAACGAACGGACCACGACATGAACGCCAACCCCGTCGCGCCGCGCCGCGAGGCCGAACCCCGGCCGATCCAGGTCGGCCTGCTCGGCATCGGCACGGTCGGCGGCGGCACCTTCGAGGTGCTGCGCCGCAACCACGAGGAGATCCGCCGCCGTGCCGGGCGCGACATCCGCATCACGATGGTCGCCGACCTCGACGTCGAGCGCGCGCGCGGCATCGTCGGCGATGCGGTCCGGGTCGTCGCCGACGCGCGCGCGGTGATCGCCAGCCCCGAGATCGACATCGTCGTCGAGCTGATCGGCGGCTATGGCATCGCGCGCACGCTGGTGCTCGAGGCGATCGCCGCCGGCAAGCATGTGGTCACCGCGAACAAGGCGCTGCTCGCGCTGCACGGCACCGAGATCTTCGAGGCCGCGCGCGCACGCGGCGTGATGGTCGCCTTCGAGGCGGCGGTGGCCGGCGGCATCCCGATCATCAAGGCGCTGCGCGAGGGGCTGACCGCCAACCGCATCGAGTGGATCGCCGGCATCATCAACGGCACGACCAACTTCATCCTGTCGGAGATGCGCGCCAAGGGCCTGGACTTCGGCACGGTGCTGAAGGAGGCGCAACGCCTGGGCTACGCCGAGGCCGATCCGACCTTCGACATCGAGGGCGTGGACGCGGCGCACAAGGCGACGATCATGGGCGCGATCGCCTTCGGCATCCCGGTGCAGTTCGACAAGGCCTACGTCGAGGGCATCACCGCGCTGCAGGCGGCCGATATCCGCTACGCCGAGCAGCTCGGCTACCGGATCAAGCTGCTGGGGATCACGAAGCGGCGCGACGACCTGCCGGCGCCGGGCGGCATCGAGCTGCGCGTGCACCCGACGCTGGTGCCGGCGACACGGCTCGTCGCCAACGTCGAGGGGGCGATGAACGCCGTCGTCGTGCACGGCGACGCCGTCGGCACGACGCTGTACTACGGCAAGGGTGCGGGTGCCGAGCCGACCGCCAGCGCGGTGATCGCCGACCTCGTCGACATCACGCGGCTGGCCACCGCGGACCCCGAGCACCGCGTGCCGCACCTGGCGTTCCAGCCCGGCGCGCTGGCCGACACGCCGATCCTGCCGATGGCGCAGGTCGTCACCTCGTTCTACCTGCGGCTGGTCGTCGCCGACGAGGCCGGCGTGCTGGCGCGCATCACCGGCATCCTGGCCCAGCACGGCATCTCGATCGACGCCGTGCTGCAGCGGCCCGGCGCCGAAGGCGCCGCCTCCGGGGCCCTCGGCGAGGGTGAGGTCCAGACCGACCTCATCATCCTGACCCACGATACCGTCGAAGGCCGGATGGACGCGGCGCTGGCGCAGATGCAGTTGCTGCCGACCGTGCTGGCGCCGATCGTCCGCATCCGCAAAGAGGACCTGCGTTGAGATACCTCAGCACGCGCGGCGACGCCACGCCGCGCGCCTTCTGCGACATCCTGCTGGAAGGCCTGGCGCCCGACGGCGGGTTGTACCTGCCGGCGCAGTACCCGCGCGTCGACGCGGCGACGCTCGCGCGCTGGCGCGGACTGCCGTATGCCGAGCTGGCGTTCGAGATCCTGTCGCTGTATATCGACGACATCCCGCCGGCGGACCTGCGGCGGCTGCTGCAGGCGACCTACACCGAGCAGGTCTTCGGCAGGCCCCAGATCACGCCGCTGGTTCGCCTGCCCGACGGGCTGCTCGTCGAGCAGCTCTCCAACGGCCCGACGCTCGCGTTCAAGGATATGGCGATGCAGCTGCTGGGCGCGCTGTTCGAGTACGAGCTGGCGCGCCGCGGCGAGCACCTCAACATCCTGGGCGCGACCTCGGGCGATACCGGCAGCGCGGCCGAGCATGCGATGCGCGGGCGGCGCGGCATCAGCGTCTTCATGCTCAGCCCGCACGGCCGGATGAGCCCGTTCCAGCAGGCGCAGATGTTCAGCCTGCCCGACGCCAACATCCACAACCTGGCGGTGCAGGGTGTCTTCGACGACTGCCAGGATATCGTCAAGGCGGTCAGCGCCGACCTGGACTTCAAGCGCCGCTGGCGCATCGGCACCGTCAACTCGATCAACTGGGCGCGGCTGCTGGCGCAGGTCGTCTACTACTTCGCCGGCTACTTCCAGGCGACGAAGTCCGGCGACGAGCGCGTCAGCTTCGCCGTGCCGACCGGCAACTTCGGCAATATCTGCGCCGGCCACATCGCACGCACGATGGGGCTGCCGATCGAGCGCCTGCTGCTGGCGACGAACGAGAACGATGTCCTCGACGAGTTCTTCCGCACCGGCCACTACCGGCCGCGCGCCACCACCGAGACGCACGAGACCTCCAGCCCGTCGATGGATATCAGCAAGGCGAGCAATTTCGAGCGCTTCGTCTTCGACCTGCTCGGGCGCGACGCGGCGCGCACGCGCGTGCTGTTCGCCGACGCGATCGCGCGCGACGGCGGGTTCTCGCTTGCGCCGGAGGAGTTCGCGCGCATCCCGGCCTGGGGCCTTGTCTCCGGCCGCAGCACGCACGCCGACCGGCTGAAGACCATCCGCCAGACGTGGCAGGACGGCGGCGTCATGATCGACCCCCATACCGCCGACGCCGTCAAGGTGGCGCACGAGCTGCGGCGGCCCGGCGAGACGATGGTCGTGCTGGAGACGGCGCTGCCGGCCAAGTTCGCCGCGACGATCGCCGAGGCGCTGGGGCCGGGTGCGCCGCCGCCACCGCGACCCCCGGCCTTGGAGGGCATCGAGCGGCTGCCGCGCCGCTTCAGCGTGCTGCCGGCCGATGTCGTACGGGTGAAGGACTATATCGAGCGGCATGGCCAGCATGGCTGAGGCCCGTCCATCCGCCCCCGATCCCGCGCGTGCCGCCGGCGCGGCCGCGCGGCCGCCGCTGCTGAGCCTGGACGAGGCGCTGTCAAGGCTGATCGACGGCGCGCGCGAGCACCTCATCCGCGACACCGAGATCGTCGGCAGCTTCGACGCGCTCGGGCGCGTGCTGGCCGCCGAGGTGCGCTCGCTGCTGGACGTGCCGCCGGCGGACAACACCTCGATGGACGGCTATGCGCTGCGCGCCGCCGACGTGCCCGCGCCCGGCACCATGCTGCCGGTGGCGCAGCGCATCCCGGCCGGCAAGGTCGGCCAGCCGCTCGCCCCGGGCAGCGCGGCGCGGATCTTCACCGGCGCGCAGCTGCCCGCCGGCGCCGATGCGGTCGTCATGCAGGAGCAGTGCGAGGCCGTCGCCGACCCGGCCGGCGCCGGCCTGGGCGCGGTGCGCGTCGGCATCGTTCCCGAGGCCGGGCAGTGGGTGCGCCGGCGCGGCGAGGACGTGCAGCGCGGCGCGGTCGTGCTCGCCGCCGGCACGCGCCTGTCGCCGCAGGCGCTGGGCATGGCGGCCTCGGTCGGTGCGGCCACGCTGCAGGTGTGGCGCCGCCCGCGCGTGGCCGTCTTCTCGACCGGCGACGAGCTCGTGATGCCCGGCGAGCCGCTGCCGCCGGGGGCGATCTACAACAGCAACCGCTTCACGCTGCGCGGGCTGCTGCAGGCCGCGGGCTGCGAAGCGATCGACCTGGGCATCGTGCCGGATCGGCTCGACGCGACGCGCGCGGCGCTGCGGCGCGCGGCCGCCGAGGCCGACCTGATCCTGACCTCCGGCGGCGTCTCGGTCGGCGAGGAGGACCATCTGCGGCCCGCGGTGCAGGCCGAGGGCGAGCTGACGCTGTGGCAGATCGCGATGAAGCCGGGCAAGCCGCTGGCCTTCGGCCATGTCCGGCGCGCGCAGGCGGCGGCCGCGCAGGCGGCGCAGGCCGAGGGCGGCCGCGCGATCTTCATCGGCCTGCCGGGCAATCCGGTATCGAGCTTCGTGACCTTCCTGCTCGCGGTGGCGCCGGTGCTGCGGGCGATCCAGGGCATGCCGGACGTGGCGCCGCGGGCCCTGGCGCTGCGCGCCGACTTCGACTGGCCGCGGCCGGATCGCCGGCGCGAGTTTCTTCGCGTCCGGCTCAACGACCGCGGCGGGCTGGATCTCTTCCCCAACCAGAGCTCGGGCGTGCTGACCTCGACCGTCTGGGCCGACGGGCTGGTCGACCTGCCCGCCGGGCAGGCCGTGAGCGCCGGCCAGACCGTGCGCTACCTGCCACTGCACGAGCTGATCGGGCGCTGAGAGCCGGGCGGTCGAGGCGACGATGAGGATCCAGCTGCGCTACTTCGCTTCGCTGCGCGAGGCGCTCGGCCCGGGCGAGGCGCTGGACTGGCGCGACGCACCTGCGGCACCGACGCTCGCCGCGCTGCGCGACCACCTGGCTGCCCGAGGCGGCCGCCACGCCGAGGCGCTGGCGCGCCCGCGCCCGCTGCGCTGCGCGCTCGATCAGACGATGTGCGACGAATCGACCGCGCTGCACGACGGCGCCGAGGTCGCCTTCTTTCCGCCGGTGACCGGCGGGTGAGACCAGGGGAGGCCGAGATGCCGGACCAGCCGCGCGTGCGGATCCAGACCGCGGACTTCGACCTCGCGGCCGAGACCGCCGCGCTGCGCGCCGGCGATGCCGGCGTCGGCGCGCTGGCCTGCTTCGTCGGCACGGTGCGCGACCGGCACGGTGCGCCAGCCGGCGCCGCCGACCGCGTCGAGGCGATGGAACTGGAGCATTACCCCGGGATGACCGAGCGCGCGATCGAGGCAATGATCGACGAGGCGATGCGCCGCTTCGACATCCGCGCCGCGCGCGTCGTGCACCGCGTCGGGCTGCTGCGGCCGATGGACCAGATCGTGCTCGTCGCCGTCAGCTCGGCGCACCGCGGCCAGGCCTTCCAGGCCTGCGAGTTCCTGATCGACTACCTGAAGACGCAGGCGCCGTTCTGGAAGAAGGAGACCACCGGCGAGGGTGCGCGCTGGGTCGACGCCCGCGTCGCCGACGATGCGGCCTTGGCGCGCTGGGGCATCGCCGCCGGCAATGCGGCGCCCGGCGCCGAGCCGGCGTGACGGCCGCGCGGCGGGCGGTGGCGATCGCCAGCGGGGCCGGCCCGGCGGCTGCCGCAACCCAGGCCGCAGAGGCCGGCGCGCCCGACCCACTCGTCTTGCGCAGGGTGCTCGGGCGCTTTGTCACCGGCGTGACGATCGTGACCTGCGTCGATGCGGATGGGCAGCGCGTCGGCTTGACGGCCAACTCGTTCGGCGCGCTGTCGCTGGACCCGCCGCTCGTGCTGTGGTCGCTGCGCCGGGCCAGTCCCTGCCTGCCGGCCTTCCTCGCGGCGCGGCATTTCGCGGTCAACGTGCTGGCGGCCTCGCAGATCGAGCTGTCGCACCGCTTCGCCTCGCCGGTGGCCGACCGCTTCGCGCACGGCGACTGGCGCGCCGGGGCCGGAGCTGCCCCGGTGCTCGCCGGCGCGGCGGCGGTCTTCGAGTGCGAGCTCACGGCGGAGCAGCCCGCCGGCGACCATGTGCTGTTCATCGGCCGCGTGCTGCACCTGGCCGAGTCCGCCGCGGCTCCGCTGCTCTTCCACGGCGGGCACTACCACCGGCTCGGCGACCGGCTCTGAGCCTAGATCCGGCAGTCGTGGCCGCATTCTTCCCGCAGATCAAGATCCTGCATGCGGCAGCATGCGGTCAACTGCCGGATCTGGGCTGAAGCGCGGACCGACGGGCGCCCGCCGCGGCGGGCCCGCGCCTGAACCATGACCTTGCGCGGCAGGCAGGCCGTCAGTTGAGCGTGCGTGGCGCCGGCGCAGCCGCGGCCGCCGCCGGTGCCGGCAGCGCCAGCCCCCAGTCGGCCTGGCGCAGGCTCTGTTCCAGCAACCTGAGCAGCGCAGCGGCCAGGTCGTCTCCCAGGCGAAGGTCGATGTGCCGGCCACGGTCTTCGGCCAGCACCAGCAGCAACTGGCCGCCCGGCGCATGGTCGATCGTGAGCTTGGCCGGCAGCAGCGGCTCGGCGCCGAGCGGCCGGCTCGCCCCGTCCTCGACGAAGGGCTGGCGGAAGTCGGCCGTCGGCAGCGGGCGCTCGCGCGCTGCCTGGACGAGCATCGCCTGCGCCTCGGGCACTGGCAGCGCGCCGGGCGCGCTGCGCCGCAGCGCCATGCCGCCGACCGCCTGCGCCAGCGGCGCGTGCAGCCGCGCGGCCATGCGGCGCGTGATCCACGCCGTATACAGCGCCGCGTCGCGCGTTCGCACCGACAGCAGCAGCCGGTCGGCCAAGGGGTCGTAGCGCAGCTGGATCTGGTGGATGCTCACGGCTCCATTCTAGGAAGCTGCCAGGCCTGGTGAGCGGCCGCGCTTGAATCGCGACGGCAGGTCCCCACATGCGCACGAATCGGAGGACCATCCATGCGTTTCGACAAGCTGACCACCGCCTTCCAGCAGGCGCTCGGGGACGCCCAGAGCCTGGCCGTCGCGCGCGACAACCCCTATATCGAGCCGCAGCACCTGCTGGCGGCGATGCTGCAGCAGCCCGACGGGCCGAAGGCGCTGCTCGACCGCGCCGGCGCCAACACCGCGGCGCTGAAGCAGGCGATGGAGACCGCGATCGCGGCGCTGCCAGGCGTCCAGGTGCAGGGCGGGCAGCCGGTGCAGCCGTCACGCGACCTCGTCACGCTGCTGCAGCAGGCCGACAAGGAGGCCACCCAGCGCGGCGACCAGTTCATCGCCAGCGAGATGTTCCTGCTCGCGCTGGCCGACGCCAGGACCGACCTCGGCGGCATCGCGCGCGGCCACGGCCTGACGCGCAAGGCGCTCGAGGCGGCGATCGCCGCGGTGCGCGGTGGCAGCAGCGTCGACTCGGCCGAGTCCGAGGGCCAGCGCGAGGCGCTGAAGAAGTACACGCTGGACCTGACCGAGCGCGCCCGCGCCGGCAAGCTCGACCCGGTGATCGGCCGCGACGACGAGATCCGGCGCGCGATCCAGGTGCTGCAGCGGCGCAGCAAGAACAACCCCGTGCTGATCGGCGAGCCCGGCGTCGGCAAGACCGCGATCGTCGAGGGCCTGGCGCAGCGCATCGTCAACGGTGAGGTGCCCGATACGCTGAAGGACAAGCGCGTGCTGGTGCTCGACATGGCCGGGCTGCTCGCCGGCGCCAAGTACCGCGGCGAGTTCGAGGAGCGGCTGAAGGCCGTGCTGAAGGAGGTGTCCCAGGACGAGGGCCGCATCATCCTCTTCATCGACGAGCTGCACACGATGGTCGGGGCCGGCAAGGCCGAGGGTGCGATCGACGCCGGCAACATGCTCAAGCCCGCGCTGGCGCGCGGCGAGCTGCACTGCATCGGCGCCACCACGCTGGACGAGTATCGCAAGTACATCGAGAAGGACGCCGCGCTGGAGCGCCGCTTCCAGAAGGTGCTGGTCGACGAGCCCAGCGTCGAGCAGACGATCGCGATCCTGCGCGGGCTGCAGGAGAAGTACGAGGTCCACCACGGGGTCGAGATCACCGACCCGGCGATCGTCGCCGCGGCCGAGCTGAGCCAGCGCTACATCACCGACCGTTTCCTGCCCGACAAGGCGATCGACCTGATCGACGAGGCGGCGGCCAAGATCAAGATCGAGATCGACTCCAAGCCCGAGGCGATGGACAAGCTCGACCGGCGGCTGATCCAGCTCAAGATCGAGCGCGAGGCGGTCAGGAAGGAGAAGGACGAGGCGTCGATCAAGCGCATGGGGCTGATCGAGGAAGAGATCGCCAGGCTCGAGCGCGAGTACGCCGACCTCGAGGAGATCTGGAAGAGCGAGAAGGCCACCGCGCAGGGCAGCGCGCAGGTCAAGGAGGAGATCGACCGCATCAAGTTCCAGATCGAGGAGCTCAAGCGCAAGGGCGACTTCAACAAGGTCGCCGAGCTGCAGTACGGCCGCCTGCCGGAGCTGGAGCGGCGCCTGCACGACGCCCAGACCAAGGAGGCCGGCAAGAAGGAGGGCGCAGGCCCGCAACTGTTGCGCACGATGGTCGGCGCCGAGGAGATCGCCGAGGTGATCTCGCGCGCCACCGGCATCCCGGTCTCCAAGCTGATGCAGGGCGAGCGCGACAAGCTGCTGCAGATGGAGGCCAAGCTGCACGAGCGCGTCGTCGGCCAGGACGAGGCGATCGTCGCGGTGGCCGATGCGATCCGGCGCAGCCGCGCCGGCCTGAGCGACCCGAACCGGCCGCTGGGCTCGTTCCTCTTCCTCGGCCCGACCGGCGTCGGCAAGACCGAGCTGTGCAAGGCGCTGGCCGGATTCCTGTTCGACAGCGACGACCACATGGTCCGCATCGACATGAGCGAATTCATGGAGAAGCACTCGGTGGCGCGGCTGATCGGCGCCCCGCCGGGTTATGTCGGCTACGAGGAGGGCGGCTACCTGACCGAGGCCGTGCGGCGCAAGCCGTACAGCGTGCTGCTGCTCGACGAGGTCGAGAAGGCGCACCCGGACGTCTTCAACGTGCTGCTGCAGGTGCTCGACGACGGGCGGCTGACCGACGGCCAGGGGCGCACGGTCGACTTCAAGAACTGCGTCATCGTGATGACGAGCAACCTGGGCAGCCATCTGATCATGCAGATGGCCGGCCAGAGCAGCGAGGACATCCGGGACGCGGTCTGGGCCGAGGTCAAGCAGCACTTCCGCCCCGAGTTCCTCAACCGGATCGACGAGACGGTGGTCTTCCACGCGCTCGACCAGAAGCACATCGAGAATATCGCGCGCATCCAGCTGCGCCAGCTCGAGCAGCGTCTGGCCAAGCTCGACATGAAGCTGGAGGTGACGCCGGCGGCGCTGGCCGAGCTGGCCAAGGTCGGTTTCGACCCGGTCTTCGGCGCGCGCCCGCTCAAGCGCGCAATCCAGCACCGGATCGAGAACCCGGTGGCCAAGCTGATCCTGCAGGGCCGCTTCGGGCCCAAGGACGTGATCCCGGTCGACGTCGACGGCGGGCAGTTCGTCTTCGAGCGCACGGTGCACTGAGCTGGCGCCGGGCCGCAGCGGCACGTCCGGCGCCGCGGCCGCGGCGCGGCAGCGCGCCCCGGCCCGGCGTGGCCGCAACGTGCAGGTGGCTGCGCCCATGCGCCGGCTATCGAATTAGGGATGGCCGACGGCGACCGGCAGGAGGACAGTCGTGCCTGGTCGTGCCGAGAAGCGGCGACGCGCTGGTGGCTCGTCCGAGGCTGCCCGCGATCGCGGGCAATGCGTACGAAGCGCGCGCGCGGGACGACCGACTTCGACGCGGAGGACACGGCATGGCAGCCTCGATGACGGACCAGTTCCTGGCGAACAACAAACGCTACGCGGCGGGTGAGGCGGTGCACGGATCGGCCCACCCCGGAAGGCAGCGGATCCAGCCGGCCCGGCGCGTCGCGGTCGTGGCCTGCATGGATGCGCGGCTCGATGTCGAGGACTTGCTCGGATTGCAGACCGGGGACGCGCACATCATCCGCAATGCCGGCGGCGTCGTCGGCGACGATGCGATCCGCTGCCTGGTCATCTCGCACCATCTTCTCGACACGAACGAGATCATCCTGATCCACCACACGCGCTGCGGGATGCTCGCCTTCACCGACGACCTGCTGAAGGCCGGGCTGGAAGGCGACCCGGGGGCGGAGAAGCTCCTCGGCCAGGCCACCGGGCGGGCCTTCAAGAGTTGCGGGAGCTGCTCGGCCACACCCTCGGCCTTCCATGCCTTTCGCGGCGCGATCGAGCCGCTGGACGCCGCCCCCGACGCGCGCAGCATGGAGCGCCTGTCCTGGGACGTGCGCCGCGGCATGTCGTCGATCCTGAACCACCCCTGGATCCCGACCCGCGGCCCCGACGCGGTCACGGTGCGGGGATTCGTCTACGACGTCGACACCGGCAGGCTCGAGGAGGTGAGCTATCCGGGGCCGATGGGCTCGATCGGCTGACGCCCGTCCGCTGGGCCGGGCCAGGTATGCCGAGGCGTTCCCGTGGCGAGCCCTCGTTCCGCCGCTGACCAGCGGGCCCGTGGGCGCGACGACACCCCTCATTCGCGGGGGAACGCGATTCCGACGCGTGCCGGTGCTGCTAAGCTCAGCGCCATTTCCGGGAGTCTGCCGTCATGAGCCTGAGTTCCCTTCGTCGTCTGGTCGTCGTCGCGCTGGTGCTGGTCGCCGGCCCGGTCTTCGCCTACTCGCAGCTGGTGGTTTTCGGCGACAGCCTGTCGGACAGCGGCAACAACGCGGTGCTGCTCGGTACGGACCCCGGGCAGGTCGTCACCGACAACACCTACATCCCGACCCTTCCGTACGCTTCGGGCACCTACAGTGACGGTGCAGTGTGGGCGACCAGCTTCGCCGCGGGGCTGGGGCTCGACCTGATGCCTTCGCTGGCCGGTGGCGCGAATTACGCTTTCGGTGGTGCAACGACGCGCGGCGGCCTGGTACCGAGCCTGCGCAGCCAGGTCAGCACCTTCCTCGGAGAGGTCGGAGGGGTGGCGCCGGCCGACGGCCTGTACATCATCGCCGGCGGTGGCAACAATGGCCGTGCCGCGCTGACCGATATTGCCGACGGTGCTCCGCTGGCGCGCACGTTGTTGGCGAACGCCGTCGGCTTCGCGCGCGACGTGGGCCTGATGGTCGGCCAATTGCAGGCCGCCGGGGCGGCGGATATCGTGGTCTGGAACGTGCCCAACCTGGGTCTGGCGCCTGCGGTGGCGGCGCTCGGCAACGAAGCC
This sequence comes from Burkholderiales bacterium, assembly GCA_016191995.1. Taxonomy (GTDB): domain Bacteria; phylum Pseudomonadota; class Gammaproteobacteria; order Burkholderiales; family Burkholderiaceae_C; genus Rubrivivax. The sequence continues at coordinate 1,349 of JACPVA010000038.1, read as the reverse complement.
AGCTTTCTCGGCCAGCTGGTGGCTTCGACGATGAACAGCGCGCTCGACCGGCAACTGGCGGGCGTCGATGGCGTACGTGTCTTCGACGTCTTCGGGCTGATCGGCGATGTCGTCGCCAACCCGGCGGCCTACGGCCTGGCCAACGCGGCCGACGCCTGTGGTGCCGTGGTCGGTTGCGACCCGGCGACGTATCTGTTCTGGGATGGCATCCACCCGACCTCAGGCGGGCACGCGCTGCTGGCCGGCTCGATGCTGGCCGCCGCGGCCGTGCCCGAACCGGGCATCGTCTGGATGTTCGCCGCCGGGATGATCCTGATCGTGCACCTGCAGCGGCGCAGGCGGGGGCGAGTCGGCACCTGATCGGACGTCTGCCGCACAGCAGGCGGCCGGCGCGGCTGCCACGACGACGCTGCGGCCGGGGCGCGATGAACGGGTCGCCGCGAATCGCCGGCCGCATCGACTCGGGATCACGGTCCGGCAGGGATCGGGCGCAGCGGGCGCGACAGGTTCTGCCTCCGCGCGAGCTTCCGCGCGCGCCGGCTTCCGAAGCGCGGGGGATCGGCTTGCCCTAGGCCGGCGCACCGCGCGCGGTCGCCGCGGCGGCCGCGAGCACCGACGCATCGACACGACGCAGTTGCGCGCGGGCCAGCGTCGGGTCGGCGATGCTGCCATCGAGCACCGCGTGCAGCGCGATCCCCGGGTGCCCGGGAAGCGGGTGCAGCAGCAGGATATGCTGCGTCAGCGTGATCGTGGCGTCCGGCTGCGAACCGCCGAGCCCGAGCGCGCGGCCGCTTTCGGCCATCGTCGCATAGAGCACCATGCCTTGCGCGACCAGCCGCTCGGGGTCCGGGCGGCCGCCGGTGTGCGCCAGCGGCTGCGCATTGCGCAGGTCGAAGACGCAGGCGCTGACCAGGCCGCGAATCGCATGGCAGGCCGAGATGTAGCGCTCCCAGGTCGGGTCGGCAGCGGCCTGGCCCGTCGCTGCCGTGGCTGCCGCGGGCGCCCCGGACAGCGCAGCCCCGACTCCCGCGGAACCCGGCATCCTGCCGGTGACCGAGACGACCGGCCGCAGCGCGTCGACCGCGGGTGACGGGGCCGGCGGCGCGACCGGGGCGATCACGGACGGGCGCGGGGCCGCGAACCCGCCGGCAGCCCCGTCGCACTCCGGCGTCTCGGCGGTCACGCCCGGCCGGGTCGGCGGCACCCCGGCGGGAGCCGGCTGCTGGGAAGCCGGAGGCACGCTGTCGCCTTCCGCGCCACGAGCGGTGGCCAGCGACATCATCTGGTCGATCAGCGGCGACACGGAGGTGCGTGCCGCGGTGGCGGCGGGCGCGTCCGCGCCGCCGGTC
>JACPVA010000121.1 GCA_016191995.1 Burkholderiales bacterium | reverse complement strand
GCGCGAGCCGCCGGGCGCGGCCGGCTGGCTGCTGCGCATCGCCGGCGTGCTGCTGATGGCCGCTGCGCTGGCGATGGCGGTCTCGCGCGCGCCCGAGCGCAGCGTCGAGTCGCTCGTCGCGCGCTGGGCGCCGCCGCCGTCGGAGTTTATCGACCTGGACGGCCAGCTCGTCCACCTGCGCGACGTCGGGCCGCGCGCCGACCCGCTGCCGGTGCTGCTGATCCACGGCACCTCGGCCAGCCTGCACACCTGGGACGGCTGGGTCGCGCAGCTGCAGCCGCAGCGCCGCGTCGTCAGCTTCGACCTGCCCGGATTCGGCCTGACCGGCCCGCGCGCCGACGACGACTACCGCGGCGATGCCGACGCGCGCTTCGTGCTCGCGCTGCTGGACCGGCTCGGCATCGCGCGCGCGGTGCTGGCCGGCAACTCGCTCGGCGGCGAGGTCGCGTGGCGCGTCGCCACGCTCGCGCCCGGGCGCGTCGAGCGGCTGCTGCTGGTCGACGCCGCCGGGCTGCCGTTCGACGCCGGGCCGGCACCGCTCGGGTGGCGGATCGCCCAGGTGCCGCTGCTGAACAAGGCGCTGGAGTGGTTCCTGCCGCGCTCGCTGGTCGTGCAGGGGCTGGCGCAGGTCTACGCCGACCCGACGCGGATCACGGAGCAACTCGTCGACCGCCACTTCGAGCTCACGCTGCGCGAGGGCAACCGGCGCGCGCTGGTGCAGCGGCTGCGCCAGCGCGATCCCGGCGCCGACGCCGAGCGCGTGGCGGGGATCACCCAGCCGACGCTGATCCTGTGGGGCGCCGAGGACCGGCTGATCCCGCCCGCGGTCGGCGCCGACTTCGCGCGCCGCGTCGCCGGCAGCCGGCTCGTCGTGCTGCCGGGTCTCGGGCATGTGCCGCACGAGGAGGACCCGCAGCGCTCGTTCGACGCCGTGCGCGGCTTCCTCGGCCTGCCCGCAGCTGGCGCGCCGGGTTGAACTCGGATGGGCCGCCCAGCAGGAATCGCGCCTTGCGGGTATAGTTCGCCCCCGTAGACATGCTCCAGAATAGTCGCTGCCCGGTTTTTCAGGGCCTGGCCGCCGGATCGAACCGGAGGTCGTTCGTCGAAGACCCGATCGTTGATTTTCTGAGTGTTTCTGCTTTACGTGCGGCCGCAGCGCCGCACTTTCACACTTGGAAGGAAACGATATGACGACGCAGACCGGTACCGTGAAGTGGTTCAACGAGGGCAAGGGCTTCGGCTTCATCGCCCCCGACGACGGCGGCAAGGATCTCTTTGCCCACTTCAAGGAAATCCAGGGCACCGGCTTCAAGACGCTGCAGGAAGCGCAGCGGGTGGAGTTCGAGGTGGTCCAGGGCCAGAAGGGCCCGCAGGCTTCGCGCATCCGCGTGCTGACCTGAGATCGCCCCTCCCACGCCCGGCGCAGCGCGCCGGGCGCGGCCCATCGAACCGCAGCCGCCGGCTGCGGTTTTTTCTTGCGCGCCCGGCGCCGCCACCGTGCGACGAGGCAGGGTCACGGCCTGGCGCCGCCGCGGCCAAGGGCGCTGGCTGCGCCGCCTCTATGCTCGCCTGCGTGACCCCGCTGCACCTGGACGCCGAGCTGATCGCGGTCGACAAGCCCGCCGGGCTGCTCGCCGTGCCCGGCCGCACCGAGCCCGACTGCCTGGCCGCGCGCGTGCAGGCCGCCTGGCCCGATGCGCTCGTCGTGCACCGGCTCGACATGGCGACCTCCGGGCTGATGCTGTTCGCGCGTGGCGCCGTCGCGCAGCGCCGGCTCGGCGACGCCTTCGCCGCGCGGCGCGTGCACAAGCGCTATGTCGCCATCGCCTGCGGAGTACTCGACGGCGATGCCGGCACGATCGACCTGCCGCTGGCCGCCGACTGGCCGCGCCGCCCGCTGCAGCGAGTCGACCACGGCCGCGGCCGGCCGTCGCTCACGCGCTGGCGCGTGCTGGCACGCGATGCGCGGGCCGGAACGACGCGCCTGCTGCTCGAGCCGCTGACCGGGCGCACGCACCAGCTGCGTGTGCACCTGCAGGCGATCGGCCACCCGATCGTCGGCGACACGCTGTACGGCGGCGCGCCGGCGCCGCGGCTGCTGTTGCACGCGGCGCAGCTCGCGCTGCCGCACCCGGCCGACGGGCGCGAGCTCGTGCTCGACAGCACGCCGCCGTTCTGAGGCGCACGCCGCCCAACGGCTGCGATGCCGCGCTCCGGCCGCCAGCCCGAGCCCGCTGGCCGGCGCGGCGCGAGGGCTACATCGGCGCGCCGACTCGCCTATGCTGCGCGCCATGAACCCGAAGCTCGTCATCCTCACCGGCGCCTCGCGCGGCCTCGGCCGCGCGCTGGCGGTGCAGCTGCTGCAGCGCGGACGCCACCTGCTGGCGATCGCGCGCCACGCCGACCCCACGCTCGATGCGCTGGCGCGCGAGCGCGGCGCGGCGCTGAGCGCCTGGACGCTCGACCTGGCCGACGCGCCGGCTGCCGCCGCGCGGCTCGCGCAATGGCTCGCCGCGCAGCCGAGCGCCGACGCCGTGCTGATCAACAACGCCGCACTGCTGTCGGAGCCGGCCCCGCTGCGCGACGGGCGCGACGCCGAGCTGTCGGCCGTGCTGCGCGTCGGGCTGGAGGCGCCGCTGCTGCTGAGCGCCGCCTTCCTGCGCGCGACCGACGGCTGGGGCAGCGACCGTCGCGTGCTGAATATCTCCTCCGGGCTAGGCCGGCGCGCGATGGCCGGCAGCGCGAGCTACTGCGCGGTCAAGGCCGGGCTGGACCACTTCTCGCGTGCGGTGGCGCTGGAGGAATCCGCGCGCAGCGATGGCCGGCGCGGCGCGCGCATCGTCGCGCTCGCGCCGGGCGTGATCGACACCGACATGCAGGTCCAGCTGCGCGGCGCCGACCGCGCGCGCTTTCCCGACGGCGCGATGTTCGAGGCCCTGCACACCGATGGCCGGCTCACGACCCCCGACGAGGCCGCGCGGCGCGTGCTGGCCTATCTGGCGCGCGAAGACTTCGGCGCCGAGCCGGTGGCCGATATCCGCGGCTGACGCTGGCGCGGCGCCGCTCGAGGCGCCGGGGCCGGCAGGGCGCCGACCGGAGGCGCCGGGGCCAGCGCGGCGCCGACCGGCGGCACCGGTGCGCCCGCGGCGCCGTCACTTGCCCGTCGGCACCTGGCCGTCGACTCCCTGGACGTAGAAATCGACCTTGTCGTGCCAGTCCTGGTCGGCCCGGACGCCGGCGGCCAGCCGCTCCTTGCCGCTGCTGTCGACGATCGGGCCGGTGAAGACCGCGAAGCTGCCGTCCTTCAGCCCCGCCTTGACCTCGTCGATGCGCTTGCGCGCGGCCTCGGGAACGCCGCCGGCGATCTTGACGATCGTCGCCTGCCCCTCCTTGACGCCCCAGATCCGGCGCCCGGTCGACCAGCTGCCGTCGATCACCGCACGCACGCGCGAGACGTAGTACGGGCCCCAGTCGACGATCACGCTGGCCAGGTGCGCGTCGGGGGCCACCGCGCTCATGTCGCTGTCCCAGCCGAAGGCGAACTTGCCGTTCTTCTGCGCCGTCTGCAGCACGGCGGTCGAGTCGGTGTTCTGCAGCAGCACGTCGGCGCCGGCGTTGATCAGGCTTTGCGCGGCGTCGCTCTCCTTCGGCGGGTCGAACCAGGTGTTGACCCACACCACCTTGGTCCGGATCGCCGGGTCGACGCTGCGCGCGCCGAGCGTGAAGGCGTTGATGTTGCGCAGCACCTCGGGGATCGGGAAGCTGGCGACGAAGCCCAGCGTCTTGGTCTTCGTCATGTGCCCGGCGATCAGCCCGGCCAGGTAGGCATCCTCGTAGAAGCGGTTGTCGTAGACCGCCAGGTTCGGCGCCGTCTTGTAGCCGGTGGCGTGTTCGAAGCGCAGGTCCGGGAATTCCTCCGCCACCTTGAGCGTCGGCTCCATGAAGCCGAACGAGGTCGTGAAGATCAGCTTGTGGCCCTGCGCCGCGAGGTCGCGGATCACACGCTCGGCGTCCGCACCCTCGGGGACCTTCTCGACGATCGTCGTCGCGACCTTGTCGCCGAACTCGGCCTCGACCGCCTTGCGGCCCAGGTCGTGCGCGAAGGTCCAGCCGGCATCGCCGACCGGGCCGACGTAGACCCAGGCCAACTTCAGCGGCGCCGGCTTGGGGGCCTCGGCGACGGGGGCAGGAGCCGGCGCGGGCGTGGGCTCCTCCTTCTTGCCGCAGCCCGCGAGCGCGACGGTGGCGAGGGCGACGGCGGCGGCCTGCATCAGGGCGCGGCGGGCGAGATCGGTCATGGAAGCGGCTCCTCGGATCGACGAGGCGCGGATTCTAGGCATCGCGGCGCCGCGTTCCCGGCGCCGGCCATGCGGCCGCCACGTTAGGCCTCCATGCGCGCGGGCGATGGCGCAAGATCACGAAGGACAGGCAGAAACTGCCAAGGTCGCTACGAACTGCAAGGCTACACTGCGCACCACGCCAGTGAAGTTGGAGCGATCGATGACTCGACCCGTCGTTGTCATGGACCCCGAGATCATGGGCGGGACTCCGGTATTTGCCGGGACTCGCGTGCCGGTCCGCATCTTGTTCGAACACCTCGAAGCTGGCGACCCGCTCGACTTGTTGCTGGACGATTTCCCGACCGTCAGTCGGGAGCAGGCCATTGCCGTGCTGGAAGAGGCGCGCGCCGCCGTAGCGCCCGATGCGCATCCTGCTTGACGAGTCCGTGCCCGAGCGGCCTGGCCCGCTCTTGGTCGGTCACTCGTGCGAGTCAGTTCGCCGGCGCGGCTGGAAGGGCCTCGAGAACGGCAGGCTTCTTGCCGCAGCCGCGTCCGACCTCAATGTCCTGCCCACCGCCGACAAGAGCATGGCGTACCAGCAGAACCTGGCCACATGGCCCGTCTCGATCGTCATCATGCTGGCACACGTCAATCGAGTCGAGGATCTGCGCAAAGTCGTCCCCGCGGTGCTCTGAGAGCTCGAGCATCTCCCGCCTCGAACGCTCCGAAAAGTTGCCGCCGCATAGGATGGATCGCGCCAAGCCGCGATCTGGTTCGTGAGTTGCCCGGCCGCGCGAACAGCGCCGCGGCGACCGCCGCGGTCAGCAAGAGCGCCATCAGCCCCGACGCCAGCGCACATCGGCACCGCCTTGCTGCAGCGATCGGTGCTGCGATCGCCGTGGCCCGCGGCTAGCCGTCGATCGGGTTTTCCTCCAGGGAAACCGAACATCCGTCGACTCGCCCATGTCGAGCGTCGACTTCGAAAGGATCCTCGTCGCCATGTCCGACACCGCCCTTCCGCTAGACCCCGCACGCCGGCTGCTCGAACGGCTCGATGCCATCGCCGCCGCACTCGCGCGCCGCGCCGATGCACTCGCGCTGATCGCGCTCGGCTCGGCAGGGCGCGAGTCCGACCGGCTCGATGCCTGGTCGGACCTCGACTTCTTCGTCATCGTGCAGCCGGGCGCCAAGGCGCGCTATATCGACCAGCTCGACTGGCTCGCCGAAGCGCGGCCGCTCGCCTGGCACTTCCGCAATACGGCCGATGGCCACAAGGCGCTGATGGACGACGGCGTCTTCTGCGAGTTCGCGGTCTTCGCCCCCGACGAGCTGGCGGCCATTGCCTTCGCGCCGGGCCGCGTGGTGTGGCGGCGTGACGGCGTCGACGCGTCGATCGGCACGCCGCGGCGCGAGCTGCCGCGGCCGAGCACCGACGAGACCTGGATCGTCGGCGAGGCGCTCAGCTGCCTGCTCGTCGGCCTGGCCCGCTGGCGCCGCGGCGAGAAGCTCGCCGCGATGCGCATGGTGCAGGTCCATGCGCTCGATCGGCTGATCGAGCTCGATGCGCTGCGCGTCGGCGCACCCGGGGGCGACGCCTTCAGCATCGAGCGGCGCGTCGAGCAGCGGCAACCGGCGCTGGGCGCGCAGCTGGCGCAGTGGGCTCCGGGTTACGAGCACACGCCCGAGGCGGCGCGTCGGCTGCTGCAAGCCTTGCGCGACCGCGGTGCGCTGCTCGACGCCGCGGCGGTGGCCCGCATCGAGTCGCTGGCCGGCTAGGATGAAACCCCCACGCTCACTGCGTTCGCTGCCCCCCGAGGGGGGCGCTTGCTGCGGACCGGCGAAGCCGGATCCGCGCAAGGGCTTGGCTGGGCCCGTTTCATGCGTCGCGGGTCGCGCGAAGCGCGGTGGAGCAACTGAGATGAAACCCCCACGCACACTTCGTTCGCTGCCCCCCGTGGGGGCGCTTGCTGCGGACCGGCAGGGCCGGATCCGCGCAAGGGCTTGGCTGGGCCCCGGTTTCATGCGTCGCAGGTGGAGCGTTCGCGCCATGGACGACTGAAGTCGATAGCCCCCCAGCCCGCGGATAGCACGACGTGCGGCATCGCCCAGGACGCCGGCGATCTGCTCGCGCGGGCCCCCGATTGGCCGCTGGCGCACCGCGCCCGCCAGCCGACCCCGGCCCGGCACGCCCCGCCTACGCCCCCGGATGAAACGGCCGCCCCAGCGACGCCGGCATATTGGCGCGGATCCACGCCGGGTTGCGGCTGATCAGTGCCAACACGACGATGGTGGCCACGTAGGGCAGCATCGCCAGCAGCTGGCTGGCCACCGCCACGCCAGCGGTCTGCAGCCAGAACTGCAGCATCGTCACGCCGCCGAACAGGTAGGCGCCCAGCAGCACGCGCAGCGGCCGCCAGGTCGCGAAGGTCGTCAGCGCGAGCGCGATCCAGCCGCGCCCGGCGACCAGCCCCTCGACCCAGAGCGGCGCGTAGACCACCGACAGGTAGGCGCCGGCCAGCCCGCACAGCGCGCCGCCGCCGGCCACCGCGGCCAGCCGCAGCCAGCGCACCGGGTAGCCCAGCGCGTGCGCCGACTCGGGCGATTCGCCGATCGCGCGCAGCACCAGCCCGGCGCGGCTGCGGTACAGGAACCACACCGCCGCCAGCGCGAGCGCGATCGCGGCGTAGGCCATCGGGTGCTGGCGCATCAGCGCGGTGCCGACGAAGGGGATGTCGGCCAGCCCCGGGATCGCCGACGCGCTGCGCTCGGCCAGCTTCTTGCCGACGTAGGGCAGCCCGACGAAGGCCGAGAACCCGGCACCGAACAGGCTCAGCGCCAGCCCGGTGGCGTACTGGTTGGTGCCCAGCACGATCACCAGCATGCCGAAGGCGGCCGCCATCAGCGCCCCGGCGCCGGCGCCGGCGGCGAATGCGAGCGCGTCGCTGCCGGTGGCCAGCGCGGTCGCGAATCCCGCCACCGCGGCGACCAGCATCATGCCCTCGGCGCCGAGGTTGAGCACCCCGGCGCGCTCGTTGAGCAGCAGCCCCAGCCCGGCCAACGCCAGCGGCGTGCCCGAGGCGATGGCCGCCGCGACCAGCAGCGCGAGCTCGTTCACCGCCCGCCTCCGGCGGCCTCGGCGCGCAGCGCAGTGCGTGCGCCTGCGCCGACCCAGCGCACGCGGTACGCGACCAGCGCATCGCAGGCCAGCAGCAGGAACAGCAGCAGGCCCTGGAAGACCGACGACAGCGCGTTCGGCAGCGCCAGCCGCGACTGCGCCAGCTCGCCGCCGATCAGCATCATCGACAGCAGCAGCGACGCCAGCACGATCCCCATCGGATGCAGCCGGCCGACGAAACAGACGATGATCGCCGTGAAGCCGATGCCGGTGCTGATGTGCGGCGTGAGCTGGCGCAAGGGGCCCGTCGCCTCCATCGCGCCGGCCAGCCCGGCCGCCGCCCCCGAGACCAGCAGCGCCAGCCACAGCGCGCCGCGCGCCGAGAAGCCCGCATAGCGCGCCGCCGCCGGCGCCAGCCCGCCGACCAGCAGCTGGTAGCCACGCAGCGATCGGAACAGGAAGATCCACGTCGCCGCCGCCGCCAGCGGCACCAGCAGCACGCCCCAGTGCAGCCGCGTGCCCGTCGCCAGCGGCAGCATCCAGGTCGCGGGGTCGAAGCGCGGCGTCTGCGGGAAGTTGAAGCCCTGCGGATCCTTCCAGGGCCCGAAGACGAGGTAGTTGACGAGCTGCTGCGCGATGTAGACCAGCATCAGGCTGACCAGGATCTCGTTCGCGCTGAAGCGGTCGCGCAGCCAGGCGGTGATCGCCGCCCAGGCCATGCCGCCCAGCGTCCCGGCCAGCAGCACCAGCGGCGCGAAGGCGCCGCGCGGCATGTCCTGCGCATAAGGCGCCAGCGCCAGCGCCAGCCCGCCGCCGGCCAGCGCGCCGAGCAGCAGCTGCCCCTCGGCGCCGATATTCCAGACATTGGCGCGGTAGCAGATCACCAGCCCGAGCGCGCACAGCGCCAGCGGTGTGGCCTTCAGCAGCACCTCGCCGACGGCGCGCGTGCCCGAGAGCGGCTCGACGAAGAAGACCGAAAGCCCTCGCACCGGGTCCTTGCCGAGGGCGGCGAACAGCGCCGCGGCGATCGCTGCCGTCAGCAGCAGCGCCAGCAGCGGCGATGCCAGCATCAGCGCGCGCGACGGCTCAGCGCGCGGTTCGAGCCGCAGCATGCGCGCCCTCCTCGACCTTCGGCACCGGCGCCGCCCGCCGAACCCCCGCCTCGTCCGGCGCCTGCGGCCCCTCCGGCCCCCGCGATGCGTCGACCGCGGCAGCCGCGGCGTCGTCCCACAGCCCCGCCATCCACTGCCCGATACGCTCGACCGTCGCCTCGCGCGTCGGCAGCGCGGGCGACACGCGGCCGCGCGCGATGACGAGCAGCCGGTCGGCGATCTCGAACAGCTCGTCGAGCTCCTCGCTGACGACGAGCAGCGCGCAGCCGGCGTCGCGCAGCGCGAGCAGCTCGGCACGGATGTGCGCCGCGGCGCCGACGTCGACACCCCAGGTCGGCTGCGCGACGACGAGCAGTCGCGGCCGGGCATCGATCTCGCGCCCGACGAGAAACTTCTGCAGGTTGCCGCCCGACAGGCTGCGCGCCGCCGCGTCGGGCCCGGCGGCCTTGACGCCGAAGCACTCGATAAGCCGCGCCGCCAGCGCGCGCAGCGAACCCTGGCGCAGCCAGCCGGCGCGGCCGACCCCCTCGCGCCGCGTCAGCAGCGTATTCAGCGCCAGGCTCATCGCCGGCACCGCGCCGCGGCCGAGCCGCTCCTCGGGGACGAAGTGCAGCCCGAGCTCGCGCCGCCGCGCGGGCCCGCGGCGGGCGACATCCTGCCCGGCCAGCCGCACGCTTCCCGGCGGCGCGCGCAGGTCCTCGCCCGACAGCGCCGCCAGCAGCTCCTGCTGCCCGTTGCCCGACACGCCGGCGATGCCGACGATCTCGCCGGCGCGCACGTCGAAGCTCACGCCGCGCAGCTCGGCCGCGAACGCATCGGCGCGCGGCAGGTCCAGCCCGCGCACCGCGAGCACGACCTCGCCGGTGCGCGCCTCGCGGTGCGTCAGCGCCGGCGGCTCGGCGCCGATCATCAGCCGCGACAGGCTGGCGTCGGACTCCTCGGCCGGGTCGACCTCGCCGCTGACGCGGCCGGCGCGCAGCACCGTGCAGCGCTGGCACAGGGCGCGGATCTCGTCCAGCTTGTGGCTGACGTAGAGGATCGCGCAGCCCTCGCCCGCGAACTGGCGCAGCGTGACGAAAAGCGACTGCACCGCCTGCGGCGTCAGCACCGAGGTCGGCTCGTCGAGGATCAGCAGCCGCGGCCGAGTCAGCAGCGCGCGCAGGATCTCGACCCGCTGGCGCTCGCCGACCGACAGCGTGTGCACCGGCCGCAGCGGGTCGACCTGCAGCCCGTAGCCGGCGGCGAGCTCGCGGATGCGCTGCACGACCTCGGCCAGCGCCGCCCCGCGGCCGAGGCCGAGCCAGACGTTCTCCGCCACGGTCAAGGTGTCGAACAGGCTGAAGTGCTGGTAGACCATCGCGATGCCGAGCCGGCGCGCGTGCGCGGGGCTGGCGACCTGCACCGGCACGCCGTCGACCAGGATCTCGCCCGCGTCCGGCCGCACCGCACCGTGGACGATCTTCATCAGCGTCGACTTGCCGGCGCCGTTCTCGCCCAGCACGGCGTGGATCTCGCCCGGCATCACGCGCAGGCTCACGCCGTCGCAGGCGGTGACGCCGGGGTAGCGCTTGCCGATGCCGCGCAGCTCGAGGCGCGGGAGGGCGGGCACGGCGTGAGGTGGCGTCATCGGCGGCGCGGGGCGGTCGTCGCGTGGGTCGCGTGGGGTCTTGCGTGGGGACCGAGCGCGGTGCGCCGCCCGGCTGGCCGCGATTGTCCACGCCTGCGCGGCCGCGCCCGGCGCGGCCGCCGCGCAGCGCTACTCGTCGTTCGCCGCCGGCGTCGGGCCGCGCTCGATGCGGCTCGCCACCCCGGTGCTGCCGACGCTGGCCAGCTGCGCCGCCTGCGCGGTCGCGCGCCGCAGCAGCGTCGTGGCGTCGCGCCCATGCTCCGGGTAGGACGCCAGGCCGCTGGCAACGGCGAACGCGCGCGCCTGCCCGGCGACGGTGAGCGGCTGCGCCAGCGCGCGCGCGAGCTTGGCGGCCACGCGCGGCGCGGCGGCCGACGCATCGATCCAGGCCAGCAGCACCGCGAAGGCATCGTCGCCGATCGACGCCACGACATCGCTGGCGCGCAGCGCCGCGCGCAGCCGCACCGCGACCTTGCGCCGCAGCACGCTCGCCGCCGCCACGCCGAGCGCCGCCTCGGCGCTCGCCAGCCCCTCGATGCGCAGCACGATCAGCGCCATCGGCGCCGGCTCGCGCTCGCGCAGCGCCAGCAGCTGCGTCATGTGCTCCAGCAGCTGCACGTGGTTCGGCAGCCCGGTCGCGAGGTCGGTCGCCCAGGCCTTGCGCGCGTCGCGCTCGAGGCGCTTGCGCTCGACCGCCAGCCGCAGCGCGCGCGCCAGCGCGGCGGGCGTGGCCCCGTCGCGGTCCAGCACGTCCTGCACCCCATGCTGCAGCAGCTCCAGCGCGACCGCGGGCGGCGGCGCCGGCGCGACGGCGACGAGTGCGGTGTCGATCACGCAGGCCGACAAGGCCGGCCAATGCCGCAGCGCGGCGAGCGCGCCGGCGTCGTCGGCCAGCAGCAGCAGCGCATCGGCGGGCGCTGCCTGCAGCGCGGCGGCGACGCCATCCAGCCCGGCGCAGGGCTGCAGCGCGATCGCGCCCCAGGGCGCGTCGGCGAGGCCGGGCGGCGGCGTGCCGACGACGAGCACCTGCAGCGGCTCGTTCATCGAGGGCACCGCCTGTTCGCGCGCGACCCGGCTTGCCGAACAGCGGGCGCGCGGCGCGGCCACGCTGTGGTCGCCGTCACGGCCAGGGTCGGGCTCGGGGCCAAGGTCGGGATCGGGATCGAGGTCGGGTTCATCGTTTCAGTTATCCATGGCGCGACCACGCCACCCGCGACGCATGAAACCGCCCCAGCCAAGCCCTTGCGCGGATCCGGCTTCGCCGGTCCGCAGCAAGCGCCCCCTCGGGGGGCAGCGAACGCAGTGAGCGTGGGGGTTTCATCTCAGTTATCCATGGCGCGACCACGCCACCCGCGACGCATGAAACCGCCCCAGCCAAGCCCTTGCGCGGATC
>JACPVA010000125.1 GCA_016191995.1 Burkholderiales bacterium | reverse complement strand
GGCGCCCTCGGCGGGCGTCGCGGGGTTGGCGGGTGCGGCGCCCTCGGCGGACATCGCGGGGGCGGGGCGCTCGGCGACCGCGGCGGGCGCGGCGACTTCGGCCGGCCTGGCCGGCGCGGCCGGTGCGGTCGCCGGCGGCGCGAGTTCGAGCGCCAGGCTGATGCGCGAACGCGGCCAGGCCAGGCCGTCGTCGGTCTCGAATCCCAGGCCCTCGATGCCGGCCTCGAAGCTGTCGGCGCTGCGGCGCAGCGTCGCCCGACCCTGCACGCGCGACAGCGCCAGCGGCGGCAGCGCGGGGCCGAGCCGCAGCGTCACCGCGTCCAGCGCCAGGTCGGCACTTGCACCGACCGGCTGGCCCTGCTCGATGTCGACCCAGGCGCGCAGCGCGCCGCGACCCTGCGCCAGCTCGAACGGCAGCGTCAGGTGCCGGCCGAGCGACGACAGGTCGGCGCGCGGCAGGTCGGCATACAGCGTGCCGCGCCAGTCGGCCCAAGGCGGCCCAGGGGAGTCGATCAGCCGCAGCGGCTCGCGCAGTCGCGCGCGCAGCGCGAAGCGATCGCCCCAGGCCGGCGGCGGCGTCGCATCCAGCCGCAGCTCGTGCCGGCGGCCGTCGTTGCGCAGCACGAGGTCGACGTCGGCGAGCTGCAGCGGCGGCGCGCCGCGCAGCTCGTCGGTCCAGCGCAGCGTGCCGCGCCGGATCACGAACTCGTGCTGCTCGAACAGCCAGCGCAGCGCGCGGCCGTCGTCCTCGTCCTGCTGCGGCGCGTCCAGCGCCAGCCCGGCGATATGCAGCCGGCCTTGCGCATCGCGCCGCAGGTCGAGCTCGACGCCGTCCAGGTGCAGCTGCGCCAGCCGCGGCTGCAGCCCGAGCAGCGACGCCGGCGACAGCGCGGCGGCGACACGGCCGAGCCGCAGCGCCGGCTCGCCGCGAACATCCAGCACGACGACCTCGTCGAGTTCGAGCGCCGGCACCCAGCCGCCCGAGCGGACGCGGATGGCACCGATGCGGATCGGCGCGCCCAGCGCCTGCCCGACGCGCTGCTCGATCTGCGGCCGCCACTGGTCCAGCCGCGGCAGAATCCCCCAGTGCAGGATCAACCACGCCAGCAGGGCTAAGCTCCAGGCCACGAACAGCCCAGCGGCGATCCATCGCCAGGCCGTGCGCCAGCCGCGCCGGCGGGGCGTCGCGAACAGCGCGGCCTCGGCGCGGAAAGACGGCTTTGACGACATTCGACGATCGGAGGGGGGACGGCGCGCGCCGCGCGGCCGGTGGCAGGAGCGGCTCGCAGCCCGCCCGGCGCTCACCCCTGGTCGATCCAATCTAGCACAGACGCCTGCCCGCGCGATGGGTTCCGAGCCGCTGCCCGACGCATCCGCCGCTTGCGGCGCAGCGGCCGCATCCGCCGGCCACAGCCGCTTCGTGCAGCGCGTGCGCCGGCGTTACGGCGACGCGCTCGCGCTGCTGCCGGCCGGCCCGCCCGATGCGGAGGCGATCGACGCCCTGGTGCAATCGCTGCTCGACGCCGGCCACACGCTGGCGGCGTCGCTGCGCGTCGCGCGCCACCTCGTGATCGAGCGACTGGCGGTGCTCGACGTCGAGCAGGGCGCGGCGCTCGACGCCGTCACGCACACGATGACCGCGCTGGCCGAGGTGGCGCTGGAGCGCGCGCTGGCGCAGGCGCTGGCCGAGCTCGACGCGCGCCACGGGGTGCCGCGCAACGAGGCGGGCGAGCGGATCGACTTCTGGGTCGTCGGCATGGGCAAGCTCGGCGCGCGCGAGCTCAATGTCTCCTCCGACATCGACCTCGTCTACGTCTACGACGACGACGGCCACACCGACGGCGTCGTGCCGGCATCCGCGGCGGCGGGTGCGGACGCGACGCCGGTGTCGGCGCACGAATATTTCGCCCAGGTCGCGCGGCGCCTGTATGCGCTGGTCGGCGAGGCGACCGACGACGGCTTCGTCTTCCGCGTCGACCTCGCGCTGCGGCCGAACGGCAACTCCGGCCCGCCGGTGGTCAGCCTGGCGATGCTGGAGGAGTATTTCCTCGTCCAGGGACGCGAGTGGGAGCGCTTCGCGTGGCTGAAGAGCCGCGTCGTCGCGCCGCGCGCCGCGGTCACGGGCGGCCGCGCGCGGCCGCTGCGGTCGCTCGTCACCGCCTTCGTCTACCGCAGGTATCTCGACTACGGCGTGTTCGAGGGCCTGCGCCAGCTGCACCGCAAGATCCGCGACGAGGCGCAGCGGCGCGCGGCCGGCCGCCCGGAGCGCGCCAACGACGTCAAGCTGTCGCGCGGCGGGATCCGCGAGATCGAGTTCATCGTCCAGCTGCTGCTCGTCGTGCGCGGCGGCCAGTTCCCCGAGATCCGCACCCGCTCGACGCTGCGCGGGCTGCAGCGGCTCGTCGAGCGCGGGCTGATGCCGGCGGCGACCGCGGCCAAGCTCGCCGAGGCCTATGTCTTCCTGCGCCGCGTCGAGCACCGCATCCAGTATCTCGACGACCAGCAGACGCACCTGCTGCCGTCGGCCGACGGCGACCTGGCCTGGATCGCCGCCAGCCTCGGGCTGCGCGGCGCGGCCGGCGACGGCCGCCAGGCCTGCGCGCTGCTGGACCGCCTGGGCGCGGTGCGCGAGCTGGTGGCCACCGAGTTCGACGCCCTGCTGCACGACGGCCAGGCGCCGGCCCCCGGGCGCGGGCCCTGCCGCGGCCCGGGCTGCGGCAACGGCGTGGCGGCCATCGACAGCGAGCTGTTGCTCGAGCGCGTGCCGCCGGCGCTGGCCGAGCGGCTGCGCCCCTGGGCGCAGCAGCCGCGCGTGCAGTCGCTGCGCGAGGCCTCGCGCCAGCGCCTGGGGCGGCTGATGCAGCGCGCCGGCGCCTGCATGGCCGACGGCAGCTGCTCGGAGGCGGCGGCGCTGCGCTTCGTCGACTGGGTCGAGCCGCTGCTGCGGCGCGAGAGCTACCTCGCGCTGCTCGCCGAGCGGCCCGAGGTGCACAAGCGGCTGCTGCGGCTGCTCGGGCTGGCGCGCTGGCCGATGCAGTACCTGATGCGCCACCCGGGCGTGATCGACGAGCTGGCCGACCCGCGGCTGCAGCACCAGCGCTTCGACCGCGCCGCGTTCCAGTCCGACCTCGACGAGCGCCACGACGCCTGGGTGCGCGCCGGCGAGGCCGACGAGGAGGTGCTGCTCGACACGCTGCGCCACGCGCACCACGCCGAGGTCTTCCGCACGCTGGTGCGCGATGTCGAGGGCGACATCACGGTCGAGCAGGTCGCCGACGACCTGTCCGCGCTCGCCGACGCCATGCTCGACACGACGATCGCCTGGGCCTGGGCGCGGCTGCGCCAGCGCCATCGCGAGCTGCCGCAGTTCGGCGTCATCGCCTATGGCAAGCTGGGCGGCAAGGAGCTCGGCTACGGCGGCGACCTCGACGTCGTCTTCCTCTACGACGACGCGGACGAGCCCGACCGCGAGCGCGCGCAGGAGGTCTACGCCGCCTTCGTGCGCAAGCTCGTCGGCTGGCTGACGCTGCGCACCGGCGCCGGCGAGCTGTTCGACATCGACACCGCGCTGCGGCCGAACGGCAACTCCGGGCTGCTCGTGACCTCGCTGGCGGCGTTCGAGCGCTACCAGGTCGGCCGCGGCAGCAATACCGCGTGGACCTGGGAGCACCAGGCGATCACGCGCGCGCGCTTCGCCGCAGGCGCACCGCAGATCGGCCCCGCGTTCGAGGCCGTGCGGCGTGCGGTGCTGACCGCGCCGCGCGACCACACGGCGCTGCGCGAGGAGATCCGGGCGATGCGGCGCAAGGTCGGCGAGGCGCACCATCTGCCGGCCGGCCGCTTCGACGTCAAGCACAGCGCGGGCGGCATGATGGATGTCGAGTTCGCGGTCCAGTACCTCGTGCTCGCGCATGCCGGCGCCCACCCGCCGCTGCAGGACAACGCCGGCAATATCGCGCTGCTGCAGCGCGCCGAGGATGCCGGGCTGCTTCCCGCCGGCGTCGGCCGCGGCGCCGCCGACGCCTACCGCGAGCTGCGCCGCGCGCAGCACCAGGCGCGGCTGGACGAGAAGCCGACCCACGTCGACCCGGCGGCCTTCGACGCCCCGCGCGCCGCGGTGCAGGCACTGTGGCATGCGGTCTTCGGCTGAGCGCCGCGAGGCCGACCGCGCTTCCGATCCCGCGCCCGATCCCGCGACCGATCCCGCGACATCACCCGGGCCGTCGCCGCGACGCCCCGACGGCGCGCCGCTCTGGCGCGACCCATGGATCGCGGTCGCCGGCGTCGCCGTGCTGGGTGCGCTGGCGGGCTGGGTGCTGCCGGCGGCGCGGATCGACTGGCAGCCGGCGCTCGCCTGGCGCGAGCCCTGGCGCTGGTGGACGGCCGCCTTCGTGCACTGGAGCCCGCTGCACCTGGCGGCCAACCTCGCCGGCGCGCTACTGGTCGGCGCCTTCGGCCGCGCCGCACAGGTGCCGCCGCGCGTCGCGCTGGCCTGGCTCGCGGCCTGGCCGCTGGCGCAGCTCGCGCTGCTCGTGCAGCCGGCACTGGCGCACTATGGCGGGATGTCGGGCGTGTTGCACGCCGGGGTCGCGGCGGCGGCGTGCTGGCTCACCGCCACGCAGCGCGGGCGGCGCCGCGCGATCGGCGTGGCGGTGCTCGCCGCGCTGGCGGCCAAGGTCGCGCTCGAGCGGCCCTGGGCCGCGCCGCTGACGCATCCGCCGGGCTGGGATATCGCCGTCGCCCCGCTGGCGCACGCCGCCGGGGCGCTCGCCGGGCTGGCGTGCACACTCGCGGCCTTGGCGCTGCGCCGCCGCCCGTCCCGACACCGCGAATGACCGACCGCAAGACCCGCCTCGACGCGCTGGCCGTCACGCTGCTGCTGCTGTGCACCGCGCTGTGGGGCGTCAACCAGGTCGCCGTCAAGTGGGCGCTGGTCGAGATCCCGCCGCTGGCGCAGGCGGCGGCGCGGTCGGCCGGCGCCGCGCTGCTGCTGACGCTGTGGGCGGCGGCACGGGGGCTGCCGCTGTGGACGCGCGACGGCACCTGGCGCGGCGGGCTGCTCGCCGGGCTGCTGTTCGCGGCCGAGTTCGGCTGCATCTTCGTCGGCCTGCAGTACACCGCGGCGTCGCGCATGGTCGTCTTCATCTACCTCGCGCCCTTCGTCGTCGCGCTCGGGATGCCCTTCATCGCGCCGGCGGAGCGGCTCGACCGCTGGCAGATGCTCGGGCTGGCAGCGGCCTTCGGCGGCGTCGTATGGGCCTTCGCCGGCGGCTTCAGCGGGCCGTCGGTCGGGCCGCGGCAATGGTTCGGCGACGCGCTCGGGATCGCCGCCGCGGTGTTGTGGGGCATGACGACGCTGGTGCTGCGCGCCTCCAGGCTGTCGACCGCGCTGCCGGAGAAGGCGCTGCTGTACCAGCTCGCGGTCTCGGCCGCGGCGCTGGCGGCGGCGTCCTGGGCCGCCGGCGAGCCCTGGCCGGCGCGGCTGACCGGCGCCTCGCTCGGGCCGCTCGCGTTCCAGACCGTGATCGTGACCTTCGCCAGCTATCTCGCGTGGTTCTGGCTGATCCGCCACTACCCCGCCACGCGCGTGTCGGCGTTCACGCTGCTGACCCCGGTCTTCGGGCTGCTCGCCGGCGTCGCGCTGCTCGGCGAGCCGGTGACGGCGCGGCTGCTGCTCGCGCTGGCGGCGGTATCGTCGGGGATCGCGCTGGTCAACCGCATCGGCCGCCGGCGTATCTGAGTGCGGACGACATCGACCTCGATCTGGAGCCGACCCCATGCTGACGCTGTGCGGATTCCCGCTGTCGAACTACTACAACAAGGTCAAGATGGTGCTGCTCGAAAAGGGCATCCCGTTCGACGAGCAGCGCGTGCCGGCGCGCTCGACCGACGAGGCGGTGCTGGCATGCTCGCCGCTGGGCAAGGTGCCGTTCCTGCGCACCGAGCACGGGCCGCTGTGCGAGAGCCAGGTCATCGTCGACTACCTCGAGGCTGCCTACCCCGAGCCGCCGCTGCTGCCGGTCGACCCCTACGCGGCGGCCAAGGTGCGCGAGCTGGCGGCCTTCGTCGACCTGCACCTCGAGCTGGTCGCGCGCGAGCTGTACGCGCAGGCCTTCTTCGGCGGCCAGGTCGGCGACGAGGTCAAGGCGAGCGTGCGCAAGCGGCTCGCGCGCCATGTCGCGGGCTTCCGGCGGCTGGCGAAGTTCTCGCCCTACATCGCCGGCGACCGCTTCACGCAGGCCGACTGCGCCGCCTTCGTCAGCCTGCCGCTGGTCGGCATGGCGAGCAGGATCGCCCTCGGCGAGGACCTGCTGGCGGCCGGCGGGATCGACTGGAAGTCCTACGTCAAGCGGGTCGGCGAGCGGGCGAGCGCGCAGAAGGTCAGCGCCGACCGCAAGGCCGACGAGGCGGCGATCGCCGCCGGGCGCTCGAAGCACTGACCCGGCGCGGCGGTGGCGGCGCGGCGCGGCGCGGCGTCAGCGCGTCAACGCGCGCAGCGCCTGCTTGATCCCGTCGGCGACACCGACCCCGGCCGGCAGCGCCTTGGCCGCGGCGCGCGCGTCGCGCTCGCCGTAGCCGAGCGCGAGCAGCGCCTGCACGATGTCGGCCTGCGACTCGCCCTGCGGCGCGCCGCCGGCCACGCCGCCGAGGTCGGGCGCGAGCTTGCCCTTGAGCTCGAGCAGCAGCCGCTCGGCGGTCTTCTTGCCGATCCCCGGCACCTTGACGAGACGCCCCGCATCCTGTGCCGCCACCGCCTGCGCAAGCTCGGCCGGCGGCAGCCCGGACAGGATCGCGAGCGCGGTGCGCGGGCCGACGCCGGCGATGCGCAGCAGCTCGCGGAAGGTCGCGCGCTCGCCCTCGGTGGCGAAGCCGTACAGCAGCTGCGCATCCTCGCGCACGACGAAGTGCGTCAGCAGCGTCACCGGCTGGCCGACCGCGGGCAGGCCGTAGAAGGTGCTCATCGGCACGTCGACCTCGTAGCCGACGCCGTGCACGTCCACCAGCACCTGCGGCGGCGTCTTCGCGGCCAGCGTGCCGACCAGGCGTCCGATCATGGGCGCCGATTATCGGCGGCGCGGATCGCGGCGCCCGCGGCGCGCTGTCAGCGCCCGAACAAGCCGAGCCGCTGCGCCTCCAGCGCCGCCTCGGCGCGCGAGCTGACGTTGAGCTTGCGGTAGATCTGCTTGACGTAGTCGGCGATCGTGTGCCGGCTCAGCCCGAGCTGCACGCCGATCTCGGGCAGCGTATAGCCCTTGGCGACGCGCAGCAGGACCTCGGTCTCGCGGTCGGTCAGCGCCACCTGCTGCAGCATCTCGGGCGCGATGCGCGGCTTGGTCTTGGCGCTGAAATGCGCCATCACGCGGCGCGCGATCGACGGCGACAGCGGCGGCTCGCCCTGGCTGATGCGGTGCAGCTGCTCGGTGATCATCTCGCGCGGCTGCTCCTTGAGGATGTAGCCGAAGGCGCCGGCCTGCAGCGCCGGGAACAGGTGCTCGTCGTCGTCGTGGATCGTGACGACGACCGACTGCGCCTCCGGCTGCTGATCGCGCAGCCGCTCGACGACCTGCACGCCGCTGCCGTCGGGCAGCCCGAGGTCGATCAGCGCGATGTCGAAGCGCAGCGCCGACACCAGCTCCAGCGCGTCGTGCACGCGCGCCGCCTCCGACACCTGCGCGCCCGGGAACACCAGCAGCACCAGGCTGCGCAGCCAGCTGCGGATCTCGGGCAGGTCTTCGAGCAGCAGGACGTGGGTGGTCATGGGGCGGTTGCCGAACCCATCGGTGACGGGTTCGATTCATGCTAGCAGCGGCGCCACGATTCAGGGGGGCGCGGCGGCCGGGCCGTCCAGCGGCAGCGTGAGCCGTATCACGGTTCCATGCCCGGGCGCGGACTCGACCAGGCATTGCCCGCGCATCTGCTTGGCGCGCTGCTTCATGCTCGCCAGCCCGTGGCCGCGGTCGAGCCGGCCGTCGATCTCCATCGGGATCCCGCGCCCGTTGTCCTGGATCGCGATCCGCAGGTCGCCCTCGACGAGCTCGGCGCTGAAGCGGCAGTGCGAGGCCCGGCTGTGCTTGACGATATTGTTCGTCGCCTCGCGCAGGATGCGCGTCGTCTGCACGTAGGCGCGCGCCGGCAGCACCTGCGGCAGGTCGTCGTCGGGCGCGTGCCACTCGCCCTCGATGCCGGACTGCGCGAGCCGGCCCATCAGCTCGGCGCGCCAGTCGCCGAGCGCGTCGCCCAGCCGCATCGCGCGCCCGGTCAGCCCGCGCACCGACAGCCGCATCTCCTCCAGCGCCTCGCGCGCCAGGGTCGCGATGCGCGGGTCGTCGCTGGTGTGGACGATGGTCAGCAGCTTGGCGCCGAGGTCGTCGTGCAGGTCGCCGGCGATGCGCTTGCGCTCCTGCGCCGTGACCTGCTCGACGCGCAGCTCGGCGAGCTGGCGGAAGTTGTGCTCGATCTGCGCCGTCGCCTCCTGGATGCGGCGCTCGAGCTGCGCCCGGCTGGCCTCCGACGCCTGCAGCGCCTGCCCGTGGCGGCGCATCTGGCGCAGCCCGGTGACGATCAGCGCCAGTGGCACCGCGAGCTGCGCCGCGACCGCGACACCGACCGGAACCGCGGCCCAGCGGCCGGCCAGCTCGAGCGCGAGCGCGCCGCCGGCGAGCACGAGCAGCGCCACCGCGGCGCGCGGCAGCCGGCCCTCGGCGCGCCGGCGCAGCCGCAGGTGCGCGATCGCCGCGGCGACGATCTGCAGCGCGAAGGTGACCGTCCACGCCGCGGCCACCTCGTGCAGCCGGTCGGCGCCGGCCAGCGCGACGCTGGCCGGGACCAGCGCGCACTGCAGCGCCAGCGCGCGCGCGGCCCAGCGGCTGCGCTGGTGCGCGTAGCGCAGCAGGAACTGCACCGCCGCCAGCGTCACCCCCGCGAGCAGCGTCAGCTGCAGCAGCTGCGCTGCCGCGGGCGACATCGGCAGCCCCGGCAGCCAGCGCTGCAGCTCCAGCAGCGACCAGCCGACCGCGAGCGCCCCGTACCAGGCCATGGGGCTGTCGCCGCGGTGGCGCCAGCCGAGGACGAAGACGAAGCCCCCGGTCAGCAGCAGCGCCGCGGCCAGCGCCTGCGGCGCGTAGAGCTGCAGCAGCGTCGCGCGCGCGTGCCGCTGCGCGAGCTCGGCGCGCGGCCCGATGACGAGCGCGGACAGCGCCGCCGCATCGCGGCGCGAGGCCACGCGCGCCAGCGGCAGGCCGTCGATGCGCAGGTGCAGCGCATTGGCACCCGGCTCCAGCAGCGCCGGCGGCAGCGGCAGCAGCTGCGGCGGCAGGCAGGCCGGGCCGGCGCGGCGCGTGCGATCGCCGGCGCGCGCGAGCAGCTGGCCGTTGACGCGGACCTCGAGCACGCTGCAGGCACGCTCGACGTACAACGCCAGCATGGTCTCGTCGCCGAGGCCGGGCGGAAGCTCGAATGCGGCGCGGTACCAGGTCGCCACAGCGGCACCGCGCGCCGGCGTCGGCGGCACATCGGGCAGCGCGCGAAGCTCGCCCGGCCGGTCGGCCGGCGGCGGCGCGACGCGCCCGGGGGCCGCGTCGACGGCCCAGGCCTGCGTCAGTCCTTGCATGCCGGCGTCGTCCGCCGCCGCGGCGCCGGCCGCGCCCGCGGCCAGTGCGAGCACGAGCGCCAAGGCATGCCGGGCGCAGGCCCAGGTCACAGCCAGGAACGCGGCCCAGGCGCGCGCGGCCGAAGCAGCGAAGCTGGAGGCGCGATGCGCCGCGATGGCGGCATGGGGAGGCCCGGCCGCCCGTGTGCGGGGGCGGCACAGGCGTTGCGGCCGCAGGCTCGACATCGCCGGCATTCTGCCGCCGGCGCGCCCTGGCGCCAGCGCGGCAGGGCGGCGGGGGGTGGACAATGGCCGTAATCCTCGCCGTCCGCCCTTCCGCACCGCCTTTCGGCACCGCCCTGCCCGGCCGACGCCCGGGGCCCACCCCCCGACGCCCGATGCTGCAGCACCGATTCGACCCCCCCGACAACCGCCGCCTGGCACGGGTCTGCGGCCCGCTGGACGCGCACCTGCGCGGCATCGAGCAGGCGCTGGCGGTGCGCATCGCGCGCCGCGGCGCGACGCTGCGCATCGACGGCGAGCCGCGCGCCGCCGCCGCCGCGCTGGCGCTGCTGCAGCGGCTGCACGCCGGCGCCGACCGCGAGATCGACGAGCGCACGCTGCGGCTGGCGCTGGTCGAGGCGCGCGC
>JACPVA010000124.1 GCA_016191995.1 Burkholderiales bacterium | reverse complement strand
CTGGCCAAGGCGCGCGGCGACGCCGAGCGCAGCGCGCAGCTCGCCGCGCAAGGCTTCGTCTCGCCCGACCGCGCCGACGCCGACCGGCTGGCGCAGCAGGCCGCGGCGCAGCAGCTCGCCGCCGCCGACGCCGGCCGACGCGTCGCCGAGCAGGAGCTGGCGATGGCGCGCGCGGCGCTCGACGCCAGCCGCCCGGGTGCCGACGCCGGGCAGGTCTTTGCGGTCGGCGCGCCGGTGGACGGCCATGTGCTGCGCGTGCTGCACGCGAGCGAGGGCACGGTGGCGCCGGGCACGCCGCTGCTGGAACTCGGCGATACCGCGCAGCTCGAGATCGTCGCCGAGCTGCTGACCGCCGACGCGCTGCAGGCCGCGCCGGGCAGCGAGGTTCGCATCGGCCAGTGGGGCGGCGCCGGCGACCTGGCCGGGCGCGTGCGGCGCGTCGAGCCCTCGGGGTTCACCAAGATCTCGGCGCTGGGGGTCGAGGAGCAGCGCGTCAACGTGCGCATCGACATCGTCTCGCCGCGCACGCGCTGGCAGGCCTTGGGCGACGGCTTTCGCGTCGGCGTCAGCATCCTGACGCAGCGTGTCGACGATGCGCTGCGGGTCCCGGTCAGCGCGGTCTTCCCGCTGCCGCCCGCCGGCAACGGTGTCTCGCCCGGTTTTGCGGTCTTCGTCGTCGAGGGCGGCCGCGCGCGGCAGCGGCCGGTCGAGCTGGGCGGCCGCAATGCGCGCCACGCCTGGATCAAGGGCGGGCTGGGCGACGGCGCCGCGGTCGTCATCTACCCGCCGGCGGAGGTCGCCGACGGCGTGCGCGTGCAGCCGCGCGAGAACTGAAGCGCTGGCCCGACAATCGGGCCCATGCATCTGCTCGACGCCGACCTGCACTCGCACTCGGACATCTCCGACGGCACGCTCGCGCCCGAGGCGCTGGCCGCCCGCGCACGCGAGCGCGGCGTCGAGCTGTGGTCGCTGACCGACCACGATAGCCTCGCCGGCCAGGCGCGCGCGCGCGACGCCGCGGCCGCGCTGGGCATCGGCTACCTCAGTGGGGTCGAGGTCTCGGCGAGCTTCCTGGGCCGCTCGGTGCATGTCGTCGGGCTGGGCTTCGACCCCGACGACGAGGCGCTGCTCGCCGGCCTGCGCGCGATCCGCGACGGCCGGCACGAGCGCGCGCGGCGCATCGGCGAGGCGCTGGCCGAGGCCGGGCTGCCCGGCGCCTACGAGGGTGCGCTGCGCATGGCCGGGCGCTCCGAGCTGGTCGCGCGAACGCACTTCGCGCGCCACCTCGTCGAGGCCGGCCACTTCGCCGACGTGCACGAGGTCTTCCGCCATGTGCTGGCGGATGGCAAGCCGGGCCATGTGCCGCACGCCTGGGCGACACTGCGCGAGGCGGTGGGCTGGATCCGTGGCGCCGGCGGCATCGCGGTGCTGGCGCATCCGGCGCGCTACCGCTACACGCCGACCGAGGAATTCGCGCTCTTCACCGAGTTCGCCGGCGTCGGCGGGCGCGCTGTCGAGGTGCTCAGCGGCAGCCACGACCGCGCCGAGCAGATCGCCTACGCCGACATGGCGATCGAGTTCGGACTGCTCGCCTCGCGCGGCAGCGACTTCCACGCCCCGGGCGAGAGCCGCACCGAGCTCGGCGCGCTGCCCGACCTGCCCGGCCGGTTGACCCCGGTATGGGAGGCGCTGGCCGACCGGGTGCGGCGTGGCTGAGGCGCGCGCCGGGCCGCACGCCCACCCGGCCGCCGGCGTGGCGCTGATCCTGGCCGCGAGCATGGTCTTCGCGGCGCTGGACAGCAGTGTGCGCTGGCTCGGCGCGGCGCTGCCGGTGCTGCTGATCCTGTGGTGGCGCTATGCGACGCAGGCGCTGCTGATGGCGATCTGGCTCGCGCGCGACCGAGGGCGCGGATTCCGGCCGCGCCAGCCGCGCTTCCAGGCGCTGCGCGGCGCCTTGCTGCTGGCCACCAGCGTGCTCAACTTCGTCGGCCTGCAACTGATGCCGGTGGCCGAGTTCACCGCCATCGTCATGCTGGCGCCGATGATCGCGACGCTGCTGGCGGCGTGGCTGCTGCACGAGCATGTCGGGGCGCTGCGCTGGGCGCTGGTGACGCTGGCCTTCGCCGGCGCGCTGGTCGTGATCCGGCCGGGGTCGGGGCTGTTCGGCTGGGCGGTGCTTTACGCGCTGGGCTCGGCGGCGAGCTACGCCTCGTTCCAGATCCTGACGCGGCGCATGAGCGCGCACGACGACCCGCTGGTCACGCACTTCTGGACCGGCCTCTTCGGCACCGTCGCGGTGCTGCCGGTCTTCGCCTTCTTCGGCCTCCGAGCCGCGACGCAGGCGCTGGCCGTCGCCACGCCGGCGGCATGGGCCGGCCTGGTGGCGGTCGGGCTGTTCGGCACCTTCGGCCACCTGCTGCTGATCCAGGCCTTCCGGTTCAGCGCCGCGTCGACGCTGGCGCCCTTCACCTACACCCAGATCGGCTGGGCGATGCTGTTCGGCTGGCTACTGATGGGCGCGCTGCCCGACGCGCTGGCCTGGGTCGGCATCGCGATGATCGCCGCCAGCGGGGCGGCGACCGCGTGGCTGAATATGCGCGGGGTGCGCTAGAGGCTAGCGGGAAGCGGCGCGCCGGCCGCCGCGACGCTCGTGGCGGCACGGCGGGCCCGCAACCGCGGGCCCGCCGCGAAGCGTCAAAGGCCGCAACCGTTGGTGGTGATGCGGTCGACCGCGGCCTTGGCCTGCACCAGGCCGTGGCCGAACTCGTCGTCGCGGCCGCCCGGGCCGAGGTCCATCGCGCTGAGCCGCAGCGTGGCCCGGATCTGGGCTGCCGAGCATTGCGGATGCTGGCTCCAGACGAGCGCAGCGACGCCTGAGACGTGCGGCGTGGCCATCGACGTGCCGCTGAAGAAGGCGTAGTTGCCGCCGGCGACGGTCACACTGGCCGACGAGCCGAGTTGGCCGAGCATCGCCGCCCCCGAACTGTCGGACACGCTGACCGACGGGATGCCGGTGGGCGCGCCGTTAAGCGTCCCGGCGAACATCCCGGGAACGTTGTTGTAGATGACGGCCGCCACTCCGCCGTTGGACTCGCAGCGCTGCACCTTCTCGGCAAAGCTGATGATGCCGCGCTGGATCAGGCAGACCTTGCCCGCCACGCCGGGATCGTCCGCGTCGCCCAGCCCGAAGTCGTACAGCGCCGCGGTCGCGCTCGCCAACGGCGAGCCGTCCATCGGCAGCGACTCGTACGGCGCGCCTGAGACGCTGGTGTCGGACACGAGCGCCGTTCCCATCGGCACGGTCGACAGGACGAGGTCACCGGGCGCGGCCAGTTCGACCGTGGCGTTGTACTGCGAGAAGCTGGCATGGGTGCCGGCCTCGGTGACCGCAGCGACCGAGACGACGGACGGCAGCCCGGCCGGGTAGCTGATCGTATTGTCACCGGCGTTGCCCGCGGCGGCGATCGACAGCACGCCGCGCAGCTCGGCGAGGCGGAATACCAGTTCCTGCAGCCGGCTCGACGAGGGCCCGCCGAGCGACATGCTGATGATGTTGGCGCCATCACGCACGCAGTTCAAGCCCGCGCGGGCCACGGTCGAGTTGCTCGTCGACCCGCTGCTGCCGAAGACCTTCTGGATGTTCAACTGCACGGTGCCCGACGGCAGCACCCCGACGACGCCGACGCCGTTGCCACCGAGGGCGGCGATCGTTCCGGCGACGTGCGTGCCGTGCTGCTGCTGGTCGTCGAACCAGTTGCCGGCGTCGGACAGGTTGGTTCCGGTGACCCCCGCCATCGGCAGGTCCTCGTGCCCGAGTTCGTAGCCGGAGTCGATGATGCAGACGGTACGGTTGCCGGCCGCGGCGTCCGGCACCTGATCGGCCTGGACCATCGGGATGCCATACGGGACCGTCTCACCCGCCACCGCCGGGGCCATCTTCGTCGCCGCCTGGCGCGCGGTGCGCATCAGGCGCACCTCGTAGTCCGGCTCGACCCACGCCACACCCGGGTGCCGGCGCAGCGCTTCGAGCGCGCGCGGCGCGAGACGGACCGAGACCGCGTGGACCTCGCCCAGATCGTGGACCGTCCGGGCGCCCTGCCGCGCGAGCCATGAGCGCACCGCGCCATCCTGGTTCGGCTTGAACGCGACGACGACTTGCTCGACAGACGCCGCGGCGGCGTTGCCCGAGGCGCCGAGCATGCTGGCCACCGCCAGCGAGACGGCTGCGAAACCCAAGGAAACTCGTTTCATGACGACTCCTGCCCCGTGCGGGACCGATAGGAAGATTCGAATGATGCCGCGCGGCGCGCGGACGTCAATCCACCCGAACATGGGGGGTCTCTCGGCGCCTGCCCGGGCACTCGGCCACGCGATCAGACATCCACCTCGACCGCGTCCGCGTTCAGCTCCATCAGCTCGCGCCGCGCCGCCGCCTCGCCCTTGCCCATCAGGCGGTTGAGCGACTGCGCCGTGGCGGCGAATCCGGCGGCGGCAAAGCCGACCGGAAGCAGCCGCCGCGTGTCGGGGGCGAGCGTCGTCTCCCACAGCTGCTCGGCGCTCATCTCGCCCAGGCCCTTGAAGCGGCTGATGCTCCACGAGCCGTCGCGCGCGCCCTCCTTGCGCAGCTTGTCCAGCGCCGCGGCGAGCTCGCCGTCGTCGAGCGCGTAGATCCGCGCCGCCGGCTTGCGCCCGCGCGCCGGCGCATCGACGCGGTACAGCGGCGGCCGCGCGACGTAGACATGGCCGTGCTCGATCAGCCGCGGGAAGTGGCGGAAGAAGAGGGTCAGCAGCAGCACCTGGATGTGCGAGCCGTCGACATCCGCATCCGACAGGATGCAGACCTTGCCGTAGCGCAGCCCATGCAGCACGCCGCCGGGCTCGTAGACCGCGCGTGTGTCGCGGCCACCGGCATCCGCCCCCGGCACGGCCGCGTCGGCGATCGCATCCGGCCGGTCCCCCGGCCCGTGCGGGTCGACGCCGATCGCGACCGCGATATCGTGGATCTCGTTGTTGCGGAACAGCAGGTCGCGCTCGACCTCCCACGCGTTGAGCACCTTGCCGCGCAGCGGCAGGATCGCCTGCGTCTCCTTGTCGCGGCCCATCTTGGCGCTGCCGCCGGCGCTGTCGCCCTCGACCAGAAAGACCTCGTTGAATGCGAGGTCGCGGCTTTCGCAGTCGGTCAGCTTGCCGGGCAGCACGGCCACGCCCGAGCCCTTGCGCTTCTCGACCTTCTGCAGCGCGCGCTGGCGCGTCTGCGCCTGGCGGATGACGAGCTCGGCGAGCCTGCGGCCATACTCGACATGCTGGTTCAGCCACAGTTCCAGCGCCGGTCGCACGTAGCCCGAGACCAGCCGCAGCGCGTCGCGGCTGTTCAGCCTCTCCTTGATCTGGCCCTGGAACTGCGGGTCCAGCACCTTCGCCGACAGCACGAAGCTGGCGCGCCCGAACACATCCTCGGGCATCAGCTTGACCCCCTTGGGCAGCAGCGCATGCAGATCGATGAAGCCCTTGACGGCGGCGAACAGGCCGTCCTTCAGCCCCGCCTCGTGCGTGCCGCCGGCCACCGTCGGGATCAGGTTGACATAACTCTCGCGCAGCAGCGCGCCCTCGTCGGTGAAGGCCACGCACCAGGCCGCGCCCTCGCCCTCGGCGACGTTCTCGCTCTCCTCGAGGCCGGCATATTGCTCACCCGCGAACAGCGGGATCAGCGGGTCGGCGGCCAGCCCCTGCGTCAGGTAGTTGGCCAGCCCGCCCTGGTAGAGCCAGGTCTGGGTGTCGGATTCCTTGCCGGCGCCCTTCTCGGTTGTCAGCGAGACGGCGACACCCGGCATCAGCACCGCCTTGCTGCGCAGCAGGTGCATCAGATCGTGGCGCGGCAGATCGGCACTGTCGAAATACTTGACATCCGGCCACACGCGGACCCGCGTGCCATGGCGGCGCTCGCCGCCGGAGACCTTGGCCAGCGCCAGCGGCTCGACGACATCGCCGCCGGCAAACGCGATCGTCGCGCGCTGGCCTTCGCGCCAGACCGTCACCTCCAGCCGCCGCGCCAGCGCGTTGGTCACGCTCACGCCGACCCCGTGCAGCCCGCCGGAGAAGCTGTAGGCGCCGCCGGCCCCCTTGTCGAACTTGCCGCCGGCGTGCAGCCGGGTGAAGACCAGCTCGACGACCGGCGCCCCCTCGTCGGGGTGCGGACCGAACGGGATGCCGCGGCCGTCGTCGTCGACCGTCACCGAGCCGTCGGCGTGCAGCGTCACCGCGATGCGCTTGCCGTGCCCGGCGAGCGCCTCGTCGGCGGCGTTGTCGATCACCTCCTGGACGACGTGCAGCGGGCTGTCGGTGCGCGTATACATGCCCGGGCGCTGCTTGACGGGCTCCAGCCCCTTGAGGACGCGGATCGAGGATTCGGCGTAGGCGGCGGGCGCGGCGGGCTTGGGGGGCATATGGGGCGGGATTGTAGGAAGCCCCTCGGGCGCCAGACCGGGCAGCGAGGAGGCTGGCATGCAGGCCACGCCACGGCGAAGGACGGAAAGGCTCAAGTCCATTGCCGATCGCTGCCAGACTGGAGACTGAACATGTCGAGCGAACACCCCTTGATCACCACCGACCCGGCGCGGCGCGGCGGCCGCCCGTGTGTGCGGGGCCTGCGGATCAGCGTCGGCGACGTGCTCGGGTGGCTGGCGGCCGGCATGACCCATTCGGAGATCCTGGCCGACGACCCCGAACTGACCGAGGCCGACATCAGGGCCTGTCTGGCCTACGCGGCCGAACGCGAGCCGCGCGAGGTGCGCATCGGCGCCGCGGCGTGAGGCTGCTGCTCGACAGCAGGCTCGAGACCTGACCTCGTCCCCCAGGCGCCAGGGCCGTCGGGTGCCGTCAACCCCCGCCGGCCTTTGCGCTGAACGGATCGAACCAGCGCACGCCGAACGCCGCGAAGTCGCCCACGTTGCGGGTGACCACGGTCAGATCATGGACGCGGGCAGTGGCCGCGATCATCGCGTCCTCGTACACGGTGTCCGACCGACGGTGCATGAGCCTGGCCCAGGTCCTGAAGGTGACGGCGTCCATGGGCAGGACGTTGTAGGACGCCGAGACCAGGTCCAGCCAACGCTCGATCTCGGCCGCCTTGGGCTCGTCCTGCTCGCGCGTGATCTCGATGCCGGCCTGGATCTCGGCCAGCGTCACCACCGACACGTGCAGGTGCGCGTCCTCCGCCGCGCCGATCCAGGACAGCACGCCTCCGTGCGGGCGCGGCTTGCGCAGCTCCGAAACGACGTTGGTGTCGAGCAGGTACACGCGTCAACCCAGCGTCGGCAGGCGGCGGCGGCGCGCCGCCCCGCGCTCGGGTATCGGGATCGCCGACCGCGCCTCGTCGGACAGCAACAGTTCTTTCAACGACGGACGTGCCGCCGCCCGGAGGCGGCGCCACTCTTCCACGGGCACCAGGACCGCGGCGTCCGCGCCGCGGCGGGTCACCAGCTGCGGCCCTTCGGCGAGACATCGGTCCAGGAGCTCGCTGAATCGGGCCTTGGCATCTTGCACAGGCCAAGCATCCACGGCAGCCTCTCTTTGATGACTAGGCGGTTGACTAGTCTATCACCAGCTCGATGATCTGATTCGGTCGCCCTCGTCGGTGAAGGCCACGCACCAGGCCGCGCCCTGGCCGTCGGCGACGTGCTCGGGTGGCTGGCGGCCGGCATGACCCATTCCGAGATCCTGGCCGACTACCCCGAACTGACCGAGGCCGACATCCGGGCGTGTCTGGCCTACGCGGCCGAACGCGAGTCGCGCGAGGTGCGCATCGGCGCCGCGGCGTGAGGCTGCTGCTCGACGAGAACATCTCGCGCCGCCTCGTGCCGGCGCTGCAGATGCGCTTGCCCGGCTCGAGTCAGCTGGCTCTGCTCGGGCTCGAACGCTCTACCGACCGGGCGCTGTGCGACTACCCCTCGAAGCATGACCTCGTCATCGGCTCGAAGGACGACCAATTCCAGCGCCTCGTCGCGGCGCGCGGCGACCGGCCGCGCCTGGTGACCTTGGCACTGGGCAACGCCTCGAGCGAGCGGGTGCTCGCGGCCCTGCTGGCCGCCGCCGACAGCATTGCAGCCGCCTTCATGGACGACAAGGTCGGCGTCGTGACCGTCGGCGCCTGAGCGCCGCCCAACGCGCCTTGCACCCCCGCGGATCCGGGGATCCGCGCAGGACGCCGCGGGTCGTCAGACTTCAGATTCGAGACTTGACCCCGCCGCCCCTCGGACCAGACCCTCGGACCGAACCTTCGGACCGGACCTCATTCACTGTCGAGAATCCTTACAGACCGGAACCGCTGCACTCGGGAACCCTTTGAAAGCCATTGAATTAAAACCGTTTTCTGCCATCGGCACAAAACATGCTTCGGTGTAGGCAATCCAAACAAGGAGGTTATATGCGTCACCACATCCCCGCCCTCGCCTTAGGCGCCCTTGCTCTTCTCGGCTCAGCTTCTTCGGGCGCTGCAACCTGCACCGCCACCAGCTTGCTCTCGGACCCCGATGCAACCTTGACGAACGCGACGTCCTGCGGGGTAGGAATCCTCAATGACAACAACGATGACGCGGCGGACCTGAACTCCCTGCTCGTGGGCGGCCTCAACAACTGGGTGGAGTTGAACAAGATCGACGCACCCGGCACGATCGACGGGGTGCTCGAGGCAACGGGGATGGACCCCGCCGGGTCGACTGGGGACTGGGCGTTCGACGCTGTCGCGGGCTACAACAGCTACACGCTCGTCATCAAGGATGGCGGCGTGCCCGGTGGCAGCGCCGACTCCTACTATTGGGCGTGGTTCGTCGTCGACACGGCAGCGGGCTGCGCCGCCGCTGGGAACGCGTTTTCGGGTTCGGCTGCCTTCTGCGGCACTTGGTCGATGTACGGCGAGAAGGGCAACGCGAAGGAGATTTCCCACCTTGCGTTGTACGGATCGCCGACGAGCAGCACCGGCGGCGGTACCAGCACCGGCGGCGGCACCAGCACCGGCGGCAGCGTGCCCGAGCCGAGTTCGGCGCCGCTGGTCGGGATGGGCCTGTTCGCGCTCGGCATGGGCTACATCGCGCGCCGCCGGCGCCTGGGCCAGTCGCCGCGCTGAGTCTTGCCGGCCCTGACGGGTCGACCCGAGCGAAGGCCCCGCGATCGCGGGGCCTTCGTCGTTTGGCGCGCGGGATAAGCTCGCGCCTCCCGGGCGGTGTTCCCGTCGGCATAAATCCTCATGCATGAACCGCTGGTCGCACGAGGCGCAGACGAGGCCTCCGCAGCGTGGCGCCTGCGCTTCGCCAACGTCGCCGCATCGCTGGCGGTGGTCGCGCTCGCCTGCACCGTGCACTGGCTCTCGCCCTGGCACGCGCGGCAGTTCGAGCGCCCTTACGGCATCCCCGGCTACTGGTTCACCGGCGGCGAGTTCATGCTCGCCGCCGCCGGCCTGTATGGCGTGGCGTTGGCCGCGTACTTCGCGTCACAGGGCGCGCCGGCGGTGTCCAAGTCGCTGCGCGCGTGGCGCGTCGTCGGGCGGCTGATCCGCGCGCCAGCGCAAGCCTGGGCCGCAGGTCTCGATGCGCAGGACCGTGTCGCGCTGCTGGCCACGCTGCTGAAGGCCTTCTTCGGCCCGCTGATGGCGATGTCGCTGATGATCTTCTGCATGGCGGCGATCGCCAATGCGCACGCGATCGTCGAAAGCCAGGCCTGGGCCGAGGGCGCGCGCGTCCTGTTCGACCGCCACGGCTTCTGGCTGCTGATGCAGACCATCCTGTTCGTCGACGTGCTGATCTTCACCTTCGGCTATCTGGTGGAACTGCCCGGGCTCGGCAACCGGATCCGCTCGGTCGACCCGACCCTGCTGGGCTGGACGGCGGCGATCATGTGCTACCCGCCGTTCAACATCGTCACCAGCAAGCTGCTCGGGGCGCCGGTGAGCGACTTCCCGCAGTTCGACGACCCGATGGCGCACATGGCGCTGAACGTGCTGCTGCTGGCGCTGATGGCGGTCTACTCCTGGGCCTCGGTGGCGCTCGGCTGGAAGGCCAGCAACCTGACCCACCGCGGCATCATCGCGCGCGGGCCGTATGCGGTGGTGCGCCACCCCGCCTACGTGTGCAAGAACATGGCGTGGTGGATCGGGTCGGCGCCGCTCGTCATGACGGCGTTCTCCGAGTCGACGCTCTCGGGTATCGCCACGCTGGGCTCGGTCGTCGGCTGGACACTGCTGTATGCGCTGCGCGCACTGACCGAGGAGGACCACCTGCGCAGCGTCGACGGCGACTATGCCGCCTACGCCGCGAAGGTCCGCTACCGGTTTCTCCCGGGGCTGTACTGACGCGGCGCGGCAGGCTGCGGCGCGCGGTACAGGCCCGGGCCCGGCTCAGCGCTTGACGCTGATCGAGTGGCGCGAGGCGTTGCCCGCCGCGTCGGTCGCCAGCGCCTCGATCGTGTAGGTGCCGCGGCTCAGCTTGCGCACATTCCACTTGTAGCTAAGGCTGCCGCCGGTGGCGCTGGCCACGCGCGCGCCGTTGATATAGAGCTGCTGCGTCAGCCCCGCCGTCCCCGAATTGTCCGACGCGGAAGCCTTGACGGTGACCGTGCCGGAGACCGTCGCGCCGTTGCCCGGGCTCGTGACCGCCACTGCCGGCGGCGTCGTGTCGGCCACGGCATTGTTGGCCACGTTGACCGACACGGCGGCGGAGGTACCCGCGTTGCCCGCGGCATCGACGGCCACGGCCTGCAGCGAGACCATGCCGTTGGCGACCTTGGTCGAGTCCCACGAGAACGCGAACGGGCTCGTGCTGTCGCTGGCCACCTTGGCGCCGTTGACCAGCAGGTCCACGCGAACGACGCCGACGTTGTCGCTGGCCGAGACGTCTACCGGGACCAGTCCGCCGACCGTGCTCGAGGCGTAGGGGGACGCGATCGACGCCGACGGCGCCGAGCCGTCCACCGCCGAGACCGCGTTCGCCGCCGCCGCGACGGCTGCCGCGGCATCGACCCGTCCGTAGCCGAACTGCGTGTCGCGGCCCGCCGCACCAAGGTCGGCCGCGGTGCCGTACAGCAGCTTCTCGACCTCCGCCGCGGTCAGCGAGCTGTTCGCCGACATCATCAGCGCGACGACACCCGCCGTCACCGGACTCGCGAACGACGTGCCCCAGCAGTACCAGTACGAGCCGCCCTTCTTGGTGGTCCAGATATTCTCGCCCGGCGCCGACATCGCCACATAAGGCCCGTAGCTGGTGAAGCTGGTCAGCTGGTCGCTGCTGTTGGTGGCCGAGACCGGAATCATCGTGCTCGTCGCGACGATGCTCTCGCTCTTGCCGCTGTTGCCGGCCGCGACCACGACCAGGCCGCCCTTGCTCTTGAAATACTGGGCCGCGGTCTGCACGGTGGTGTTGTTGGCCATGCCGTCGAAGCTGATGTTGGCCACCTTGGCGCCGTGGTCGGCGGCATAGGTGAGCGCCGCCGCCACGGTGCTGGCATAGGCCCATCCGCTCGGGTCGCTGATGCGCACCGGCATGATCTTCGCCTGCCCGGCCATCGAGGCCACGCCGGCGCCGTTGTTGGTCACCGCGGCGAGGGTTCCGGCGACGGCGGTCCCGTGCCCGTCGGCATCCGAGGTGTCGGAGTTGTTGGCGTACGCATTCCAGCCCGCCACCATGCGGCTCGACAGCTCGGGGTGCGAGCCGTCGACCCCGGTGTCGAGCACGGCGATCGTGACGCCCGCGCCCTGCGCGATGTCCCATGCCGAGCTGCTGCGGATCTTTCCGTGGTGCCACTGGCTGCCGAAGTAGGGGTCGTTCGGCGTCAGCGCCTGCGCCAGCGGGACGTCGAGCTCGGCGAACTCGACGTGCGGATGGCGCGCCAATCGCTCCAGCATCGCGCGCTCCTTGCCTTCCGGCAGGTCGACGATGCGCAGTTCGCTGCGCCCCAGGCGTCTCGCGCCTCGTGCGCCTTCGCCCTTG
This sequence comes from Burkholderiales bacterium, assembly GCA_016191995.1. Taxonomy (GTDB): domain Bacteria; phylum Pseudomonadota; class Gammaproteobacteria; order Burkholderiales; family Burkholderiaceae_C; genus Rubrivivax. The sequence continues at coordinate 11,843 of JACPVA010000124.1, read as the reverse complement.
ACGATCTTGTCGACGGCATCGTCGGACATGCCGGCGCGCGGCAGCACGATCAGCCGCCCGGGGACATGGCCCTCGGCATTCACGAGCGTCGGCCCCAGGCCTTGCGCGAGCGACGCGTCGCAGGCGAGCAGCGCGGCGATGGCGACCGCGCCGCCCGCGAATCGATCGAGGAGCGGCCGGTGACGGCGCGCCAGTTGACGGTGATGCGTGTTCTTGGCCATGCGGGTGAGCCTTCTTGATTCGTGGGCTGGACACCCAGGGGCTCACCGCAAGCACTGCAGACCCGCTTCGCCGCCTCGATCGGCGCATCAGGCCCAACATGCTGGCAGTCCTGCCGTCCTGGGGCCGGGGCCCGTTAGACCGATGACTTTGCGTCCCCCGCTTTCACGGGGTTTGCCTTTGACAGCGGCGCCATATTGCCATCGCCGGCCCCCCGCGCGCCAGCGGATTCACCCGGGGTCACATCTGTTGCGGACGAGCGATGCGGGCCTGGCGCGCCAGTGGCCGCGCGCATCGGGTCCGATCGGGGGGACGCCTGCGTAGCGCATCGCCGCGTTGACGCTCCGACGCGCCGGCGGGGCCGGCGCGAACCAGGCCAAGCGTGTACGACCACACGACTGCGCCCCGGCCCGGACTCAAGTCCGCAAACGCACGCGCGCCGGACTTCGGCCGCGGCGTCGGCCGCGACCGGCGCCTGAAGCTCGGGCGCGGTTACATCCGCGAGGCGGCGGCGCGTGGCGCGCGCGCTGCATCCCGCGCGCCCCAGGCCCCGCGATAGCGCTCGAGGCCTAGCCCCGAGGTGTCGATCTGCGGCTTGCGCCCCGCCACCATCTCCGCCACCACCCGCCCGGTCCCCGCCGCCATCGTCCACCCCAGCGTACCGTGCCCGGTGGCCAGGATCAGCCCCTCCACCGGCGCCGGGCCGACGATCGGCGTGCCGTCGGGCGTCATCGGGCGCAGCCCGCACCAGAAGCTGGCCTTGGAGACGTCGCCGCCACGTGGAAACAAGTCCGACACCACATGCGCCAGCGTCGCCCGGCGCGCCTCGTGCAGCCGCTCGTCGTAGCCGGCCAGCTCGGCCGTGCCGCCGACGCGGATGCGCTCGCCCAGCCGCGTCACCGCGACCTTGTGCGTCTCGTCCATGATCGTCGACTCGGGCGCGCCCGCCGGATCGGTGATCGGCACCGTGATCGAGTAGCCCTTGACCGGGTAGACCGGGATGCGCATGCCCAGCGGTGCCAGCAGCTTCGGAGAATGGCTGCCCAGCGCCAGCACGACGCGCTCGGCCTCGATCCGCCCGGCGCTGGTGTGCACCGCCGCCAGGCGGCCGCCCGCCCCGCCCTCGACTTCCAGCCGCTCGATCGTCGTCCCCCAACGGAAGCGAACACCCAGCGCGGCCGCCATCTCGGCGAGCCGGTTCGTGAACATGTGGCAGTCGCCGGTCTCGTCGCCCGGCAGCCGCAGCGCGCCGACGAACTTGTGCGCGGTGTGGCGCAGCGCCGGCTCGACGCGGCAGAAGCCGTCGCGGTCCAGCACCTCGAACGGCACGCCGTACTGCTTCAGCACCTCGACGTCGCCGGCTATGCCGTCGAGCTGCTTGGGCGTGCGGAAGAGCTGCAACGTGCCTTGCGTGCGGTGGTCGTATTCGATGCCGGTCTCGGCGCGCAGCGCCTTCAGGCAGTCGCGGCTGTATTCGGCCAGCGGCACCATGCGGCTCTTGTTGACCGCGTAGGCGCGCGCGTTGCAGTTGGCCAGCATCTGCAGCCCCCAGCGCCACATCGCCGGGTCCAGCAGCGCGCGCACGACCAGCGGCCGGTGCTGCATCAGCAGCCACTTGATGGCCTTGACCGGCACGCCGGGGCCGGCCCAGGGCGAGGAGTAGCCGGGCGAGACCTCGCCCGCATTGGCGAAGCTGGTCTCCAGCGCCGGGCCGGCCTGGCGGTCGACGAGCTCGACCTCGTGGCCGTCGCGCGCCAGGTAGTAGGCGGTGGTGACGCCGATGACGCCACCGCCGAGCACCAGGATCTTCATCGTCGTCTCCTCGCGGGCCGCGCGATCCGCGCCCCGAGCGCAGGCCGCCGCCGCATCGTCCCCGGTGCGCGCCAGCCGCGCCCCGCATGGGCCGGAATTGTGCGGCGGCGCCTGCCGGCGCCGATGCGGCTTTTCTCGGACAATCCGGGCATGACTCGCGTTTCGACCGGGGCTGCGCCGCCGAACTCTCCGCCGCTGTCGATGACCCAGGTGCTGGTCTGCGGCGCGGCGATCATCACGCTCGCGATGGGGATCCGCCACGGCTTCGGGCTGTGGCTGCAGCCGATCACGATGGACCGCGGCTGGAGCCGCGAGACCTTCGCCTTCGCGATCGCGCTGCAGAACCTCGCCTGGGGTTTTTCCAGCCCGTTCGCCGGCGCGCTGGCCGACCGCTTCGGCGCGGTGCGCGTGCTGCTGGCCGGCGGGCTGCTGTATGCGCTCGGCCTCGCCGGGATGGCGCTTTCGGCCTCCGGGCTGGCGTTCAGCGGCAGCGCCGGGCTGCTGATCGGCATGGCGCAGGCGGGGACGACCTACGCCGTGGTCTACGGCGTCATCGCGCGCCAGGTCGCACCCGAGAAGCGCTCGTGGGCGATGGGGGTGACGGCGGCGGCCGGCAGCTTCGGCCAGTTCCTGATGGTGCCGGTGGAAGGCGGGCTGATCGGCTGGCTCGGCTGGCAGGGCGCGCTGCTGGCGCTGGCGGTGCTGGCGCTGGCGATCCTGCCGCTGGCCATCGGCCTGCGCGAGCCGCCGCATCCGGCCACGCTTCATGGCGGCGCGCCGCCGCAGGGTATCGGCGCGGCGCTGCGCGAGGCCTTCGGCTACCGCAGCTTCCAGCTGCTGACCGCGGGCTATTTCGTCTGCGGCTTCCAGGTCGTCTTCATCGCCGTGCACATGCCGAGCTTCCTGAAGGACGAGGGGCTGGGGCCGGAGGTCGCGGCGGCGGCGCTGGCGCTGATCGGCCTGTTCAACGTCTTCGGCACCTATGCGTCGGGGGTGCTCGGGCAGCGCCTGGCCAAGCGCCATATCCTGGCCGCGATCTACCTGCTGCGGTCGGTCACGATCGTGGCCTTCCTCGCCGCGCCGCTGACGGCGTGGAGCGTCTATATCTTCAGCGCGGTGATGGGCGTGCTGTGGCTGTCGACCGTGCCGCCGACGAATGCGCTGGTGGCGCAGATCTTCGGCGTGCGCCACATGTCGATGCTGGGCGGCATCGTCTTCTTCTCGCACCAGATCGGCAGCTTCCTGGGCGTCTGGCTGGGCGGGTTGCTGTACGACCGCATGGGCAGCTACGACATCGTCTGGTGGATCGCGGTCGCGCTCGGCGTGGCGGCGGCGCTGGTCAACCTGCCGGTGCGCGAGGGCGCGATCGCCCGCCCCGGTCCGGCCGGCGCGGTGGGCACGCAGGGGGCGGCGGCATGACGACGCCGGCGCGGCGCTGGATCGCCGGCGCGGCGGCGGCCGCGGTGCTGCTGGCGGTCTTCGCCGCCTACCTGAACCCGCATTTCGTCTTCGACGTCGCGAATGCGGTCTGGGCCTGCTTCTGAGGCCGGCGCGCCCGGGGGCGGGGCGGCTCGCGACACGGCGGCCCCTCTCGGCGCAGCAACGCCCGACCACTGCGCACGGCACGCCGCGCTGGCCGCGCCCTCGCCCTGGGTGCAGCGCTGGGCGGCGCTGATCCGCCCCGGCGGCCATGTGCTCGACCTGGCCTGCGGCGGCGGGCGGCATCTGCGCTGGCTGGCGGCGCAGGGCTTCGCGGTGACCGGCGTCGACCGCGATGCCGACGCGGTCGAGCCGCTGCGCGCGCTCTGCGAGATCGTCGTCGCCGACCTCGAGGGCGGGCCGTGGCCGCTGCCGGGGCGGCGCTTCGATGCCGTGGTCGTCACGAACTACCTGTGGCGGCCGCTATTCCCGGCGATCCGCGCCGCACTCGCCGACGGCGGGGTGTGGATCCACGAGACCTTCGCCGCCGGGCAGGAGACCGTCGGCCGGCCGTCGCGGCCGGAATTCCTGCTGCAGCCCGGCGAGCTGCTGCGCGAGGCCGCAGGCTTGCGCGTCGTTGCCTGCGAGGACGGCTTCCTCGACGCGCCGCCGCGATTCGTGCAGCGCATCGCGGCGCTGCGCGAGGCGGCGTCCGACGCTGCCACGCCGGCGCGCTACCCGCTCTAGGCGCCGCGGCGACCGCCGATCGAGCCCGGCGGATGCGGCCCGGAGGCGGCACGGCCGCCGGCTAGAATCCCCAGCTCCCCGAGGACCGCGCATGAAACCCATCGTCGGCAGCATCGTCGCCCTGGTCACGCCCATGCTCGACGACGGCCGCGTCGACTACGAAGGCCTGCGCGCGCTCATCGACTGGCACATCGCCGAGGGCACGGACTGCATCGGCGTCGTCGGCACCACCGGCGAGTCGCCCACCGTCACGGTCGAGGAGCACTGCGAGATCGTTCGCGTCGCCGTCGAGCACGCCGCGGGCCGCGTGCCGATCATGGCCGGCACCGGCGCCAACAGCACCGCCGAGGCGATCGAGCTGACCGCCTATGCGAAGAAGGTCGGCGCCGACTGCACGCTGCAGGTCGTGCCGTACTACAACAAGCCGTCGCAGGACGGGATGGTCGCGCATTTCAGGGCGATCGCCGAGGCGGTCGACATGCCGCATGTGCTGTACAACGTCCCCGGCCGCACGGTCGCCGATCTCGAGCCCGAGACCGTGCTGCGCCTGGCCTCGGTGCCGAATATCGTCGGCATCAAGGAGGCCACCGGCGATATCGAGCGTGCGGCCTGGCTGATCAAGCAGGCGCCGGCAGGGTTCTCGATCTACTCCGGCGACGACAGCACCGCGGTGGCGCTGATGCTGCTGGGCGGCCATGGCAACGTCAGCGTGACGGCCAACCTCGCGCCGCGGCTGATGCACGAGATGTGCATCGCGGCGATCGAGGGCGACGTCAGGCGCGCGCGCACGATCCACCTGAAGCTGCTGCCGCTGCACACGAAGCTCTTCTGCGAGCCGAGCCCGGCGCCCGCGAAGTGGGCGCTGGCGCAGATGGGCCGCTGCCGCGACGTGCTGCGGCTGCCGCTGCTGCCGCTGAGCGAATCCGGCCGTGCCCGCGTCGGCCAGGCGATGCGCGACGCGGGGCTGCTGTGATGCAGCGCGCGGCGACAGGTCGGCCCCTGCCCGACTGCGGCGCGCCGCGCATTTGCGACCCGCGCGTCACCGATCGTGCAGCGCCGGACGAACGCCATTGAACGCGCCGCGGAGCGGCGCCGCCAGACCCTGATCCCCCCGCCCCAGCCCCGACCCAGCGGCCACCTCGCAAGACCGTCCGCCGCCGACCCGAGAATGCCCTTGAGACTCCGTCGCTGCCCCGCACCCGATCCCTCGTGCCTGCCCTCGCCCACCCGCCTGGCTGCGCTCGCGCTGCTGGCGCTGGCCAGCGCCGGCTGCTCGAGCTTCGGCGACTTGCTCTCCGGCGACAAGGTCGACTACCGCGCCGGCGCGCGCCAGACGGCGGGTCTGGAAGTGCCCCCCGACCTCAGCCAGCTCGCGCGCGATGGCCGCTTCCAGGCCCCGGCGGGGACGGTCAGCGCGGCGGCGGCGGGGAGCAACGCGGCGGCGCAGCCGGCCGTGCCGTCGGTCGCGGTATCGGAGCTGGCCGGCATGCGCATCGAGCGCAGCGCCGACACGCGCTGGCTGGTCGTCCCCGCGGCGCCCGAGGCGCTGTGGCCGCGGCTGCGCCAGTTCTGGCTCGACGCGGGCTTCGAGCTCGAGATCGACAACCCGCAGGTCGGCGTCATCGAGACCGGCTGGGCCGAGAACCGCGCCAAGCTGCCGCAGGACTTCCTGCGCCGATCGATCGGCAAGGTCTTCGAGGGTCTTTACGACAGCGGCGAGCGCGACCGCTTCCGCATGCGGGTCGAGCGCAGCGCCGGCGGCAGCGAGATCTACATCGTGCACCGTGGTCTGGCCGAGGTCGCGACCGACCGCACGCTGCAGGACGAATTCCGCTGGCAGCCGCGGCCTGCCGACGTGCAGCTCGAGGCCGAATTCCTGACCCGTCTGATGGTCCACCTCGGCCGCGACGAGCAACAGGCGCGCGCCCAGGCCGAGGCCTCCGGCGGCGCCGCGGCGATCGCCGGCGGCGCCGCACGCGCGAGGCTGCTGCAGGGCCAGCCGACGGCGGCGCTCGAGCTCGACGCCGGCTTCGACCTCGCCTGGCGCCGCGTCGGGCTGGCGCTGGACCGCAGCGGATTCACGGTCGAGGACCGCGACCGCAGCGCCGGGCTGTACTACGTGCGCTACGCCGACACCGGCGCAGCCGATCAGCGCGGCTTCCTGCAGCGCCTGTTCGGAGGCGAGTCGTCGGCGAAGGCCGAGCGCTACCGCGTCGCGTTGACCGGGAGCCGCGAGCGCACCGTGGTCGCGGTGCAGACCGCAGACGGCGGCCCGGTGGCCGGTGGCGTCGGCGAGCGCATCGCCGGGGTGCTCGTCGACGCGCTGAAGTAGCGCCCGACTGGGGGCCGGCGCGCGGCGCATCGTCAGCGTCGACTCCAACAGCACGAAGGCCGCCCGCAGGCGGCCTTCGTCGATCCGGCCGACCCATCCGGCCGCCGCGACGGCGCCCGGTGGATCAGGCGAAACCGATCACTTCTTGACTTCTTCCTTCGCAGCCTCGGCGGCAGCCTTGGCCGCGTCGACGGCGGTGCCGGCGGCGTCCTTGGCAGCCTCGACAGCCGCGCCCGCGGCCGCGCCCGCAGCCTGGCCCGCAGCCGCGGCCGCGTCCTTGGTGGCATCGACGGCGGCACCCGCGGCCTGACCGGCGGTCGCCGCAGCGTCCTTGGCCGCATCGACGGCTTGACCCGCCTGCGTGGCGGCATCGGCGGGGGCCGCGGCGGGGGCGGCAGGAGCCGGGGCCGGAGCCGGGGCGGCGGCCGGAGCGGGAGCAGGCGCCGGCTCCTCCTTCTTGCCGCAGGCAGCCAGGGCGACGGCCGTCATCAGCGACAGCACGAGAATCGACGATTTCATTGCATTTCCTCGAAAGTGCGTGTCGTGCACGCTTTCTAACGACCTCTCCACCAATCAATATTTGGTGAAACAAGTCTGACCACGAGCAAGCCGCTCGCAAGAAAGATTCTATGCAGGATTCGGGTAATCCCCATCTTCTGTTGCGGGATGACGACAGCGTGACAGTGGCCCTGGCCGCGGCTTGCGACGCCGCTGCGCGCGCCGCCAGGGCGGCCCGGACGGACGCGCTCGTCGCCGTGCGGATGCCCCCGACTCGAAGCCCGCCCGCAGGCCGATCAGAGGCCGAGCGGGCGCAGCGGCCACGCGGCCGCGGCATGCTGCCAGACCGGGGCGATCTCGTCGCGCGCACGCCATGCCTCCAGCGCGTCGCGCCCGGCACGCCCGCGCGCCGGCTCGCGCTGCACGAGCCGCAGCAGCACCGGGCCGTCGTCGAGGATCAGCGTCGGCAGCGCCGCACGCATCGTCTCGTCGGGCCGGCGCGCGTCGATCGCGTGCATCCAGTCGACGCGCCAGATGGCGAAGCGCGGATGCGCGCGCGCCAGCACGTCGAAGTCGTCGGCGAGCAGTTGCAGCCGGCGCTGCGGCCGGCGCAGCCACGCGGTGAGCGCGTCGACGAGCGTCGGGTCGTCGAGCGGCCAGGCCTCGAAATCCTGGTCCACCCACAGCATCTTGCGCGCATCGCGCGCGATCGCGGCCGCGATCGCGGCGTGCACCGCGGCGACGAAGCCCGCGCGGCCCTCGATGGCCAACGGGGTGGCCAGCGGCGCGGGTTCGGCGTCGTCGCTGCGGGTCGCGCGGCCTCGATCCTCGGGTGTCATGGCGGGGCTCCCGTCGTTCGCCGCGGCGCCATCGTGCGACGGCCCGGCGCGGCCGATATCGGCGCGCATTCTGAACCAGCGCGAGCCGGCGGCGTGCGAAGATGCACATCATGCTGATCCAAGCCCCTTGCGTCGTCTCGCTGACCTGGACGATGACCGACGCCCAGAACCGCCCGCTCGACACGCTCGACGAGCCGACCGAATTCTTCGTCGGCGGCCATGACCTGCTGGCCTCGGTCGAGGAGGCGATCGCGGGGCGCGCGGCGGGTTTCGAGACCCGGATCCAGATCGAGCCCGAGCAGGCCTTCGGCGAGTACCAGCCCGAGCGCGTCTGCTTCGAGCCGCGCGCGCTGTTTCCGGCGCAGCTCGAGCCGGGCATGGTCTTCGAGGGCCTGCCCACCGGCGCGACGACGCCCGGCATGCCGGCCGATGCGCTTTACGTCGTCACCGAGGTCTATCCCGAGCATGTCGTGCTGGACGCCAACCACCCGCTGGCGGGGGTGGCGATCCGGCTCGCGATCAAGGTCGAGGCGGTGCGCGAGGCGACCGAAGACGAGATCGAGGCCGGCAGCGTCGGCCGGGCCGCGCTCAGCGTGCTGGCGACGGCGGCGCCGCCGAAGCGGCTGCAGTAGCGCGCGGCAGCAGGCCTCAACCCCGTCCCGTCGACCCGAACCCGCCCTCGCCGCGCGCCGAGGCTTCGAACGACTCGACGCGCCGCCAGCGCGCCTGCACCACCGGCACGACGACGAGCTGCGCGATGCGGTCCCAGGGCTGGATCGTGAACGGTTCGCGGCCGCGGTTCCAGGCGCTCACCTTCAGCGGCCCCTGGTAGTCGCTGTCGATCAGGCCGACGAGGTTGCCCAGCACGATGCCGTGCTTGTGCCCCAGCCCCGAGCGCGGCAGGATCATCGCCGCCAGGGTCGGGTCGCCGATGTGGATCGCCAGGCCGGTCGGGATCAGCTCGGCCTGCCCCGGCGCGAGCACGAGCGGCGCGTCCAGGCAGGCGCGCAGGTCCAGCCCGGCGCTGCCGCGGGTCGAATACGCCGGGCCCAGCTCGTCGAAGCGCTCGGCCAGCCGCGCGTCGAGCACGCGCACGTCGATCGTCGTCATCGTTTCGCGGGGATGCGCTCGGCGATCTCGCGCACGAGCTGGCGCGCCAGCGCCAGCTTCGGACCGGGTGCCAGCTCGCGCTCGCCGGCGGCATCGACGAGCACGAGCGCGTTGTCGTCGCGGCCGAAGGTCGCCGGGCCGACATTGCCGACGATCAGCGGCACGCTCTTGCGCACCAGCTTGTCGCGCGCATGCTTGACGAGGTCGTGGCTCTCGGCGGCGAAGCCGACGCACCACGGCCGCTGCCCCGCCGGCAGCCGCGCGACCGTGGCCAGGATGTCGGGGTTCTCGACCAGTTCCAGCGCCGGCACCTTGCGGCTGCCATCCTTCTTGATCTTGCGCCCGTCGGCGCGCGCCGGGCGCCAGTCGGCGACCGCCGCGGTGGCGACGAAGACATCATGCGCGGGCGCCTCGGGCAGCACCGCGTCGTGCATCTGCTGCGCGCTCGTGACGTCGATGCGGCGCACGTGGCGCGGCGTGGCCAGCTGCACCGGGCCGGCGACCAGCGTCACGTCGGCGCCGGCCTCCTGCGCCGCGCGCGCGATCGCGAAGCCCATCTTGCCGCTCGAGTGGTTGGTGATGCCGCGCACCGGGTCGATCGGCTCGAAGGTCGGCCCGGCGCTGACGAGCACGCGCCGACCGGCCAGCAGCTTGGGCTGGAAGAAGGCGATCAGCTCGTCGCGCAGCTCGTCGGCCTCGAGCATGCGGCCTTCGCCGACCTCGCCGCAGGCCTGCTCGCCGCAGGCCGGGCCGAGCACGATCGCACCATCGGCCGCCGCCTGCGCGACGTTGCGTTGCGTCGCCGGATGCGACCACATCTCGCGGTTCATCGCCGGCGCCAGCAGCAGCGGCACGCGGCGCGTAGCGTCGACATGGCTCTGCGGGCGCGCCAGGCACAGCAGCGCGAGCAGGTCGTCGGCGCGGCCCTGGGCCAGGCGGGCGATGAAGTCGGCGCTGGCCGGCGCGACCAGGATCGCATCGGCCGCGCGCGGCAGGTCGATATGCGCCATGTTGTGGCCGGCACGCGCATCCCAGGGGTCGGTGTAGACCGGGTGGCCGGTCAGCGCCTGCATCGTCACCGGGGTGATGAAGCGGCAGGCGGACTCGGTCATCACGACCTGCACGCTGGCGCCGGCCTTGACCAGCTCGCGCGTCAGATCGGCCGCCTTGTAGCAGGCGATGCCGCCGGTCAGTCCCAGCAGCACATGCTTGCCGTGCAGATCGAGCAGGGTCGACATGGCACGCACTCTAGCAGGCCGGCCGGGCGCCTTGCAGGGCGCGATGCTTGCGCGCCGCAGTCGATCGGACTAGGATTGGGCCGTGGTTACAGTCCTTATCGCGTCCGAACCCGCTCCGCCGCTGCAGCGCGGGCTGGCGATCCCGCTGCTCGCGCTTATCGGCCGCTCGGCGACGATGGGGCTGCTCGCCGGGCCGCCAGTGACGGCGCTCGATGCGGCCAGCGTGCGCCGGCTGCTGCGCGCGCTGCAGCAGCATGGCATCGGCGGCACCGCCGCCGCGGCGCTGGCGCCGCTGACGCAGGCCGGCGCCGGACCGCTGGATGCCGAGGCCGAGCGCCTGGCGGCCAGCGGCCTGCGCGATCTCGTCGAGGCGCTCGAGATCTCCGCCGTGCCCGAGGCCGAGTGGCCGGCGATGCGCGAGCTGCTCGGCGACGAGCTGCTCGGCGCGCTGGTCGGCGTCGCGGCGAGCTCGCTGCGCCGCTACGCGGCCGGCGAGCGCCGCACGCCCGACGAGGTCGCGGCGCGGCTGCACTGGGTGGCGCTGGTCGCCTCCGACCTGGCCGGCGCCTACAACGCCTACGGCATCCGGCGCTGGTTCGACCGCGCGCGCGTGCAGCTCGACGGCCGCAGTCCGCGCGCACTGCTGGGCAAGCGCTGGTCGCCCGACGGCGAGGCGGCGCAGCGCGTGCGCGCGCTGGCAGCCACGCTGGTCGGCGCGCAGCCGCTGGCGGCCTGATCCGCCGCGGCGCCCGACCCGGGGCCGACGATCGCAATGGCGCGGCGGCTGGGCTTCAGGCACTGCGACCCGCGCCTCGCTTTTCTCTGGGCCGACGCCGCGCAACCGGCCGCGCGCTGGCACGGCGAGGGCGAGGGGCCGGCCAACTATTTCGCCGACACGCCGATCGGCGCCTGGGCCGAGTTTCTGCGCCACGAAGGCATCACCGACGTGGCCGACCTCGCCGGCGTGCGGCGCTCGCTATGGGTGGTCGAACTGCCCGAGGACGGCTATGTGCAGCCCGCCGTCCCCGCGGCGGTCGGCACCGGCGCGCTGTCGAGCTACCCGGCATGCCAGGACGAGGCGCGCAGGCTGCGCGCCGCCGGGCACGGCCGCATCGAGGCGCCTGCGGCGGCCTTGCAACCGGGCGCGGCGCGTGGCTGGGCCGCAACGGCAGCCGGCATCGCGCCCGCCGAGCCAGCGCGCGACGGCATCGTCTGGGTGCTCTACGGCACGCCCGAGCTGACCGGCTGGATCGCCGTCGACGCCGGGGCGCCGCCGGCGTCGGTGCTGCCGCTGGTCAAGGCGCTGCAGCCCTGATGCCAGGCCGCGAGAGAGCATTTGCGAACAACGGCTGAACCGCGAAGGTCCGCAGTCGGCCCGAGCGGCCGTTGGCCGCTCAGTGCCCACGATGCCGTGCCCGCGTGCGATGGCCGGCGCGGCAAAGCCGGAACCGGGCCGGCCGGGGCGCGCGGCGGAGGCGGTCGGCGCTACGCGCCGACTCCCCTGCGATGCTCGGTCGCCTGGCCCGTCGCCTAACTCGCTTCGCTCACTTCGTTCGCTGCGCTCGAACAAAGGCGACGAGTCAGATGGGGATGCGCGCTGCGCGCGCGGCCAGGGCCTTGCAGGCCGCG
>JACPVA010000123.1 GCA_016191995.1 Burkholderiales bacterium | reverse complement strand
GCCATGGGTGGCGGGCACCCTCCCACGGAAGTAAAGGAGGAGGGGCGGGCGCAGCCCGGCCCGGGGGAGCGAGCCCGGACACAAACAGTCCTGCGGACTGTTTGTGCCTGGCGAGCGCCCGGGGCACTGTCCCCGGGCATGGAGTGTGAGGGTGCCCGCCACCCATGGCACGCTGGCACATCGAACGCCAAGAAAAGCGAAGGACTGACTTCGACGACCGTCAGCAACGGGCCGCAACCTTTTCCCGCGCGAACCTGCGGCGCACATCGGAGGCCTTGACGTGACGCTCGATCGTCCGGCCGCCCTCCTCAGCGTCGCCGCGGGTGCGCTGGTGCTGGTGCTGTGGCCGCTAGCGGCCGGCAGCTACGGGCTGGACCTGGTCGTCAAGATCATGATCTACGCCATCGCGGCGCTGAGCCTGGAACTGCTGGTCGGCCGCACCGGGCTGGTCTGCTTCGGGCAGGCGGCGCTGTTCGGCCTGGGCGCCTACGCGACCGTGCTGCTGGCCCCGTCCGGCGCACCGGCCTCGCTGCTGTGGCTGGCGCCGGCGGCGGTCGCGGTCGCGGCCGCCTACGCGCTGTTCATGGGCGCGCTGTCGCTGCGCACGCGCGGCGTGTACTTCATCATGGTCACGCTGGCGTTCGCGCAGATGGCCTACTACCTGGTGCACGATACGCCGCTGGGCGGCGGCAGCGACGGCATCTACCTGGACCTGCGGCCGCGGCTGGCGATCGGCGACACGATCCTGCTCGACCTCGACCAGCCGCTGGCGATGTACTACTTCGTCCTCGGCTGCCTGGCGGCGGTCTTCGCGCTGCTGGCGCTGGTCGGCCGCTCGCCCTTCGGCCACGCGCTGGCCGGCGTCCGCATCAACGAGCAGCGCATGCGCGCGGCCGGCTTCGCGACCTACCCGTACAAGCTCGCGGCGTTCGTGCTGTCGGGCGCGATCGCCGGGCTGGCGGGGGTGCTGTTCGCGGTCAAGGACGGCTTCGTCAACCCCGAGATGCTGAGCTGGCACTTCTCGGGTTCGGTGCTGCTGATGGTCATCCTGGGCGGCATCGGCCACCTGCGCGGCGCAGTCCTGGGGGCCTTCGCGCTCGTGCTGCTGCAGGAATTCTTCAAGGACGATGCGATCTTCGGCGCCTGGGCCAAGCACTGGCTGCTCGGCCTGGGGTTCGCGATCATCGTCAGCGTCGCGTTGCTGCCGCGCGGGCTGATCGGTGCCGGGGCGCTGCTGACGCAGCGCGTGCGCCGGCGTGCCGAGGGGTCGTGATGGAAGCGCCGCTGCTGCGCGCGCACGCGGTCAGCCGCCGCTTCGGCGGGCTGATCGCGGTCGACGGCGTCTCGCTCGACCTGGAGCGCGGACGGCTGCACGCCGTCATCGGCACCAACGGCGCCGGCAAGTCGACGCTGATCAACGTGCTGGCCGGCGAGCTCGCCGCCAGCGCCGGCCGCGTCGAGCTGCGCGGGCAGGATGTCACCGGCTGGTCGCAGCCGCGGCGCGCGCTGGCGGGGATCGGCCGCAGCTACCAGCGCAATACGCTGTTCCCCAACTTCAGCGTGCTGGAGAACTGCCGCCTGGCGGCGCAGGCGCGCCACCCGCGGCCCTGCGCCTGGTGGGCCGACGCGTCGAGCTGCCCGGTGACAGTGCCGGCGGCGCGCGACGCGGCCGCACGTGCCGGGCTGGCCGAGGTCATCGACCGCCCGGCGGGCACGCTGTCGCACGGCCAGCGGCGCCAGCTCGAGATCGCGATGTGCCTGGCCACGGCCCCCGAGGTGCTGCTGCTCGACGAGCCGCTCGCGGGCATGGGCGCCGAGGAGACCGAGCGCATGCTCACGCTGCTCGAGGCGCTCAAGGACGGGCACGCGATCGCGCTCGTCGAGCACGACATGGACGCGGTCTTCCGCGTCGCCGACCGCATCACGGTGATGGTCAACGGCAGCGTGCTGGCCAGCGGCACGCCCGACTCGGTGCGAACCGACCCGCAGGTGCAGGCCGCCTACCTGGGCAGCGAGGAATGAGCGCCAGTCCGGCCGGCGAAGTCCTGCTCGAGGCGAGCGAGCTGCACGCCTGGTACGGCTCCAGCCATGTGCTGCAGGGTGTGTCGCTGGCGATCCGGCGCGGGCAGACGCTCGGGCTGCTGGGCCGCAACGGCATGGGCAAGACGACGCTGATCCGCACCCTGATGGGGCAGATGGCCGATCGCCGCGGGCGTATCGTCATCGCCGGCCGCGACCTGTCGCGCGCGCGGCCGTACCAGGTCGCGCGCTGCGGCATCGGCTACGTGCCCGAGGGCCGCGGCGTCTTCCCGAACCTGACGGTGCACGAGAATCTCGTCATGGCCGCGCGCGCCGGCGTCGACGGCAGCCAGCGCTGGCCGCTGGAGCGCGTGCTGCAGACCTTCCCGCGCCTGGCCGAGCGCATGCAGAACCTGGGCGGCCAGCTCTCCGGCGGCGAGCAGCAGATGCTCGCGATCGGCCGCGCGCTGATGACCAACCCCTCGCTGATGATCCTCGACGAGGCGACCGAAGGCCTGGCGCCGCAGATCGTGGCCGAGATCTGGCGCGTCATCGCGTCGATCCGCGGCGACGGCATCGCGGTGCTGATCGTCGACCGCGACCATCGCCGCGTGGCCGCGAATGCCGAGCGCCTGCTCGTGCTGCAGAAAGGACAGGCGGTGCTCGAGGGCGCCGCCGCCGAGCTTCGCGATACCCCCGAACTGCTCCAGTACCTGGGGCTCTGACCACCGAGAGACGACCATGAACCAAGCCCGAACCCCCGCCGCCCGCTTCGACTGGGAAGACCCGTTGCAGCTCGACGCCCAGCTCGACGCCGACGAGCGCGCGATCCGCGACGCCGCGCGCGACTACTGCCAGGGCAAGCTGCTGCCGCGCGTGCAGCTGGCCTTCCGCAACGAGACCACCGACCCCGCCATCTTCCGCGAGATGGGCGAGATCGGCCTGCTCGGCCCGACGATCCCCGAGGCCTACGGCGGCTCCGGGCTGAACTATGTCAGCTACGGGCTGATCGCGCGCGAGGTCGAGCGCGTCGACTCGGGCTACCGCTCGATGATGAGCGTGCAGTCCTCGCTCGTCATGGTGCCGATCAACGAGTTCGGCAACGAGGCGACGAAGCAGAAATGCCTGCCCAGGCTCGCCACCGGCGAGTGGATCGGCTGCTTCGGGCTGACCGAGCCCGACCACGGCTCCGACCCCGGCGGCATGGTCACGCGCGCGAAGAAGGTGCCCGGCGGCTGGAGCCTGTCGGGGGCCAAGATGTGGATCACGAACAGCCCGATCGCCGATGTCTTCGTCGTCTGGGCCAAGGACGACGAGGGCGCGA
The DNA here is from genome assembly GCA_016191995.1 of Burkholderiales bacterium. Classification (GTDB taxonomy): domain Bacteria; phylum Pseudomonadota; class Gammaproteobacteria; order Burkholderiales; family Burkholderiaceae_C; genus Rubrivivax. Next base: position 1,544 of record JACPVA010000123.1, on the reverse strand, counting down.
TCCGCGGCTTCGTGCTGGAGAAGGGCTTCAAGGGCCTGAGCGCGCCGGCGGTGCACGGCAAGGTGGGGCTGCGCGCCAGCATCACCGGCGAGATCGTGATGGACGGCGTGTTCTGCCCCGAGGAGAACGCCTTCCCCGAGGTGCGCGGCCTGAAGGGCCCCTTCACCTGCCTGAACAGCGCACGCTACGGCATCGCCTGGGGCGCGCTCGGTGCGGCCGAGGACTGTTATGCGCGGGCGCGCCAGTACGTGCTCGACCGCAAGCAGTTCGGCCGTCCGCTGGCGGCCAACCAGCTGGTGCAGAAGAAGCTCGCCGACATGCTGACCGAGATCACGCTCGGGCTGCAGGGCGTGCTGCGCCTGGGGCGCATGAAGGACGAGGGCATCGCCGCGGTGGAGATCACCAGCATCATGAAGCGCAACAGCTGCGGCAAGGCGCTGGACATCGCGCGCATGGCGCGCGACATGATGGGCGGCAACGGCATCAGCGACGAGTTCGGCGTCGCGCGCCATCTGGTGAACCTCGAGGTGGTCAACACCTACGAGGGCACGCACGACATCCACGCCCTGATCCTGGGGCGCGCGATCACCGGGATCCAGGCCTTCACCGGCTGAAGGCCGGCGCCGGCCGCCGGTCTTCAGGCGGGCGGCGGCGCCGAGGGCGTGAACGCGTCCGAGTAGCAGAACTGCTCGGGCAGGCCGTGGGCGACGAAGTCGGGCACGGCGGACTCGACCATGCGTGTCGAGCCGCAGGCATAGACCTCGAAGCCGGTCAGGTCGGGGTGGTCCTGCAGCAGGGCCTGGTGCACCAGGCCACGGCGGCCGGCCCAGGCGTCGCCTTCGGGCGCTTCGGACAGCACCGGCACGAAGTGGAAGTTCGGGCGCTCGGCCGCCCAGCGTTCGGCCAGATCGGCCATATACAGGTCGCTGCGCTCGCGCACGCCCCAGTACAGCCACATCGGGCGCTGGATGCCGCGCGCAAAGGCGTCCTCGACGATGCTCTTGATCGGCGCGAAACCGGTGGCGCCGGCAAGGAACAGGATCGGGCGATTGCCCTCCTTCAGCGTGAAGCGCCCGACCGGCCCCTCGAACTCGATCGGGTCGCCTTCGCGCGTGCGCTCGAAGACCTGGGTCGTGAAGCGCCCGCCCTCCACCCGCCGCACATGCAGTTCGATGCCCTCGCCGGCGCCGGGCGCACTGGCGAAGGAGAAGGCGCGCTTGGCACCGTCATCGAGCAGGATGTTGATGTACTGGCCGGCGGCGAAATCGATGCGCTGACCTTCGGCCAGGGCCAGCTGCAGGCGTATCACATCCGGCGCCAGGCGCTCCATGCGCGCGACCGTGGCGCGGTGGCGCACGGGGCCGCCCGTCGCATCGGCGCCCAGGCTCGGGACGTCGACCTCGAGTTCGACGTCCTCGAGCGCCGTGGCGCAGCACATCAGGGTCTGGCCGCGGGCAAGCATCGCCGCGGTCAGAGCCGCGGGCTGATAGTCGCCATGGTCGACGCGTCCGGCGAGCACGGTGCACACGCACACGCCGCAGCCG
>JACPVA010000119.1 GCA_016191995.1 Burkholderiales bacterium | reverse complement strand
GTCGCGGGGGCGGCGGCCGTGGACGCCGGTGCGGCAGCCGCGCGCGCGACCGCCGGCGCCTCGCCTGCGCCCGGCGCGGCCTGGCGCGCGCGGTTCCAGGCGCCGGCGATGAAGCTCCAGGCGTCGGTCGGGCGCGCCGCCGGCGCGGTGACGCTGACCTCGACGCCGCTCGCACCCGGCAGCCTGGCCGCATGCTCGGCCAGCTTCACGCCGGCGGACAGCGGCACCATGATGATCTTGCGGTTCGGCCAGGGCCCCTCGCGCAGCGCGTCGCGCAGCGGTGCCAGCGCGGTGTCGAGTGCGTGGCTCGGCAGCTCGCCGACCATCAGCACCGCCAGCCGCGCCTGCCCGAGCAGCACGCGCGCGAGCTGCCGGCGCGACTGCGAGTCGGCGTCGATGTCGGTGCTGTAGACGCGCAGCCGCCGCTTGCCGCGGCTTTCGACCTCGACGAAGCGCAGCGTGGCCAGCGGCACGCCGTAGCCCTGGCGCCGGATCGCGAGCTGCTGCAGCGGCGACCCTAGCGCGCTGCCGATCGCCGACAGCAGCCGCAGCCCGGTGCTGGTGCCGACGTCGTGCACCGCGATGTACTCCGGTGCGAGCTGCGCGATCTGCTGCTGCATGGCCTGCGCCGCATCGGTGCCGACGAACAGCTCGAGCTTGTCCGGGCCGATGCGCTGGCCGATGTCGCTCGCGCCCTCGCCGAGGTAGTCGGCGCGGTTGCGCACGATCATCGTCGCCGGGGCGTCGACGTCCTGGCTGCGCCGCGCCGCGCGTTCCAGCGCACCGGTCTCGGCGGACGGGCCGGGGCGCGAGTCCATCGCGAGACCACCGCCGGGCTGCTGCGGGAGGGGACTTCTAGAATGCATGGCGCTTCGGGGCCGACAGCCGCGGGTTGACGATGGAGGAGCGATGAAGGACATCAGCGAAGCCGGGCCGCCAGTGGTCGTGGTCGGCGCCGGGCTGGCCGGGCTGACCGTGGCGCTGGAAGCGGCGTCGCGCCGGCGCGTGATCGTGCTCGCCAAGCGCGGCCTGGACGAGGGCGCGACGTCGTGGGCGCAGGGCGGCATCGTCGGCGTGCTCGGCGCCGACGACAGCATCGAGTCGCACGTGCACGACACGCTGGAGGCCGGCGGCGGCATCGTCGACGAAGACACGGCGCGCTTCGTCGCCCAGCACAGCGCGGCGGCGATCGAGTGGCTGGTGCGCTGCGGGGTGCCGTTCTCGCCCGACCCGGCCGGCCCGCTCGGGCTGCACCTGACGCGCGAGGGCGGGCATGCGGTGCGCCGCATCGCGCACGCCGCCGACGCCACCGGGCGCGCGATCCAGGATGCGCTGCTGGCGCGCGCGCTCGCGCACCCCGCCATCGAGCTGCGCGAGCGCTGGATGGCGGTCGACATCGTCGGCTCGCGTCACCTGCGGCGCGACGAGTCGCCGCGCTGCTACGGCGTGTATGCGCTGGATATCGCGCGCGGCCGCGTCGAGGCGATCGCCAGCGACGCCGTCGTGCTGGCCACCGGCGGCGTCGGCAAGGTCTACCGCTACACCAGCAACCCCGATACCGCCACCGGCGATGGCATCGCGATGGCCTGGCGCGCGGGCTGCCGGGTCGGCAACATGGAGTTCATCCAGTTCCACCCGACCTGCCTGTACCACGCGCAGGAACGCAGCTTCCTGATCACCGAGGCGCTGCGAGGCGAGGGCGCGACGCTGCACCTGCCGGTCAACGGGCACGAGGTCGGCGAGCGCTTCATGCCGGCGCACGATGCGCGCGCCGAGCTGGCGCCGCGCGACATCGTCGCGCGCGCGATCGACTTCGAGATGAAGAAGCACGGCATCGACCATGTCTGGCTCGACGCGCGGCCGATCGTCGCCGACAGGGGCGAGGCCTTCCTGACCTCGCACTTCCCGACCATCCATGCGCGCTGCCTGCAGCTCGGCATCGACATCGTGCGCCAGCCGATCCCGGTCGTCCCGGCGGCGCACTACACCTGCGGCGGCGTCGTCACCGACCACGCGGGCCGCACCGACCTGCCGGGGCTGTACGCGGTCGGCGAGGCGACCTACACCGGGCTGCACGGCGCCAACCGGCTGGCGAGCAATTCGCTGCTCGAGTGCGTGGTGCTCGGCCGCGGCTGCGCCGAGCGGATCCTGGCCAGCGCCGGCGCGGCGGTCGAGGCGGTGCCGCCCTGGGACGAGAGCCAGGTCGAGGACGCCGACGAGCAGGTGGTGATCTCGCACAACTGGGACGAGCTCAGGCTGGTGATGTGGAACTACGTCGGTATCGTCCGCACGACGCGCCGGCTCGAGCGCGCGCTGCACCGCATCAAGCTGCTGCGCGGCGAGATCGACGACTATTACGCGAACTTCCGCGTCACGCGCGACCTGCTGGAGCTGCGCAACCTGGTGGTCTGCGCCGAGCTGATCGTGCGCTCGGCGCTGCGCCGCCACGAGAGCCGCGGCCTGCACTTCAGCCGCGACTTCCCCGACCCGCTTCCGGTCAGCTTCCCGACCGTGCTGACGCGCCAGGCACGCAGCGCGCGCGCCACCGGCTGAGCGGGGAGGGCGGGTGCAGCCTTCGCGCCCGTGGCATCAGCCGCGAGCGCGCAGCGCGGCGCGCGCCTGGACGAAGGCGAAGGCGCGCTCGACGGCGTCCTCCAGCGCCCGCTGCGCCGCCTGGCGCTCGCCCTCGCCCTGGTAGAAGGCGAGATCGACCGCGTGCCGGATATAGCGCGGCGGCAGCCGGTTCAGCGCCACGCAGGCGACGTCGGCGAGCAGCTCACGGTCGCCCGCCAGCGCCGGGAAGCGCGGCGCACGCGCCAGCACCGCGTCGAAGACGGCCTGCTCGTTGGGGTTGTGGATGGACGCGAAGTCGACGTTCATCGGCGCGGCGCGGCGGGGTGGCGCGGAGGCCACGGTCGAAGGGCTATCGGCCGCGGCGCGGCAAACTTGAGCCCGCCGCGCCGCGCGCGCTCGGCAAGGCCGCGTCGAGCAACCCACACGCGCGCAGGTCGGCCCGCCGCGCCGCGCGCTCACGGGAAGGTCCCCAGCGCACTGCGCTGCCGCATGCGGGTCCGCAGGCGTCCCGGCGCGCTCAGGCCGGCCCGAGCACGCGCAGCGAGAAGTCGACCGCGCGGACGTCCTTGGTCAGCCTGCCGACCGAGATGCGGTCGACCCCGGTGGCGGCGATCTCGCGCAGCTGGTCGAGCCGCACGCTGCCCGAGACCTCCAGCAGCGCGCGCCCGGCGTTGATCACCACCGCCTCGCGCATCCGCGGCAGATCGAAGTTGTCGAGCAGCACGCTCGCGGCGCCGTGGTCGAGCGCCTGGTGCAGCTGCGCCAGCGTCTCGACCTCGATCTGGATCGGCACCGCGGCGTCGAGCGCGCGCGCGGCGGCGAGCACCTGCGGGATGCCGCCGGCGGCGGCGATGTGGTTTTCCTTGATCAGGATGCCGTCGTACAGTGCCAGCCGCTGGTTCGACCCGCCGCCGACGCGCACCGCATACTTCTGCGCCAGCCGCAGCCCGGGGATGGTCTTGCGCGTGTCGAGCACCGTACAGCCGCGCGGATTCGGCGACGCGCCGGCGATCGCATCGACATGTTCACGCGTGATCGTCGCCGTGCCGCTGAGCAGCTGAAGGAAGTTGAGCGCCGGGCGCTCGGCCGACAGCAGCGCGCGCGCGTCGGACTCGATCGCGACGACGCCGGCGTCGGGCTCCAGCCACGCGCCGTCGTCCAGAGCCCAGGCCAGCCGCGCCGACGGATCGAGCCGCCTGACGCAGCCGTCGAACCAGGCCCGGCCGCACAGCACGGCGCGCTCGCGTGCGATCACGCGTGCGCGAACGCGCTGGCCGCCCGGGACGAGCAGCGCGGTCCAGTCGCCGCGGCCGATATCCTCGGCCAGCGCCTCGCCGATATTGCGCTCGCGCGCCTCGTCCAGCGTTTCGTTGAACTCGAACATGGTGGCGCCGCCCCGGTCGGTCGTCAGGAGCGGGGACGCATCAAGCCGCGCCGAGGTGCGGCACCAGCGCCGGCTGCGCCAGGCTGCCCGGATGATTCGCGGTGAAGGCCAGCATGCGCGCGATGCCGCCATGCGCCTGGCTGCGGATCGGCTCGGGGACGTGGATCTCTCCGTGTCCGTGCTCGAGGCAGGCCAGCACCCCCTGCAGCGCATTCATAGCCATCCACGGGCAATGCGCGCAGCTCTTGCAGGTCGCGCTGCGTCCGGCGGTCGGCGCCTCGATCAGCGTCTTGCCGGGCGCGAGCTGGCGGATGCGGTGCATCAGCGCCTTGTCGGTGGCGATGATGTACTCGCGGGCGTCGCCCTCCAGCACCGCCTTCAGGATCTGCGTCGTCGAGCCGATCAGGTCGGCCTGCGCCAGCACGGCGTCGGGCGACTCCGGGTGCGCCAGCACCTTCGCGCCCGGGTGCTCGGTCTTCAGCAGATCCAGCTCCAGCGCCTTGAACTCGTCGTGCACGATGCAGGCACCGTTCCACAGCAGCATGTCGGCGCCGGTGCGCTCCTGGATATAGCGGCCCAGGTGGCGGTCGGGCGCCCACAGCACCTTCTCGCCCTGGTCCTTCAGGTGGTTGACGATCGCCAGCGCGCAGGAGCTGGTCACCATCCAGTCGGCGCGCGCCTTGACCGCGGCGCTGGTGTTCGCGTAGACGACGACCTTGCGGTCGGGGTGGGCGTCGCAGAAGGCGGCGAACTCGTCGGCCGGGCAGCCGAGGTCGAGCGAGCAGGTCGCGTCCAGGTCGGGCATCAGCACGCGCTTGTCGGGCGACAGGATCTTCGCCGTCTCGCCCATGAAGCGCACGCCGGCCACCACCAGCGTGTGCGCCGGGTGGTCGCGCCCGAAGCGCGCCATCTCGAGCGAGTCGGCGACGCAGCCGCCGCTGGCCAGCGCCAGGTCCTGGATATCGCCGTCGACGTAGTAGTGCGCGACCAGCACCGCATCCTGCGCGACGAGCTGGGCGCGGATGCGATCGATCGTCGCCGCGCGCTCGGCCGGCGGCAGCCCGGGCGGGACGCGGGCCCAGGCCTGCGCGGTGGTCGTCGCGCCGCGTGCATCCTGGCGGTCGTAGTCGTAGAGGGTCTGGTCCATGGCAGCTGGAGGGTGCGCGCGGCGCCCCGGGGACGGCAAGACGGGATGGTAACGGCTGGGCCAGGCTGGCGCCGGTTGCGGCACCAGCGTGGCCGAAAGCGGCTGCCGCGAGCCGCCCGGGCGCCACCGTGGCGCGGCGGCAGCTCGCCCGGCGATCGGACCGCGCGCTGCGCCGAAGGCGCCGAGCCGCCACAATTCATGCATGGACGAGCGATCCCTTTGCGCAGCGCCGGACGCCGTGCGCGCGCGCCAGGATGCGACGACGATCACGCTGATCGGCGTCGCCCACGGCACTTCGCACTTCTTCCACCTGCTGCTGGCGCCGCTGTTCCCGGCCTTCATCGCCGAGTTCGGCCTCAGCTACTCCGAACTCGGTCTGCTGGTGACGGCCTTCTTCGTCATCTCCGGCATCGGGCAGGCGCTGGCGGGGTTCGTCGTCGACCGCATCGGCGCGCGGCCGGTGCTGTTCGCGGCGATGCTGCTGTTCGCCTCGGCCGGACTGGCGGCGTCGGCGGCGCAGGGCTTCGGCGGGCTGCTGCTCGCAGCCTGCCTCGCGGGGCTGGGCAACGCGCCGTTCCACCCGGCGGACTTTACCGTCCTCAACCACCGCGTCTCGGCGCCGCGGCTCGGGCATGCGTTCTCGGTCCACGGCATCTCCGGCAACCTCGGCTGGGCCGCGGCGCCGGTCTTCCTGATCGGCATCGCGAGCGCCAGCGGCAGCTGGCGCTGGGCGACGGCGGCGGCCTCGCTGTGGGCGCTGTTGGTGCTGGTGGCGCTGATCGCCGGCCGCGCGGCGATCGACGACCGCCAGGCCCGCGCGCCGCGCCACGCCGCCGGCGCCGTGGGCACCGAGGCGCACCCGCTCGCGTTCCTGAGGCTGCCGGCGATCTGGCTGTGCTTCTCGTTCTTCTTCTGGAGCACCGCGGCGCTGAGCGCGATCCAGAGCTTCGCCAGCCCGGCGCTGGCGCAGATGACGGGGCTGCCGCTGACGGTGACCGCCTTCGTCGTCAGCGGCTACATGGTCTTCGGCGCGCTCGGCATGGTCGCAGGCGGCTTCCTGGTCGCGCGCGCCGAGCGACTGGAGACGGTGATCGGCTCGGCGATGGCGGCCTCGGCGCTGCTGCTGCTGCTGGTGGCCAGCGGCTGGCTGCCGGGGATGGCAGCGGTCGCGGTGGCGGCGGCCGCCGGCTTCGGCACCGGGCTCGCAGGGCCGTCGCGCGACATGCTGATCAAGCGCGCGACCCCGCCCGGCGCCACCGGGCGCGTCTACGGCACGGTCTACTCGGGGCTGGACGTCGGCTTCGCGACCGCAGCGCCGGTCTTCGGCTGGGTGCTGGACCAGGGCGAGCCGGCGGGCATCTTCGTCGGCTCGGCGCTGGCGCTGGCGGCCGGCATCGCATCGGCGGCGCTGGTCGGCACGCGGCTGCGGCGGCCCGCGGCGCGCGCCGCGGCTTGAGCGAGTGACAGGCGGCGGCGTCGCTTGAGCGCGTGACAGGCGGCGTCGCCGCGCCCCATGCATCATCCAAGAGAGACCCGCTTTGGACCTCGACCTCGCACCGCAAGCATCCGTCCCGCCGCGCCTGGCCGGCCACGCGCTGGTCGAGGCGCTGATCGCGCAAGGCGTCGACACCGTCTTCGGCGTGCCCGGCGAGAGCTACCTCGCCGTCCTCGACGGCCTGCACGAGCACCGCGACCGCATCCGCTTCGTCGCCTGCCGCCAGGAGGGCGGGGCGGCCTTCATGGCCGAGGCGCAGGGCAAGCTCGGCGGGCGGCCGGGGATCTGCTTCGTCACCCGCGGCCCGGGCGCGACCAATGCCGCGATCGGCGTGCACACCGCGTTCCAGGACTCGACGCCGATGATCCTGTTCGTCGGCCAGGTGGCCGGCGACCAGCGCGACCGCGAGGCCTTCCAGGAGATCGACTACCGGCAGATGTTCGGCCCCAGCACGCTCGGCCTGGCCAAGTGGGCGGCCGAGGTCGACCGCGCCGACCGCCTGCCCGAGTATGTCGCGCGCGCCTTCCACACCGCGCTGCAGGGGCGGCCCGGGCCGGTCGTGCTGGCGCTGCCCGAAGACATGCTGACGACGACGACCGCCGCGCCGGTGCTGCCGCGCGTCGAGCCGGCCGAGTCCTGGCCGGCGCCGGCGGCGCTGCAGGCGCTGCAGCGCATGCTCGACGAGGCGGAGCGGCCGCTGGCGATCGTCGGCGGCCCCGGCTGGGATGCCGAGGCCGCCTGCGCGCTGCAGCAGTTCGCCGAGCACTGGCAGCTGCCGGTGGCCTGCGCCTTCCGCTTCCAGGATACCTTCGACAACCGGCACCCGCTCTATGCCGGCGATGTCGGCATCGGCATCGACCCGGCGCTCGCGGCGCGCGTGCGCGAAGCCGACATGGTGCTGGCCATCGGCGTGCGGCTGGGCGAGATGACGACCAGCGGCTATACGCTGCTGCAAGCGCCGCGGCCAGCACAGAAGCTGGTGCACATCCACCCGGGCGCCGAGGAACTCGGCCGCGTCTACGCCGCCGACCTGCTGCTGCAGGCCGGCACGCGCGCCGCCGCGCAGTCGCTGCGGGGCCTGCAGCCGCCGGCCTCAGCGCGCTGGGCCGGCTGGACCGCGGCCGTGGCGGCCGACCGCGCGGCCAACCTGCGGGCCGACCCGGTCGAGCCGCTGGACATGGCCGAGGTCGTGCGCACCGTCCAGCGACGGGTCCCCGAGGACACTGTCTACACCAACGGCGCCGGCAACTTCAGCGGCTGGCTGCACCGCTTCGTCCGCTATCCGGGGCTGCAGCACCATGGCCGGACCCAGCTCGCGCCGACCAACGGCGCAATGGGCTACGGGCTGCCGGCGGCGGTCGCGGCCGCGCTGCTGCAGCCGCAGCGCACCGTGATCCATGTCGCCGGCGACGGCGACTTCCTGATGACCGGGCAGGAGATGGCGACCGCCAGCGCGCACGGCGCCGGGCGGCTCGTCACCTTGCTGGTCGACAACGGCAGCTACGGCACGATCCGCATGCACCAGGAGCGCGAATATCCGGGCCGCGTCAGCGGCAGCGTGCTGGCCAACCCGGACTTCGCCGCGCTGGCGCGCGCCTACGGTTGGCAGGCCGAGCGTGTCGAGCGCACGGCCGACTTCGAGCCCGCGTTCGTGCGCTTGCTCGACGCCGGCCGGCCGGGCCTGCTGCACCTGGTGCTCGACGTCGACCGCATCGGCTCGCGCACGACGCTGGCGGCGATCCGCAGCGCGGCGCTGGCGCGGAGCGCGGGCGGCTAGCGACCGCGCGAGCCGGAGCCTCCGGGCAGCACTCGTCGCAGCGAACCGCTCGCGGACACCTGCCGCGCTCGCATGCGATGCCGGCGGCACCAGGTTCGTCCTCGGCTCTGAGGGCACAAGCATCGGTAGCGCTCGACGCCGCGGTGCGCATGCGCGCCGCGGCAAGACGGCGACATGACGATCGCGTCATCGAGTCCTCATGCGGCGGAAGCGCGCGCTGGGCAACCTGGTGGGCAATGCGCTGCGCGATGCGGCGCGCGGCGAGACCGTGACCTTGCGCACGGTCGGGAATCCTCCGCCGGTTCGCATCGAGGTCGAGAAACGCGGCGCGGCGATCGCGCCCGAGCATCTTGCCCATCGGTTCGATCGCTCTCTTCGCGTCGATCCGACGCACCATCGGGCTGGCGACGGGGCGGGCCCGGGTCTGGCGATCAACGAGGCCATCGCCGAGGCCCATGGGGACTCGGTCAGCGTCGGCCACAACCGGCTCTGGCGGCGCATCGCGTTGGCCTGACAGGTGCACGTGCCCGAGGCCTGCCTCGCGATCGCGCACGCCACCGACGACGCGGCCCCGCCAGCGAACAAGGCGGGAGCCAAGCTAACAAGACTGTAATGCGCTCGTCAGGCGTTCGTTCGTTGCGGCTTCCTACAGTGCAGGTCATGCCGACTGGCCCGACCTCGACGGATCGACTCCCTCGCTGCATCACGAGATGGTCGACCATGGAACGAACCCTGTTCATCCTGGTCATCTCGTTCGCGGCGAGTGGGGTGTCTTGCCCTGCCTTCGCGTGTGACGCGCTGCCGCATGCCACGCAGCGGGTTCCGGCACTGAAGGACGGCTCGACCTTGCATGCGATCGAGGGCGGCAAGAAGACCGAGGAGGTTCGTTGCGGCCTTGCCACCTGTTCGAAGCCATGCGAGGTGCTCGAAGGGGTGGACGGCCGCCAGGTGCCGGCTTTTGGCGACGAGGCTTCCCGAGGGGAAGAAAGAGGGGGCTCCGCCTTCGCCAGACTGTGATTCAACCCTCGCTCCAACAGGAGTTCGATCATGGCAACGATCCGTTCGATATCGATGGCCGGCATGCTGGCCTTGACCCTCGCCGCCTGCGCGCAAAACCCGGCTGGGCCCGGTGGTCAGGACCCTGCAGCCCACCACCCGCAGGGCGCTGCAGCGGCCGCAGCAGCGCCCGCCGACCGCATGGCGATGATGGACGCGCACATGAAGGCGATGCGCGAGATGCACGAGAGGATGTCGCGTGCCGGCACGCCGCAGGAGCGCCAGGCCCTGATGGCCGAGCACATGAAGCTGATGCAGGAAGGCATGGCCATGATGGAGGGCATGGGCCCAGGCGCGATGGGCGGCATGGGCGGGATGGGCATGGGCGGCATGCGGGGCGCGGGCCCGGCGGGCGCCGCGGGCGCGCCGATGGACATGGCCACGCACCAGCAGATGATGGAGAAGCGCATCGAGATGATGCAGTCCATGATGCAGATGATGATGGACCGCATGGGCGCGCCGCCGGCACGGCCCTGATCGATGGCGGCCGCGAAGAAGTCCTGGACCGCAGCGCTGTCCACGGCTGGCGCCGTTGCCGCGGTCGGCGCGCTCATGCCCTGGAACGCGGACCGCGGCACGGTGCCGTCGGTGCGCCTGAGGCCGGACGATGTGGCGGTCACCGCGCTCGGGCAGAAGGTCTACGCGGCCCAGTGCGCGGCCTGTCACGGCGCGCGGCTGGAAGGGCAGCCCAACTGGCGCGAGCGCGGACCCGACGGCCGGCTGCCCGCGCCGCCACACGATGCGAGCGGGCACACCTGGCACCACCCTGACGAGTTGCTCTTCCGAATCACGAAGCTGGGCCTGGCCAAGGCTGCCAACCTGGCGTCGTTCGGATCTTCGATGCCTGCGTACGAAGGCGTATTGACCGATGCCGAGATCCTGGCCGTGCTTTCATGGATCAAGGCACAGTGGCCCCCCAGCATCCGCGCAAAGCACGACGAGATGAATCGCAGTTCGTCGCCGCAGCGTTGATCCCGTGGCATGCCGAGTTCGATCGAAGCGCGACGCTCTGCCCCGAGAAATCGGCCCGCTTGTCATGGTGCGAAGCAAGCGGGAATCGAGCGAACGGAACCGTAATGCGCCCGTCACGCCCTCGTTCGTCGTGGTCTTCTACCGTGCAGCTGATGCCACCTGGCATGACGGCGAGGAAAGGGTCCCGCGCTGCATCACGAAAGCCTGCGGCGTCTGCGGCGATCGGCGTTTCTGGAAGCCTGAGCGTGGGCCTGGTACCCGTGTCGACGGTGCACCTGCGGTCATGCGAGAGCTTGACATCGTGAGCTGAGCGACAAGCGAATGGAAAGGAGATCGATGATGCTCTTGACCAGGTTGTTGGTGACTGCTGCTCTGGCCCTCGGCGCTGCCCGGGCCTTGGCAGCGCCCTCCGGCACGGTCTTCACCGCCAACGAGCGGGAGGGTTCGATCAGCCGGATCGACCTGGCGTCGGGCGCGGTCAGTACTCTGAAGGTGGACATCTCGCCGCACAACGTGCAGGTGTCGCCGGATGGGCGCTGGCTGCTGGCCACGGGCATGCCGCGGGCTGCATCCCACCAGGGGCACGACATGGGCGCGATGGGCGGCCGCCTGCTGGTCTATCGCGTCGACGACCTGGACCAGCCGGCGCTGTCGCTGGATGCCGGCGACCATCCCGCCCACGTCGTGACCGACAGCGAGGGGAAGCAGGCCTTCGTCACCGACTCGGGTGCGCACGTGGTGCGGGTCTTCGACCTTGCGGCCGGCAAGGAGACGGGCAGCATCGCCACGGGCCGTTATCCGCACGGTCTGCGCCTGAGCCCGGACGGCGCCACGCTCTACGTGGCGGCCATGAGGTCCGACGCGGTCTCGGTCATCGACGTCGCCAGCCGCAAGGAGACGGCGCGAATCGAGGTCGGCAAGGGGCCGGTCCAGGTCGGCTTCACGGCGGACGGCAAGCAGGCCTTCGCGTCGCTCAGCGGCGAGAACAAGCTGGCCATCATCGACACCGCGAAGCGGGCGGTGGTGGGCAAGGTGGCCGTCGGCCGCCTGCCGATCCAGATGGTTGCGACGCCCGACGGCCGGCAGGTCTATGTCGCCAACCAGGGCAGCGCAGGGCGGCCCGACGATCGGGTTTCGGTGATCGATCTCGAAACGCGGAAGCCTCTGGCCACGATCAGCACGGGCAAGGGTGCGCACGGCGTGGCGATAAGCGGTGATGGCGCCTACGTCTTCGTGACCAATATCGAGGAGGCGACGGTGTCGGTGATCGACACCGCCATCCGTCGGGTGGTGGCCACCTATCGCGTCGGCGCCGGGCCCAACGGCGTCAGCTTCCGGTCACCGTGACGGCGGCCATCCCTAGGCCTGCCGACGAGCAGCCGGGCCCGCCGGCCGGCACGGTCTACACCTGCCCCATGCACCCCGAAGTGCGGCAGGACCACCCCGGCAACTGCCCCAAGTGCGGCATGACGCTGGAGCCGGTGCTGCCCGCGCTGGACGAGGACGATAACCCGGAGCTCGCCGACTTCCGCCGGCGCTTCGGGTGGACGCTGCCTTTGACCGTGATCGTCACGCTGCTGGCGATGGTCGGGCATCGCTTGCGGTGGTTCGACATGGCGGTGCAGAGCTGGATCGAGCTGCTGCTGTCGGTGCCGATCGTGCTTTGGGCTGGATGGCCGTTCTTCGTGCGTGGCGTGCAGTCGGTGCGCCAGCGCAGCCCGAACATGTGGACGCTGATCGGCCTGGGCACCGGCGCCGCCTTCGTCTACAGCGTCGCGGCGACGGTCGCGCCGGGAGTGTTCCCGGCGTCCTTCCAGTCGATGGGGCGCGTGGCGGTGTACTTCGAGGCGGCGGCCGTGATCATCTCGCTGACGCTGCTGGGCCAGGTGCTCGAATTGAAGGCACGCTCGCAGACCTCGGCCGCGATTAAGTCGCTGCTAGGCCTGGCGCCGAAGACGGCGCGCCGCATCCGCGCCGATGGGACCGAGGAAGACGTGCCGCTCACGCAGGTCCACGTCGGCGACCTGCTGCGGGTGCGCCCGGGCGAGAAGGTGCCCGTCGACGGCGTCGTGACCGAGGGGGCCAGTGCGGTCGACGAATCGATGCTGACCGGCGAGCCCGTGCCCGTGAGCAAGCTCCCTGGCGACGAGCTGATCGGCGCCACGCTGAACACCAGCGGCGCGCTCGTGATGCGCTCGGAGCGCGTCGGTGCGCAGACCATGCTGTCGCAGATCGTGCAGATGGTCGCGCAGGCGCAGCGCTCGAAGGCGCCGATGCAGCGCATGGCCGACCAGGTAGCCGGCTGGTTCGTGATGGCGGTCGTGGCCATCGCGGTGGCGACCTTCTTCGCCTGGGGCCTGTGGGGGCCCGAGCCGAGCTGGGTCTACGGCTTGATCAACGCCGTGGCGGTGCTGATCATCGCCTGCCCCTGTGCGCTGGGGCTGGCGACTCCGATGTCGATCATGGTCGCCACCGGGCGCGCGGCGACACGCGGCATCCTGTTTCGCGACGCGGCGGCGATCGAGCACTTCCGCAAGGTCGACACGCTGATCGTCGACAAGACCGGCACGCTGACCGACGGCAAGCCGGCCTTCGACCGCGCCGTGCCTGCCGCCGGCTTCACGGCCGACGAGGTGCTGCGGCTGGCTGCCAGCCTGGACCAGGGCAGCGAGCACCCGCTGGCCGACGCGATCGTGCGGGCGGCGCATGCGCAGGGCCTCGTGCTGGCCAAGCCCGAGAGCTTCGAGTCGAGCAGCGGCATCGGTGTGCGCGGAACGGTCGAAGGGCACGACCTCGCGCTGGGCAACACCGCGCTGATGCAACGGCTTGGCGTCGCCGTCGATGCGCTGGCCGACCAGGCCGAGTCCCTGCGCGCCGAAGGTGCGAGCGTGATGCACCTCGCGGTCGACCGCCACCTGGCGGGGCTGCTCGCGGTGTCCGACCCGGTGAAGACCAGCACGCCCGAGGCGCTGGCGGCACTGCACGCTGCCGGCCTGCGCGTCGTGATGGCCACCGGCGACGGCTGGACCACGGCGCGTGCGGTGGCACGGCGGCTCGGCATCGACGAGGTGCACGGCGACGTCGAGCCGGCCGACAAGCTGGAACTCGTGAAGGCGCTGCAGCGCCGGGGCAGGGTGGTGGCGATGGCCGGCGACGGCATCAACGACGCGCCGGCCCTAGCGCAGGCCGACGTGGGCGTGGCCATGGGCACCGGCACCGACGTCGCGATGAACAGCGCGCCGGTCACGCTGGTCAAGGGCGACCTGCGCGGCATCGCGCAGGCGCGGCTGCTGTCGCAGGCGACCATTGGCAATATGAAGCAGAACCTCGGTTTTGCGTTCATCTACAACGCGCTCGGCGTGCCGATCGCTGCCGGGCTGCTCTATCCCTTCACCGGCTGGCTGCTCTCGCCGTTGATCGCGGCGCTGGCGATGAGCCTGAGCTCGGCGTCGGTGATCACCAATGCGCTGCGCTTGCGCCGGAGCATCTGAATGCCCATCCCCGTCCGATCCCTTCTGCTGGCCCTCGCGGGCCTCTCGTCGGTTGCCGCACGGGCGGATGTCATCGATATCGCCTGGGGCGAACGAGGCCGCTTCGAGCGCCGCTTGACGGTGGCGCCAGGCAAGTTCGTCGAGGTCTGCGGCGGCCTGACTCGGGCCGATTCGGTCGCCTGGCGCTTCGACGCCAGCGGCCCGCTGAACTTCGACATCCACTACCACGAGGGCAAGGACGTGCGTTACCCGGAGCGGCGCGACGCCGTGGCCAGCGCGAGTGGCCAGCTGCGGGTGGTGCTCGACCAGGACTACTGCTGGATGTGGTCGAACAGGACCGGCCGACCCGTCAGCCTGGATCTCGAGCTCGGGCGCTGACACGAAGAAGCCGACCGCGGCCACGGCAGCCTCTGTTTGCCCGCCTTCAGGTCATCCACGAAGCCGGCCGGCGTGTTCAGGGGGCCGATCAGGGGGCGTGCCTTCCTGCACTCGCTCACCGCGCTGGCAGGCAAATCCAGAATATCGTGCGCCCTGCGCCGGACTCGACACCCACCACGCCACCATGCGCCTCGGCGACGGCCTTGACGATGGCCAGGCCGAGCCCTGCACCCTCGCCTTCGCGGTGTCGTGCCGGATCGATGCGGTAGAAGCGATCGAACAGGTGAGGAAGGTGCTCGGGCGCAATCGTCTGCCCCGGGTTGCAGACTTCGAGGCGGACGGCTTCGCGCTCTCGGGTAATCCGCACGGTGATGGTTTGCCCGTGCGGCGTGTGACGCAGGGCATTACCCAACAGGTTGCCGAGCGCGCGCTGGAGCATGCCCCGGTTGGCGAGGATCGTGCGCGGTTCCGTGGGTTCGCACTCGATGCGCAGTGCGATCCCGCCTTCCTCGGCCCAGGCCTCGAAGAAGTCGAACGCGGCCTGCAGCTCCGATCCGAGATCCAGCTCGTCGCGTTGCAGCCGTTGTGTCGGGTTCTCGGCCCGTGCCAGGAACAGCATGTCGCCGATCATCCTGCGCAGCCGGTCGAGCTCGTCAAGGCCCGTGTAGAGCACCTCGCGATACTCCGCGTCGGTCCGGTCCTTCGCCAGCGCCACCTGGGTCTGCGTCATCAGGTTGGTGACCGGCGTCCGCAGCTCATGGGCGATATCGGCCGAGAAATGCGACAGGCGCTCGAAGCTGGCCTGCAGCTGGTCCAGCATGGCGTTGAACGACTCCACCAGCGGCGACAGCTCGGCGGGCGCGTCGCGCGGGTCCAGGCGCACGTGCAGATGCTCCGACGTGATGCCCTGAACCGTGGCGCCGATGCGCCTTATCGGCGCGTGGCCCCAGCGTACCGCCAGCACCGCGGCGAGCACGGCCACCAGCGTGGCGGCGACCGCGCCCGTCCACAAGCCACGGCGCAGGTCCGCCAGGTATTGTTCGTGCGCGTTTGTGGAGACCGCGACGACAGCCCGGTTGCCGCCCAGCGCGAGGACGGCGCCGCGGTAAGTATCCCCGCCGACCGTCCAGGCCCGCATCGCGGTGCGACTCAGCGCTGGCGCCGGCTCGGCGGACCGTGCCGCGTCGAGCAGCGCGGCAGGCGCGCGTGTATAGATCGGCTGCCCCGCGCTGTCGAAGACGCCGTAGTGAACGCCATGGTGGCCGGCCACGGCATGCTCCAGGTCGTGCCGATGCCCCTCGGGCGTGTCGCGGGCCTGTGCGCTGCCGAGCGCCTGGCGCAGCGACTCGGTCACGACCTGGAGTTCGTCGAAATCCAGCAGCTCGAAGTGGGCACCGATCGAACGGGAGACCAGCCACGCACTGATCGCAAACGCCGCACCGATCGTCAGACTGACGACGAGCGTGATCCGCAGCGCGAGCGACCAAGGGCCACGATGGCCTGCCTCACGGGGCATCGGGGAGGTCCAGCATGTAGCCCATGCCGCGCACGGTCTGGATGAGCTTGGGCTCGTAGCCGTCGTCGACCTTGCCGCGCAGACGCCGGATGGCGACGTCGATCGCGTTGGAATCGCTGTCGAAGTTCATGTCCCAGACCTGGGAGGCGATCAGCGAGCGGGGAAGCACCTCGCCGCGGCGTCGCACCAGCAGCTCGAGCAGTGCATATTCCTTGGCCGTCAAGGCCAGGCGCCGGCCGCCGCGCGTGGCTCGGCGGCGCGGCACGTCGAGCACCAGGTCCGCCACCTCGAGGCGTTCGTCCATGGCGGGCGCGACACCCCGGCGCAGCAGGGTGCGCACCCGCGCCAGCAGTTCGGCAAAGGCGAACGGCTTGACGAGGTAGTCGTCGGCCCCCGCTTCGAGGCCCTTGACGCGGTCGTGCACGCTGTCGCGCGCGGTCAGGAAGAGCACCGGCGTGTGGCGGCCCGCGTCGCGCAGCGACTTCAGGATGCGCCAGCCGTCCACGTCCGGCAGCATCACGTCGAGGATCAGCAGATCGTGGTCGCCGGTCATGGCCAGGTGATGGCCGTCCAGGCCGGTGCGCGCCAGCTCGACGAGGAAGCCGGCCTCGCTCAAACCCTGCCGCAGGTAATCCGCGGTGATGCTCTCGTCCTCGACGATCAGCAGCTTCATGCGGCTTGTCTCCGGTTCGACGGGCTGGCGCCGGAGGTCGCGGCACAAGCATCGGGACCGTACGCCTGGCTGGCTTTCCGGAACATGACGAACAGATGACGCCATCGTAATGCGTGCGTCATCCGGCGGTTCGCGCCGGGTCGGCAGCATCCGGGCCGTCAGCAACTCCAGCAGTGGCGCCTGCGCATGAACGCGTTGCCCTTCGCCCTGACGATTGCCCCATGCAAGAGGCCTCAGGCAGGTCCTGCAAAGGGCGTAAGCACCCCTAGCTGGGTGGCCACGCTGGCGATCGTCTGGCTTACGCTGGCCACGGCCTGGCCGGTGCGGGCTGGGTCCTTGGCCGAGGCCCTGGAGCAAGCCTGGTCGCGCCATCCGCAATCCGCTGCCCAGGCCGCGCGTCAGGCTGAAGCGAAGGCCCGAGGCGACCTGGCGTCGGGCCTCACGCCGGGTCCCCCGGCGTTGTCGATCTCCAATCGTAGCGATCGCTTCGACAACAACCGTGGACAGCGGGAGTGGGAGGCCGAAGTGGCCGTGCCGCTGTGGCTGCCGGGGCAACGGAGCGCACATCAGGCGCAAGCACGAAGCGCCGCTGCGGAGATCGATGCACGCAACCTCGAGCTGCGCCTGCAGATCGCTGGCGAACTGCGCGAAGCCTGGTGGCAACTGTCGGCAGCCCGTCAGGCCAGTCATCTCGCGGCACAGCGCACCGAGACGGCGCGCACGTTGGAGGCCGACGTGCGGCGGCGCTACCAGGCCGGTGAGCTGCCGAGAGTGGATGCCAACCTGGCGCAAGGCGAGTTCCTCGCCGCGCAGGCCGAGGAACTGGAGGCACGCTCCGCATTGCTCGCCGCCGAACAGGCCTGGCACAAGCTGACCGGCACGGCCGCCCCCGCCATGCTCGACGAGGCGCCGCCGCCCGCGGCGCTGACGGTTCCCGACGCTCACCCGCAACTGGCGGCTGCGGCCGCCACCGCGCACGCCGCGCGCAACAAGCTGCGCCTGGCCGAGGCCACCCGCAGCGACGCGCCAGAGCTCGCGCTACGCCTCGTGCGCGAACGTGGGGACTTCTCCGAGCGATACGCCAACCAGATCGGCGTCAAGTTCACCATGCCCCTCTCCTCGGGGCCCAGAGTGCGGCAGGAGACCGCGTCGGCCCTGGCGGACCTGATGCAGGCCGAATCCCTGCTGTCGACCACCCGCCAGCGGCTGCAACTCGATGCCGACCGCGCCCGGGACGAACTCGCTGTTGCCGAGCGGCAGCTCGATATGGCGCGCCAACGCCGCATGCTGGCCGCGGACACCTT
This sequence comes from Burkholderiales bacterium, assembly GCA_016191995.1. Lineage (GTDB taxonomy): Bacteria > Pseudomonadota > Gammaproteobacteria > Burkholderiales > Burkholderiaceae_C > Rubrivivax. The sequence continues at coordinate 17,128 of JACPVA010000119.1, read as the reverse complement.
GCAACTGGCGCAGAAGTCCTTTGCCTTGGGCGAGGCCGACCTGGCCACGCTGCTGCGCGCCCGCGCCGTTGCCCAGGACGTCGAAGGCGCCTTCAGCCGCAGCCAGCTGGCCAGAAGTGCCGCGCAATCCCGCCTTCATCAAGCTCTGGGAGTCCTGCCATGAGAGGTCTGCTGGCCTTGTGCATCGCCAGCCTTGTCAGCTTCACCGCATGGGCGCACGGCGGCGAGGACCACGGCGCGGCCGCCGCGCCCGCTCTGGAGGCCGACATCGCGCCACGCGCGGTGGCGCAGAGCGAGGCGTTCGAACTGGTAGCCATCCTCGCCCAGGGCAAGCTGACCCTCTACCTCGACCGGTATACGGACAACGCGCCGGTGGCCGACGCCGCGATCGAGGTCGAAAGCGGCGCCTTCAAGGCCGTCGCTGCACAGCTCGCCCCGGGCGTCTATGCGGTGGCGGGTGACGCCTTCGCCAAGGCCGGCAAGTTTCCGCTGACGTTCTCAGTGGAAACCCGCGACAGCGCCGATCTGCTGAGCACCACTCTGGAACACCCTGGTCCAGCGGCCACGCCCGAGCATGTGCACAGCCGCAGCGAGTGGGCGATCTGGATTGCCTCTGCCGCCGTGCTGCTCGCCGGCGTGGCGCTGCTCCTCGTGCGCCGCCGCAGGCAGCGCAGGCCGTGATCGAACGCCATGGATCACCAAATGAAATCCAAGCTCTTCACCGTCGCCGCGGCGTTGTTCGTCGCAGCATTCTGCGGTCCTGTCCTGGCCCATGGCGGGGAGGACCATTCCCAGGACAGCCAGCCGCCGGCGAGCGCCAGGCCCGCTTCCTTCGGCCCGCCCGGCGAGGCCGTCTCGGCGCGGCGGCTGCCCGATGGCAGCCTGTTCGTGCCCAAGGCGGTGCAGCGCGAGCTCGGCCTGCGCCACGTGGTCGTCACGGCGGGGGACCTGGCCGCCACGGTCGAGTTCAACGGCAAGGTCATCGCCGATCCGAACGCCAGCGGGCGCGTGCAGGCCACGCAGGCGGGTCGGATCGGTCCCGTCGCTGGCGGGCTGCCGACGGTGGGCCAGAAGGTGACGCGGGGGCAGGTGCTGGCCATCCTGCGCCCGGTGGCCAGCAGCATCGAGCGCGCGGATCAGCAGGCCCGGCTCGACGAGATCGACGCGCAGCTCGCCATCGCCGAGCGCAAGCGGGAGCGCTACGAGCAGCTGGACGGCAGCGTGTCGCGCTCGGCCATCGAGGCCGCGCGCCTCGAGGCGCAGGGCCTGAAGCAGCGCCGCGCCGCCATGGCTGCCGGACTCGGTGCGGCGGAGGCTTTGCGCGCCCCGGTGTCCGGCGTGATCAGCGCGGCCCACATGATGGCCGGGCAGGTGGTGGACGCCAAGGAGACCCTCTTCGAGGTGATCGATCCGGCACGTTTGCTGGTCGAGGCACTGGCTTATGACGCGGCGCTCGTCGAGGGCATCTCGCGCGCCCAGGCCCCGGTGGCCGGCGGCATGCTGGAGCTGCGGTTTCTCGGCGGCAGCCGGCAGTTGCGCGAGCAGGCGCTGCCGCTGCTGTTTCGTGTCGAATCCGCGACCGCGCCGCTGGCCGTGGGTCAGCCCTTGACGGTGCTCGCCCAGACCTCGCGCACCGTCAAGGGCGCGGCCTTGACGCTGGCGGCGCAGGTCAAGGTCGGCGCCGGCGAGACCGCGGTGTGGGTGCGCGATGGCGCCGAGCGCTTCGTTCAGCGTCGCGTGAAGGTGGCGCCACTGGACGCCGCGCGAGCGGCGGTGGTCGACGGGCTCGCCGATGGCGAGCGCGTCGTGACCGAAGGTGCCGGCCTGCTGGCGCTGGTGAGGTGAGGCGATGTTCGACGCGATCATCCGGCTTGCCCTGAAGCAGCGCCTGATCGTCCTGGGGGTCTCGCTGCTGCTCGTGATCTACGGCGCGCTCACGGTGCGGCAGATGCCGGTGGACGTCTTTCCCGACCTCAACAAGCCGACGGTGACGCTGATGACCGAGGCCGGCGGCATGGCGCCGGAGGAGGTGGAGCAGCTCGTCACCTTCCCCATCGAGTCGAGCATGAACGGCATGCCCGGCGTGACCCGGGTGCGCTCGGTCTCCGGCGTCGGCCTGTCGATCGTCTACGTCGAGTTCGAGTGGGGATCGGATACCTATCGCAACCGCCAGCAGATCAGCGAGCGGCTGAACCTGGTGCGCGAGCAACTGCCCGAGGGCATCGTGCCCCAGCTCGGTCCGATCTCGTCGATCATGGGCGAGATCCTGCTGATCGCGCTGCCCGCCGACCCGGCCAAGGTCAGCCCGATGCAGGTGCGCGAGTATGCCGACTGGGTCATGCGGCCGCGGTTGCTCACGGTTCCCGGCATCGCGCAGGTGATCCCGATCGGCGGCGAGGTGCGGCAGTACCGCGTGGAGATCGAGCCGTCGCAGCTGCAGGCGCTGGGTGTGGAGCGCGAGCGGCTGGAAGAGGCGCTGAGGGACTTCGGCGCCAACACCAGCGGGGGCTTTCTCGAGTCGCAGGGCCGCGAATACCTGATCCGCCAGATCGGTCGCACCAGCCGCATCGAGGACCTGCGCAGCCTGGTGGTCGCCGTGAAGAGCGGCCAGCCGATCCTGCTCGACCAGGTGGCCGAGGTGATGGTCGCGCCCGCGATCAAGCGCGGCGACGCCGGCTACAACGGCCGGCCGGCGGTGATCCTGTCGGTGCAGAAGCAGCCCGCGGCCGACAGCGTGCAGCTCACGCGCGAGGTCGAGCGTGCACTCGACGAGCTTCGCAAGGGCCTGCCACCAGGCGTCGAGGCGCCGCAGTTCCTCTTCAAGCAGGCCAACTTCATCGAGAACTCGGTGGCCAACGTCGAGGAGGCGCTGCGCGACGGCGCGATCCTGGTTGCGGTGATCCTGTTCCTGTTCCTGCTCAACGTGCGCACCACGCTCATCTCGCTGGCGGCGATTCCGCTGTCGCTGCTGGCGACGGCGCTGGTCTTCCGCTACGTCGGGCTGTCGATCAACACCATGACCCTCGGCGGGCTGGCGATCGCCATCGGTGAGCTGGTCGACGACGCGGTCGTGGGTGTCGAGAACGTGCTGCGCCGGCTCAAGATCAACCGCGCACAGCCCTCCGCGCGGCCGGTGGTCGAAGTGATCGCGGCGGCGACCCTCGAGGTGCGCTCGGCGATCGTCTACGCCACCTTCATCATCGTGCTGGTGTTCGTGCCGCTGTTCGTGCTGCCGGGAATCGAAGGCCGGCTGTTCACGCCACTGGGCGTGGCCTACATCGTCTCCATCCTCGCGAGCATGGTCGTCTCGGTCACGGTGACGCCCGTGCTCGCGTACTACCTGCTGCCGCGCATGAAGAGGTTGCACGCCGGCGACAGCCCGCTGGTGAACGGGCTCAAGCGCTGGGACGCCAGGCTGCTTCACTGGTCGTTCGGCCGCAGCCGGGTGCTGCTCGCGGTGGCCCTGGTGGCGGTGGTCGCCGCGGCGTCCAGCGTGCCGTACTTTCCGCGCTCCTTCCTGCCGCCGTTCAACGAGGGAACGCTGACGGTCAACTTGCTGCTCGACCCCGGCACCTCGCTGGAGGCATCGAACCGCATCGGCGAGGCGGCCGAGAAGCTCATCGCCCAGGTGCCCGAGGTGACCCTGGTCGGCCGCCGCACCGGCCGTGCCGAGCTCGACGAGCATGCCGAAGGCGTGCACTACAGCGAGCTCGATGTCGACCTCGAGCCCTCGGCACGCAGCCGCGAGGCCATCATCGGCGAGCTGCGCGCGCGCCTGGCCCGGCTGCCGGCGGCGACCAACGTCGGCCAGCCGATCTCGCACCGCCTGGATCACCTGCTGTCGGGCGTGCGCGCGCAGATCGCGCTGAAGATCTATGGCGACGACCTGGACACGCTGCGCGGCCTGGCGGAGGACCTGCGCGCGCGGCTGTCCCGGATCGCCGGCATCACGGATCTGCAGATCGAGAAGCAGGTGCTCATCCCGCAGATCAAGATCCGCGTGGACTACGAGCAGGCGGCGCGCCACGGCGTCGCGCCGGGAGCGCTGCTGCGTTCGCTGGAGCAGGTGATCGAGGGCGAGCGCATCACCCAGATCGTCGAAGGCAACCGGCGCTTCGACCTCGTCGTGCGACTGCCGGAGTCCGGGCGCGGGCTGCAGGCGCTGCCCACGCTCCTGATCGAGACCCCGACCGGGCACGTGCCGTTGTCGCGACTGGCCACCATCGAGGACGGCGAAGGGCCGAACCAGGTCAGCCGCGAGAACTCGCGCCGGCGCATCGTGCTGTCGGCCAACACCGACGGCCGCGACATGTCGCAGGTGATCGCGGACATCCGGGCCGAGCTGGCCGCACGCGCAATGCCCGAGGGCTACTTCACCGCGCTGGAAGGGCAGTTCCAGGCGCAGGAGGACGCGGCGCGGCTGATCGCCCTGCTGGCGCTGGTGTCGCTGACCATGATCTTCCTGGTCCTCTACAGCCGCTACCGCTCGGCGGTGCTGACGGCCATCATCATGGGCAACATCCCGCTGGCGCTGGTCGGTAGCGTGGTGGCGCTGTGGATCTCCGGCCAGCCGCTGTCGGTGGCCGCGCTGGTCGGATTCATCACGCTGACCGGTATCGCCACCCGCAACGGCATCCTGAAGATCAGTCACTACATCAACCTGTGCGCCTTCGAAGGCGAGTCCTTCGGCCAGCGAATGATCGTTCGCGGGTCGCTCGAGCGCCTGACGCCGGTGCTGATGACCGCGCTGGTCGCCGCCTTCGCGCTGATGCCGCTGCTGCTGTCCGCCGACGCGCCGGGCAAGGAGGTGCTGCATCCGGTCGCCGTCGTCATCTTCGGCGGACTGGTCAGCTCCACCATGCTCGACACCGTGCTCACGCCGCTGATGTTCTGGTTGTGGGGCGAGCGGCCGCTGCAGCGACTGCTCGCCGAGCATGGCCAAGCGAGCTACTGACGCAACGACGGTTTTCCAACCCGAAGGAGAAGCATCTTGGAGATTCGCAAGATCGCGATGGCCGCGATGGCCGCCGCCGGCCTGTTCGCCCTGACCCCCGGCCATGCCATGGCGCATTCGGACGGGCACATCGACACGCAGGCCGCTCCGCACGGCGGCCAGCTCCGAACGGCGGGTTCGTACCACCTGGAGCTGGTCGTCGCCAAGGACAGCGTCGAGGCCCGGGACAACGCGGTGATCGTCTACTTGACGGACCACGCCGGCGCCGAGCTGCCGACCGTGGGGGCCAAGGGGACTGCGACGATCCTGTTCGGCAAGACCAGGACGTCCATCGCGCTGATGCCGGACGGCGGCAACCGGTTGAAGGGATCCGGCCGCTATGCGTCGACGCCGGACATGAAGGCGATCGTGTCGGTGACACTGGCTGGCGGCGCGACCGAGCAGGCGCGCTTCACGCCGCTCGTGCGGCCCGGGGCGAGCGCGCAGGACGGGCACTCGGGCCCCATGTCGCGATGAGGGCGGCCGATCGAGGCGCATTCCCGCGCCGGAAGCCGCAACCCTACGGAGCTCGGCGATGACGCCGGGTGCGCGCGCGACGCCGTCCGGGTGATCGCCATGCCGGCTCGCCGGCGCGGGCCGCTTCGTCGTGGCGACCCGCTCGCGCTGGTTCCGTCGCCCAGCTGCCTTGTCACGGCGTCGTGGCCGGGCTGCGCTAGAGTCTCGGGGTTACCGCCCCCAACCACCTCAGGAGGAAAGCATGGGACTGCTCGGATTCATCAAGGACGCCGGCGAGAAGCTGTTCGGCATCGGCCAGGCCAAGGCCGCCGAGGAGGCGGTCAAGAAGGCGCCGACGCCGGAGAATGTCGCGGCGATGAGCGCGGCTGCCGCCGAGGCGATCCGCGGCTACATCAAGACCCAGGGCATCGACGCCGGCGGGCTGAATATCGCCTTCGACGCCCCGAGTGCCACCGTCACCGTCGACGGCAGCGTCGCCGACCAGGCGACCAAGGAAAAGATCCTGCTGTGCTGCGGCAACGTCGCCGGGGTCGAGAAGGTCAACGACATGATGACGGTCCAGACCCCCGCGCCCGAGGCCCAGTTCCACACCGTCGTCAGCGGCGACACGCTGTCCAAGATCGCCAAGAAGTTCTACGGCGACGCGAACAAGTATCCGGCGATCTTCGAGGCCAACAAGCCGATGCTGAAGCACCCGGACAAGATCTACCCGGGGCAGGTGCTGCGCATCCCGCCGCAGTGAGGCTCGCGGCGGCCGGGCGATGAGCGTGATCTCGACCTGCGACCTGTGCGACGCCCGCAAGGGCGACACCGATGGCGGCTTGCGCGTGCTGCCGCCGGTATTCCGCCAGTTCGGCGGCCGGCAGGCCTTCCACGGCCGCGTTCGCACCGTGCGCTGTTTCGAGGACAACACCTCGGTCAAGGCGCTGCTGGAAGGCCCCGGTGACGGGGCGGTGCTGGTCGTCGACGGAGCCGGCTCGCTGCGGCGGGCGCTGGTCGGCGGCAATATCGCCGCTGCGGCGGCGCGCAACGGCTGGGCCGGTGTCGTCGTCCACGGTGCGGTACGCGACGTCGCCGAGCTGGCCGCGGCCGAGGTCGGGATGCTGGCGCTGGCCACGATCCCGATGCCGACCGAGCGCAAGCGCGCCGGCGACGTCGACGTGGCGGTGCAAATCGAGGGCGTGTGGGTGCGCCCCGGCGACTGGCTGTGTGCCGATGCCGATGGCGTCGTCGTCAGCGATCGGCCGCTCGCCTGAGCGACGTCCGCGCGGCAGTGCCGCAAGGGACGCCACGGCCGACCCCGCGATCGCCGCCGCGATCGCGCGCAGCCGGCGCCTGGTCGGCCGGCGCGCGCTGCTCGCCGCCGGCGTCGCGGCGGTGCCGCTGCCGGGGCTGGACTGGGCGACCGACGTCGCCATCCTCGTCGCGCTGCTGCCGCGCATCAGCGCCGAGTTCGGCCTGTCGCCCGAGCAGGTCGAGCGCCTCGCGCCCGACCGTCGCGTCGTCGTCTACAAGGCGATCAGCGCCGGCGGCGGCATGCTGGTCGGCAAGGTCGTGACGCGCGAGCTGGTGCTGCGCATGCTCAAGCTCGTCGGCGTGCGGCTGACGACGCAGCAGGCGGCGAAGTACGTGCCGCTGGCCGGGCAGGCGGTCTCCGCGCTGCTGACCTACTCGGCCTTGCGTTACATGTGCGAGCTGCACATCCGCCAGTGTGCCGAGGTCGCGCGCCAGCTCGCGCTGCCGGCGCCGGATGGCGCGGCGGAAGGCGCTGCCGCAGCCGCCGGCGGCGAAATCATCGACGTCGACGCGCGCGCCGTAGAATCCTGATCCTCGGGGTGTGGCGCAGCCTGGTAGCGCAACTGCTTTGGGAGCAGTGGGTCGCACGTTCGAATCGTGTCACCCCGACCAACAAACTCGCGGACTTGCGCGCGCCATCGCAGCGCGAAGCTTGCCCTGCGCCGGCTTACGGTCAGAGACGCCAAAGGGTGGCCCGAACGCGCGCAGCGCTGCCGCCAGCTAGGCGGTCGCTCGTCCAGGAGGATCATCAGCCTCAGGCGCGCGAATCGACGCGAGGTTAAGCACTATGTCCAAGCCAACCGAGCGGCCCCCGTCAAGGTGCCGACTGTCGAGGAGGACAGGATCATCACGGCGGCTGCCGAGGCGGACCCCGATCGACAGCCCCAGGCAGTTGAAGGCCATGGTGCCGATGCGTGCCCTGCGGGGACGCCACTGACGGACGCCACTGACGATTGACGGGCATGGGTGCCGACATTACCATGTGCATGCGCATGCGCCGTTTGTCGGGAACCTCATGAAGACCGAACGAGTGACCCTTCTGACCACGCCCGAGTTCAAGGCTTTCCTGTCGAGGGAGGCCAAGCGCGAGGGCGTCAGCGTTGCGGAGCTGGTGCGGGCTCGCTGCGAACAACGGCCGAGCAGCGACGAAGCGGCGTTGCAAGGGCTCGTCGCAGAGCTGCGAACTTCCGTGGCGCAAGCCAAGAAGTCGCTTCGTGCCGGCCTCGACGAAGCGGAGACCGTACTCGAGGAACTGCGAGCCAGGCCGCATAGGCCGGATGCCGCCAGCAATGCGAAGGCGGCTGCTTGAGCGCGCTCAGCGAGGCGCTCAGCGCCATCCGGGAAGCTGTTCGCCTCGCCGACGACGTCAAGCGTGCCGGTGACACCTTGAAGGACCTCGCGCGCGAACTCCGCGATCACGATCGACGGATCACTCGGCTCGAAGCCCAGTGGGAGACCGCGATGGCTCTGGCACGGGGTCCGCGAGGCGGCGGCGGCGCAGGGCCCAGGCGTCTGGAAGGCGGCGATGCCTGAGGGCAGTTGCCTGCCGTCCCGAACCGTCCCACCGCAACGCATGCGCAGGCGCCGGGCACGGGTGACGAAGCGGCTAGGCCTGCATGTCCTCGTCGGGGGCGGCGCAGTTCCGAATGCGCTGTCCAATCGCCCGCGCGTGTCTGACGCCCCGCGACGTTGCGTCGCCGCCGAGGCCGGCAGTGCCAGACGAGCGCCGTATCGGTTTCAGCGGTCGCGAAACCGGCCGGCGCCCCTGGGGACGCACCCGCCGCAGGAGCCTCGCGCCTACTTCAGCGATCCCTCGGCCTTGAGCGCCGCCTGCACGCCCGGACGTGCCGCCATGCGGGCCATGAAGGCGCCCAGGTGCCGCAGCGTCGCGATGTCGACGCCGACATGCTTGCCCCAGCCGGCGACAACGAACAGGTAGGCGTCGGGCACGCTGAACGTGCTGCCGAGCAGGTAGTCGCGGCCCTCGAGCTGGCTGTCGACCCATTTCAGGCGGTCGACGAGCCGGGTGCGCGCCAGCGCCTTCGCGTCCTCGGGCATCGCCGGATTGAACAGCGGCGAGAAACCCTTGTGCAGCTCGGTCGCAATGAAGTTGAGGCACTCGATCGCCCGGTAACGCGGCATCGTGCCCCAGGCCGGGATCAGCTTCTTCGCCGGCACCTGGTCGGCGACATACTGCATGATGGCCGGGCCTTCGCGCAGGTGCTGGCCGTCGTCGAGCTCGAGCAGCGGCACGTAGCCGAGCGGGTTGATCGCCGTGTAGTCGCTGCCGTCGGCCAGCTTCTTCGTCTTCGTGCTGGCGACCACGCCCTGGAACGGCAGGCCGGACTCGTGCAGCACGATGTGCGATGCCAGCGAGCAGGCGCCGGGGCTGTAGTAGAGCTTCATGCGGGTTGTCTCCGTGCGGGATGGGGTAGCGGGCCGAGATCATCGCCGCGATCGGGCCCGGCCGTCTGCCGTGGGGTCGAATGCGCGGCGTGGCCTCAGCCCGCCGCCGGCATCAGCCGCTGCGCCGAGACATAGTGCTGCCGGTAGTCCTCGAACGGCAGGCTTTCGCTCGCCTCGAGCTCGGCCTGCTCGCGCCGCGAACGCCCGGCGCAGGCCTCGAAGCGCGACTGTTCGGACGGCGTCCACGGCAGCGCCAGCAAGGCCTCGCCGGCGGCGCGCGAGCGCGCGCGCGCGAAGGCGTTGAAGCCCATGTCGTGCTCGCGCCCCATCTCGTCGAGCACACGCGCCGACGGCAGCCGCGCCGGGTCTTCCAGTGCGTTTCGGGCCGCGCGCACCGCGTCGGCATAGGTGCGGCCGCCGAACGCGGTGTCGAGCGCCTGCGCGATCGGCTCGCACTCCTCGATCAGCGCGAACGCCCATTCCTGCAACCCGACGACGCCGCCTTCGCAGCACTCCAGCGCCTGCCCGGGCTCGCGCCCACGCGTCGCGGTGCGCTCCTGGTTGCGCGCCAGCGAGGCGATCTCGAGCGGGTGGTCCGGCGGGCTGTCGGCGAGCAGGCAGTGCAGCAGGAAGACGTCGACGAAGGCCAGCGTCGGTGCCGCCACGCCGACGGGCGAGAACGGGTCCAGGTCCAGGCAGCGAACCTCGATGTACTCGACGCCGCGGTCGCGCAGCGCGTGCAGCGGGCGCTCGCCGGGCCGGATCACGCGCTTGGGGCGGATCGTGCCGTAGAACTCGTTCTCGATCTGCAACAGGCTGGTGGCGAGCTGGTTGTATTCGCCGCCGGGGGTGCGGATGCCGATCGCCTCGTACGGCGGATGCGGCCGCGTCAGCGCCGTGTGCAAGGAGGCGGCGTAACTCTCCAGGCAGTTGTAGCTGACCGCCAGCGCCGCCTGGGCGTCGCTCTGGTAGCCCAGCCGCCCCATGCGCAGCGTGGTCGCGTGCGGCAGCCCCAGCGTCTGCGTCGCGAGCGGCTGCAGCCCGTGTGGCCGCCCGGCGACGAAGCTGGCCGACACCGCCGGCGAGGCGCCGAACAGCGTCAGCAGGACGAAGGCATGGCGGCGGAAGTTGCGGATCAGCGCGAAGTGGTCGTCGTTGCCGAGCCCGGGCAGCGACCAGTTGTAGTGCACGCCCGAGATCGTCTGCATGCGCTTGCCGTAGCGGTGCCCCAGCCCGATGCGGTAGACGCTCTTGGCGCGGCCGATATTGCTGGTGCCGAAGCGCGCCACCGGAATCGTCTCGTCGGCCGGCAGCGTGCACGGCATGCTCGCGGCCCACAGCAGCTCGTCGGCCAGGCTGCGCCAGACGAACTGGTGGATGCGCTGCAGCTCGCCCAGGCAGCCGTCGATCGTCGCGTGTACGCCGGTGATCAGCTCGAGCTGCGACTCGCTGAAGTCGGTCGTGATGTGCGGATGCGTCAGCGCCGCGCCGAGTGCGGCCGGATGCGGGGTCAGCGCCAACGTGCCGTCGGGCAGCGCGCGCAGGCCTTCGCGCTCGATGCCGCGGCGCATGCCGGTGAGGCGGTCGGTCGGCCAGCGCGCGATGCGCTCGCGCAGCAGTCGGGGGTCGGGGGTCATCGGCGGGGCTCGGTTCGCTGCGGGCCGGCCGTCGCGGGCAGGCCGGGCCGGTATTGTCGTGCGGCGCGCGGCCAGGCGTGCGGCGCGGGCGCGATGTCAACGCCCGGCGTCGCGCCAGCCCGGCAGCCGCCAGTCGAAGACGACTGCCAGCGCGCGCAGCGCCAGCGTGCTGCCGGCGGTCAGCAGCAGCACGCTGCCTTCGCCCATGCCGGCGCCGGCCGCGGCGACCCCCAGCCAGCCCCCGGCGAAGGCGCACACCGCGTAGGGCCGGTGGTCGCTGAAGGCGTGCGGGATCTCGTTGCAGACGATGTCGCGCAGCACGCCGCCGAAGGTCGCGGTGACGACACCCATCAGCACCGCCGGCAGCGCCGGCAGCCCGGCGGCCAGCGCGATCTGCAGCCCGCTGGCGTTGAACAGCGCCAGCCCGATCGCGTCGGGCCATTGCATCGCACGCTCGGTCGGCTCGAGGTGCTGGGCGCGCATCAGCAGCATCGCACCGATCCCGAGTGCCAGCACGCCCCACAGCCAGCCGGGGTGCTCGATCCAGAATAGCGGCCGGCGGTCCAGCAGCACGTCGCGCAGCGTGCCGCCGCCGAACGCCGCCAGGCCGGCGACGACGCAGACGCCGACCACGTCCAGCCGCTTGCGCGCGCCCTCGATGACGCCCGACAGCGCGAAGGCGACGATCGCCAGCGCCTCGACCGCGAGCTGCGCGGTCGACAAGGTCCACCACTCGGGCGTCTTCATCGGCGGCTGCGCTGGCGGCGCTGCGGCGCGGCTGGCGCCGACGGCGGCGCGAGCCCTGCGAGGTAGGTGTCGATCGCGGTGCGCCCGCGCGCGACGAGGTCGAAGCTGCCGGGGGCCAGCATCCAGGCGTGGATGAGGCCGGCGACCAGCGCATTGAGGCCCAGCGCCTCGTCGGCCACGGTCGCCGCCGGTCGCCCGGCACGCCGCAGGCAGCGCTCGATCGCCGCGCGGTGCTCGTCCATCGCCTGGTGGTGGCGTTCGCGCACCGCGGCCAGCTCGTCGACGAACTCGACCTTGTGCAGCGCGATCTCGAGCAGGCCGCGCACGCGCGCGTCGCCGGCGATGCGCGCCAGCGTGCGCAGCAGCGCGTCACGCAAGGCCGCCAGCGCCACGGGCCCGGCCACGGTCTGCGTGCCTTCGGCCGGGCTGGGTGCTTCTTCCATCGGCAGCCGGGCGCGCTCCATCATCGCGGCGAACAGCTCGCCCTTGTCGCGGAAATGCCAGTAGACCGCGCCGCGCGTGACTCCGGCCGCTTCGGCGATCTGCTGCAGCGAGCTGCGCGAGACGCCGCGCGCCTGGAACAGCCGCTCGGCGGCGTCGAGCAGGCTGGCGCGGGTGGCTTGCGCTTCGGCCTTGGTCCGGCGGGGCATCGGTCGGTGGCGGGTTGGCGGCAGGGGCAGCGCGGCGCGCCGACGTTTACATTCTACGGTGTAGGTATACTCCGCGACCTCGGGATCCCGCTGCGCCGCCGGTTGCGACGTCGCGAGTATCGTCGGCTGGCCCGACGCGGCGCGTCCTGCAGGCAGGCCGCGAGACGGCGGCCCTGAGGCGGCCGTGCCAGGTCCGAGGTCTTTACGGAACCGTAACCCGCCCGCGGCACACTTCCCGACCGCGCCGCCCGCAGCGCGCGCCGACGCCCCCCGAGCCCACGCATCCACCGCAAACCCAAGGCGATTCCCGTGCCGACTGCAGCCCCTGTTCGCCTGCGCCTTCGTCTTCTGCTGCCGACGCTGGTGGCGCTGCTGCTGTCCGCCTGCGGCGACGGCGGCGCTCCCGCAGGCGCCGGTGGCCCCGCAGGCCCCGGCGGCGGCGGGATGCCGCCGGCGGCGGTCGGCGTCGTCGATGTGCGGCCCGAGGCCGTCGCCGTCGATTCCGAGCTGCCCGGCCGCATCGAGGCGCTGCGCTCGGCGCAGGTGCGCGCGCGCGTCAACGGTGTCGTCCAGCAGCGGCTGTTCCGCGAGGGCAGCGATGTCAGGCCGGGGCAGCCGCTATACCGCATCGACCCGGCACCGTACCAGGCGGCGCTGGACAGCGCGCAGGCCACCTTGCTGAAAGCCGAGGCCGCTGCCGCGCAGGCCAGGCTGACCGCCGAGCGCTACCGCCCGCTGGCCGCCGCGCGCGCGATCAGCGACCAGGACCTGGCGAATGCCGAGTCGGCGCGCAGGCTGGCCGAGGCCGATGTCGCCGCGGCGCGCGCGGCGTTGCAGACCGCGCGCATCAACCTCGGCTACACGCAGGTGACGGCGCCGATCGGCGGGCGCATCGGCCGCGCGCTCGTGACCGAGGGCGCGCTGGTGAGCGCCGCCGAGGCCACGCCGCTGGCGCTGATCCAGCAGATCGGCAGCGTCTACGTCAACTTCACGCAGTCCAGCGCCGAACTGCAGCGGCTGCGCCGCACGGCCAGCGCGGGCGGCGCTGCCGCTGGCAGCGCGACGGTGCGCGTCGTCCTCGACGATGGCAGCGAGCTGCCGCAGCCGGGCCGGCTGCTGTTCAGCGACCTCGGCGTCGACCCGAGCTCGGGCCAGGTCACGCTGCGCGCCGAACTGCCCAACCCTGAAGGCATCTTGCTGCCGGGGCAGTATGTTCGCGTGCGGCTGGCGCAGGCGACGCTGCCGGCCGCGGTGAGGATTCCGCAGCAGGCGGTGACGCGCACGCAGCAGGGCGACACGGTGCTCGTCGTCGGCGAGGGGAACGTGCCGCAGCGCCGGCCGGTGGCCGTGGCCGGCTCCTCGGGCACGGCCTGGGTCGTCACCGGCGGGCTGCAGCCCGGCGAGCGCGTGATCGTCGACGGCTTCCAGAAGATGATGGCGCCCGGCGCGCCGGTCAACCCGGTGCCTTGGCAGCCGGGCGCGGCCGGCAAGCCGCCGGCGGCTGCTGCGGAAGCCGGTGCGCCCGCTGCGGGCGGGCCCGGCGGCGCGTCGCAGCCCGCGGCCGGTCAGGGTGGCGCAAAACCGGCCGCCGGCGGCTGACGCGAGGCGGAGGCCATGCCCAGCTTCTTCATCGATCGGCCCATCTTCGCCTGGGTCCTCGCGCTGTTCCTGATGGTCGCCGGCGGGGTCGCGATCACGCAGCTGCCGGTCTCGCAATACCCGCCGGTCGCGCCGCCGTCGATCATCGTCTCGGCCAGCTACCCCGGTGCCTCGGCGCAGACGCTCGAGGACAGCGTGCTGGCGATCGTCGAGCGCGAGATGAACGGTGCGCCCGGGCTGATCTACATGGAGTCGGTCGCGCAGGCCAACGGCAGCGGCAGCCTGACGCTGACCTTCGAGACCGGCACCGACGCCGACCTGGCGCAGGTCGAGGTGCAGAACCGCCTCGCGCGTGCCACGCCGCGGCTGCCGTCGGCGGTGACCCAGCAGGGGGTGCGGGTCGAGAAGGCGCGCTCGAACTTCCTGCTCGTGACGGTGCTCAGCTCGACCGACCCGGCCTGGGACCCGGTGCGGCTGGGCGACTATGCGGCGCGCAACGTGCTGCCGGAGCTGCAGCGCGTCCCCGGCGTCGGCCAGGCCCAGCTGTTCGGCACCGAGCAGGCGATGCGGGTTTGGATCGACCCCGCGAAGCTGCAGGGCTACGGGCTGTCGAGCGCGCAGGTGCTGGCGGCGATCCGGGCCCAGAACGCGCAGGTTCCCGCCGGCAGCATCGGCGAGCTGCCGCATGTGGCGGGGCAGGGCATCACCGCCACCGTCGTCGTCGAAGGGCAGCTTTCGGACGTCGACGCCTTCGGCGACATCCTGCTGCGCGCCAATGCCGACGGCTCGACCGTGCGGCTGCGCGATGTCGCGCGCGTCGAGCTCGGCGCCCAGTTCTACGCCACCAGCGCGCGGCTGAACGGCAAGCCGTCGACAGCGATCGGCGTGCAGCTCGCGCCGACCGGCAATGCGCTGCAGACGGCGGCCGCGATCCGCGCCCGGATGGACGAGCTGAAGGCCTACTTCCCGGCCGGGATGAGCTACGTCATCCCGTACGACACCTCGCGCTTCGTGCGCATCTCGATCACGCAGGTCGCGGCAACGCTGCTCGAAGCGGTCGGGCTCGTCTTCCTGGTGATGCTGCTGTTCCTGCAGAAGATCCGCTACACGATCATCCCGACCATCGTCGTGCCGGTGGCGCTGCTGGGCACCTTCGCGGTGCTGCTGGCGCTGGGCTACTCGATCAACGTGCTGACGATGTTCGGCATGGTGCTGGTGATCGGGATCGTCGTCGACGACGCGATCGTCGTCGTCGAGAACGTCGAGCGCATCATGCGCGAGGAGCACCTGGCCCCGCGCGAGGCGGCGCGCAAGGCGATGGGGCAGATCCAGGGCGCCATCGTCGGCATCACGGTGGTGCTGATCGCGGTCTTCGTGCCGCTGGCCTTCTTCCCCGGGTCGGTCGGCAACATCTACCGCCAGTTCGCCACCGTGATGGTGGCGTCGATCGGCTTCTCGGCCTTCATGGCGCTGTCGCTGACGCCGGCGCTGTGCGCGACGCTTCTGAAGCCGCTCGCGCCCGGGCACGAGCACGCCACGCGCGGCCCCTTCGGCTGGTTCAACCGCTTCTTCGAGCGCACCGCGCGCGGCTACGGCAGCGGGGTGGCGGCGCTGCTGCCGCGCGCCGCGCGGCTGATGCTGATCTACCTCGTCATCGCCGGCGCGCTCGCATGGGCCTACCTGCGGCTGCCGGCGTCGTTCCTGCCGGCCGAGGACCAGGGCTACCTGATCGTCAACGTCCAGCTTCCGCCCGGCGCGACGCAGCAGCGCACGCGCGCGGTGATGGAGCAGGTCGAGGGCTTCATGCTGAAGCAGCCCGAGGTGCAGGCGATGGTCGGCGTGCTCGGATTCAGCTTCAGCGGCCAGGGGCAGAATGCGGCGCTCGCCTTCGTCAACCTGAAGGACTGGGACGAGCGCAGCGGAGCGGGCCAGTCGGCGCAGGCGCTGGCCGGGCGTGCCTTCGGCGCGTTCATGGGCATCCGCGATGCCTTCGTCTTCCCCTTGAGCCCGCCGCCGATCCCCGAGCTGGGGAGCGCGTCGGGATTCAACCTGCGGCTGCAGGACCGCGCCGGCCTCGGCCACGAGGCGCTGGTCGCGGCGCGCAACCAGCTGCTCGGCATGGCCGGTCGCAGCCCGGTGCTGACCCAGGTGCGCCCGGACGGGCTGGAGGACGCGCCGCAGCTGCAGATCGAGGTCGACCGCGAGCGCGCGGCGGCGCTGGGCGTGAGCTTCGACGCCGTCAGCGCGACGATCGCCACCGCGCTCGGGTCGGCCTACGTCAACGACTTCCCGAGCCGCGGGCGCTTGCAGCGCGTCGTCGTCCAGGCCGATGCGCCGGCGCGCATGCAGCCCGAGGACGTGCTGCGCCTGACCGCGCCCAATGCGCGCGGCGAGCCGGTGCCGCTCGCGGCCTTCGCGAGCACGCGCTGGGCGACCGGTGCGATGCAGACCGTGCGCTACAACGGCTACCCGGCGATGCGCATCGGCGGCGAGGCGGCGCCGGGCTACTCGACCGGCGACGCGATGGCCGAGGTCGAGCGCCTGATCGCCCAGCTGCCCGAGGGCTTCGGCCACGAGTGGACCGGCATCAGCCGCGAGGAACGTCTCGCCGGCGACCAGGCGATGATCCTGTACGGCTTCGCGATCCTGGCGGTCTTCCTGTGCCTGGCGGCGCTGTACGAGAGCTGGTCGATCCCGGCCGCGGTGATCATGGTCGTGCCGCTCGGGGTTCTCGGCGTCGTGCTGGCGACGGTGCTGCGCGGCTACGCCAACGACGTGTACTTCCAGGTCGGGCTGGTGACGATCATCGGGCTGTCGGCCAAGAACGCGATCCTGATCATCGAGTTCGCCAAGGACGCGCAGGCGCAGGGCCGTGACGCGATGCGCGCCGCGCTGGAGGCGGCGCGGCTGCGCTTCCGCCCGATCGTGATGACCTCGATGGCGTTCACGCTCGGCGTGCTGCCGCTGTTCCTGGCCAGCGGCGCAGGCTCGGCGAGCCAGCGCGCGATCGGCACCGGCGTCGTCGGTGGCATGCTCACCGGCACCGTGCTGGCGGTGTTCTTCGTCCCGCTGTTCTATGTCCTGGTGCGCCGCCTGGCCCCGGTCAGCCGGCGCCAGGAGATGCTGTACCGGCACCAGACCGAGAATATCAACGAGCACGCGCCGCGGGAGGATCGCTGATGGACAGCCGCCTGTCGATGCCGCGTGCGGCTGCGCCGCGCGCCGCGCCCGGCTCGCGCGCGGTGCGTGCGGCAGCCGCGGCCGGCGCTGCGATCGTCGCGGTCGCGCTGGCGGGATGCGCGGCGGCGCCGCTCGGCGAGCGT